>NZ_JBHYNC010000039.1:0-47464 GCF_042743165.1 Gordonia sp. NPDC058843
ATCACCCGCCCGCACCACCACCACACCCACACCAGCCGTCTCCAACATGAACCCCACCCGCTCCGCAGGCGCATCCACCTCCACCGGCACATACCGACCACCCACAGCCACCACCGCATGCACCGCAACCAACAACTCCAACGACCGCGACATCACCACACCCACAGCCGAATCCACACCCACACCCAACCCCGACAACCGACGCGCAACACCCCCAACCAACCCACCGAACTCCCCATACGACACCACCCGCTCACCCACCCGCACCGCCACCGAACCCACCGACAACCCCACCCGCTCAGCAACCACCGACCCCACCGAACGACCCGACCACCCCAACCCCACCCCAACACCACGCGACCAACCCTCGACCGTCGAGCGCATCGCGGCCGGCATCGGATCGAGCGCCGCGACCGGCACAGTCGGGTCGTCGATCACCGCGTCCAGAAGGTCGGTCAGCGTCGTCGCGATCACCTCGGCGATCCCGTCCCCGACGACGGCCAGATCAGCCTTGACGGTGAGGCAGAGGTCGTCGCCCTCCGGTGCGGCGATGAGCGCCAACGGATAATGAGTGGCATCGGAGGTGCTCACATCGCGGACCTCCAGGCCCGAGGTCCGCGACCCCTCCACGACCATGTCCACGTCGACGGGATAGGACTCGAAGACGACGAGGGTGTCGAAGAGCCGCGCATGTCCCGTCGCCGCGGTGATGTCGCCGAGCCCGACGAACTGGTGGTCCAGCATCCGGGCGCGGGCGCGGTGCAGTTCATCGATGAGCCCGGCCAGCGACCGACGTGGGTCGACGTCGGCGACCACCGGCACGGTGTTGATGAACAGACCGATCATGCCGTCGGCACCGTCGAGGTCGGCGGGCCGCCCGGACACCGTCTCACCGAAGATGACTCGTTGCTCGCCGGTGAACCGGGACAACACGATCGACCACGCCGCGTGCAGCACCGTGCTCGTCGTCGTGCCCAGCTGACGCACCTTGTGTTCCAGCGCCGCCCGGTTGTCCGCCGGAACCCGAACGGTCACCTGGTGCCGGCGGGGTTCGCCATCGGAGCGGGGGTCCTGCGGGCAGACGAGGGTCGGTCCGATGCCGGCGAGGTGCTCACTCCAGGCAGCCATCGCGGTCGCGATGTCGCGACGGTCGAGCCAGACGAGGTAGGACTCGAAGTCGAGGGCAGGAGTGATCGCAGGCCGGCCGAGATGTGCCGCCAAGAGATCGGCGACGAGAATCGGTCCCGACCAGCCGTCCAGGATGATGTGGTGGGCGGTGATCACCAGCGTGTGAGCCGGGCCGGTCACGGTGTCGTGCGACACCGCAGAGAAGCGGATGAGCGGCGGAGAGTCCAGCACGAACGGGCGACGCAGATCCTCCGCGGCGATCTCCACGATCCTGGCCGCTGCGTCGGCGATGTTCAGATCCGTCAGATCGACACCACGGAAGTCCGGCTCGATGATCGCCGGGTGGTCCTCCGGCGGTACGACCACCACCAGCCGGCCCGACGGGGTGCGGGAAAAGCCCGAACGCAGGACGCGTTGCCTGGCGAGCAGTTCGCGGATCGCCGGCAGGACAGTGTCGACTGGGTGATCGCCGTCGAACTCGATGATCGACTGTGTCACATAGGGATCGGCGCCGGTCAACCGCTCCGACTCGTAGAACAATCCCTGTTGCAGCGGCGTCGGCGGCCAGATCGCGGCCGGCGTCCGAGTGGGTGTTGTCCAGGACTCGGCGGCGAGGACGTGGTCGATGTCCGCCTGATCCAGCCCGCCGACCACATCGGTCTCACTGGGCCCCGGATCGCCCACGGCGTCGACGTACGATGCCAACGACGACAACGCGGACGCCCAGCGATCAGCGATGCCGGCCAGCGCGGCCTGGTCGAGCAACGCCTCCGGGGCGGTGAGGTCCACCCGCAGCACACGACCGCCGGCGGTCACCACCGAGCCGACCGTCACGGTGAGTGCGGCGAGCGCCATCATGTCCCCCCGAACCGACGGCGGAAGTGACGGCGCGTCCGGGACCGGCACGAATTCCATGGCAACCATGCCGGTGTCGTCGATGTCCCCGCCACCCAGCAGCCCCAGATAGTTCACGGTGATCGGAGGGAGGGGCCGACCCCGCAGCGGCGAGTCGGTCCGCAACCATCGCAGGGGTCCGAACGCAATGCCGTTGTCCGGCATCCGAGCCTGGGTGTCCTTGAGCGCCTTCACCATCGCCGCCAGGCGACGCCCCGGGGTGACGTCCTGCGCGGGTTGGACCGGACCCGCGACGCCGGCTGTCTCCGCCGTCCCCGGCACCTCGACGCTCACCGGCACGAACGAGGTGAACCACCCGACGGTCTCGGCCAGGTCGGCACCGGGCGCGACACCCTCTTCACGGCCGTGGTTCTCGATCATCATCGACACCGGACCCGACGCTGTCTCCGAATGCCGGACCGCGAACGCGACCGCGGCGGCCAGCACGGTGTCCGCGCGCGCGCCGAACGCCTCGACGACTGAGCCCAGCACCCGTTCCGCGAGACCGGGTTCGACGACGCGGGTCACCGAGTTCGTGGTGGCGAGTCTGTCCCGGGCGCGATCGACAACCCACCCCGGCGGTGTCGGCGGCAGCTGACGCGACCACCAGTCGATCTCCGTCGTCCGGTCGGCGAGTCCGGCCAGCACGCCCGCCCAGCGCCGGAATGAGGTGCCCGATGCTTCGAGGACCGGGGACTCCCCGTTGCGGTACTGCCACCACGCGCGGCCCAGGCCCGCCACGATGGTCGGCCACGACACGGCATCGACGCCGAGATGATGGGCCGCGATCACCACCCGGCCACTGCCGTCGGCGAATCGGACACCGATCGCGGCGAGCAGGCGCCCGTCGGCGGGCGACAGCGTGGCGAGGGCTCGCGCATGGGCATGCCGGATGGCGTCGTCCACCGAGGGTGCCGCAGGCAACGCGTCCCCGGCGCCCGGACCCGGGATGTCGGAAAGGTCGAGTATCTCGACCGCGACGTCCTCAGGGGTCCCATCACCCGCGCGGACGGTCGGCCCACCGTCGGCATCGACCCGTAGGGACGCGGTCAGCATCGGATGGGCCGAGGCCACGGCCGTCACCACCGCCCGTAATGCCGGCACGTCGGCCTCGGCCGGAAGCGTGAGCACGGTGCTCTGCGAGAAGTCCGCGAGGTCGTCCGGTTCGTCGGCCAGTTCGAGCATCCATGCCAGGCCCGGGGTCATCCCGACCGGACCGTCTGCCCCGCCGGGCAATTCGTCGAGTCCGGCGACCGACTCCGTTCGTGCCACGTGGGCGAGTTCACGGATGGTCGACGCCGCGAAGACATCGCGTGGTGTCAGGTGCAGCCCAGCGGCGCGCAGCATCGACGTGAGCCGGATGGATGCGATCGAGTCCCCGCCGAGCTCGAAGAACGAACGGGTCACCGGCACGTCCTCGAGCCCGAGCACCGACGCGACGATCGCGGCGACCGTCTGTTCCGTCGCCCCGACGGGAGCAGCATCCGTGTCCTCGGCCGCCGACAACGGGTCGAATCGCGGCGCGGGCAGTGATTTCCGGTCCAGCTTGCCGGTGCTGCCCAGCGGGGCGTCGGTCAGCGACACCCACAGCGTCGGCCGCATGTAGGGAGGCAACGACGCGCCCACGGCCTCCCGTGCGTGCCCGACAGATCGCGCACTGTCCGGTCCGATGAGGTAACCCACCAGGTGATCCGAGCCGCCCGGCGCGCTCGCGACGGTGACAACGGCCTGGCGGACGCCCTGCACCTCGGACAGGACTGCCTCGATCTCACCGAGCTCGATGCGCTGACCGCGGAGCTTGACCTGGAAGTCGCTGCGCCCCAGATACTCCAGGTCGCCTGCACGATTGCGTCGGACGAGGTCGCCGGTGCGGTACAGGCGCGATCCACCGCCCGCGGGATCGGCGACGAAGCGGTCGGCGGTGAGTTCGGGACGCGCGGCATATCCACGGGCGAGCTGGACTCCTCCCAGATACAGCTCGCCGGTCACTCCGGCCGGCACGGGCCGCAGCCGCGCATCGAAGACGAAGGTCTGGGTGTTCCACACCGGTCGCCCGATCGGCACCACGTCGGCACCGGGGTCCGGTGTCGCCGCGGTGACCTCGACCGCAGCCTCGGTGGGACCGAACAGATTGACGATGCGCACATGCGGCAGCGCGGCGCGCGTCGCCCGCAGGACTGCCGGGGGCAGCGCTTCGCCGGAGCAGTAGAGGTGGCGCAGGCTAGGCAGAAGCGTACCGGCGCCGGGAGCGGAGCGAGCGGGCCGAATCACACCGGCGCCGCGAGCGGGCCGGAGAGTATCGACGAAGACGGCGAGTAGCGATGGGACGAAGTGCACCGTGGTGATGTGCTCGGAGTCGATCAGGCGGGCGATCGAGTGCGGATCGAGGTGCGCATCGTCGGGCGCGATCACCAGCCTGGCGCCGGTCAGCAGCGGTGTCAGCAGTTCCGGCACGGACACGTCGAAGGTGAAGGGCGTCTTCAACAGGATCGAGTCGTTCGGCCCTATCCCGAATTCCTCTGCACCCCAACGCAACCGGTTCAGCACCGCGCGATGGCTCACTGTGACGCCCTTCGGCCGCCCGGTCGAGCCCGAGGTGAACATGGTGTAGGCCGCGTGCTCGGGGCGCAGCGGCGACCGGCGTTCGATGTCGGCGACCGGGACCGTGTCGAGGTCGACGGGACTCCCGGCGTCCACCACCACCATGCGACCGACGACATCCGCCGCGGGTGCCCGGTCGTCGCAGACCAGAGCGATTGTCGCGCGCGCGGTGTCGACCATGTACCGGACACGTTCGATCGGTGCGTCGGGAGCCACCGGCAGGTACTGTCCTCCGGCGGCGAGTACGGCGTGGACCGCGACGACCAATTCGACCGACCGTGGCATGCAGACCACGACGCAGTCCTCCGGGCCGACCCCCAGATCGATGAGTTCCCGGGCGAGGGTGGCAACCCGCGCGGCGAACTCCCGATGGGTGAGGGTGCGCTCGCCGCAACGCGTCGCTACCGCGTCCGGAGATCGGAGCGGGTCGGCGGCTGCGAATGCCGCCGGCACCGTGAGATCCGGCAGAACAACCGTGCGTCCGATCGAGAATCGTTGTTGCGCAGCAGCTTCGACCGGAGTCAGCACCGGGATGTCGGCGACCGGGAGGTCCACGTCGGCGGCGATGGCGGCGAGTGTCGAGGACAGCGCCGAGGAGATCATCTCCGCGGTCGCCGGATCGAACAGCGCTGTGGCATAGGTGATCGAACCGGTGAGCCCGCCGTCCACGGTTTCGCGAAAACCGATGCCGAGATCGAATTTCGCCGCGGTGTCCTCGATCTCGACGAATTCGGCGTCGAGATCGACGAGTGTGCCGAGCGATGCAGCGCCGGTCGTGGTGTGCACGAGCAGGACCTGCGCGAGCGGTTCCACGTTCTCGATCCGCCTCGGGTTCGCCGCGTCGATCACGCGCTCGAACGGGACGTCGGCGTTGTCGAACGCAGCGAGGTCGGCGTTCTTCACCCGTTCGAGCAGAGCGCCGACAGTGAGGTGCGGCTCGACGTCGACCGACAGGACCACGGTGTTGACGAACATGCCGATCAGCTGGTCGATCTCCTGCCGGCCACGGCCGGCGACAGGTGTGGCGACCGCGATCCGGGTCGTCGAGGTCAGGCGCGCGAGGACCGCGGCGGTGGCAGTGTGCGCGACCATGAACAGGGTGGCGCGCCGTGCGGCGGCGCGATCGCGTAGGCGCGAGACGACCGGTGCGGACAACGACCAACGCACCGTGGCCGCGCGACCGTCGGGCATGGCTGGGCGGGGGCGGTCGGTGGGCAGTGGGAGGACGTCGGGCAGGCCGGTCAGCCGCTCGCCCCAGAATCGCAGCTGTCGTGCCATCAGGGAATCGGGGTCGGTGGCGTCGCCGAGCCGATGTCGCTGCCACACCGCGTAATCCGCATACTGGAACTCCAGGGCCGACCAGTCCGGCGCCCGTCCCGAACGCCGGGCGCGATAGGCCCGGGCGATCTCCGCCGCCAGCACCGGGGCAGACTCACCGTCGGCGGCGATGTGATGCAGAGCGATGACGAGTAGGTGCTCGGTGGCCGACACGGTGACGACGCGAGCCCGGATCGGCAGATCGATCGTCACGTCGAACGTGGCCGTGACGAGCTCGTGGATCTCCTGGCCGACCAACTCGTCGGCCGATGCGACGGCCCGGGGCGTGAGCACCGTGTGACCGATCGTGATGCGCTCGGCCCAGTCGTCCAGGACGTGCGCCACGGGTTCGCCACCGGCCGAGGCAGAGAGGTCCACGGCGCCGGAATCCGGTGATCCGGATTCCACGGGGCCGGCGGGTCCGTCTCCGCCCGCCGGCATCGTCGGGTAGATCGTACGCAGCACCTCGTGCCGGTCGACGACGTCGAGAACCGCCGCGGACATCGCGGACACGTCGAGGTCGCCGCGAAGCCGGACCGCGATCGGGATCACGTAGGCGGCCGAGGCCGGATCGAACTGGTTGAGGAACCACATCCGACGCTGGGCATAGGAGAGGGGCACCGGATCGGGGCGGTGAATCGCCTCGAGTGCCGGCTGGTCGGCGCCGCGAGCGTGATCCCCGGCGTCGACCGCGGCGGCCAACGCCCGTACGGTCGGCGTCTCGAACAGCGCTCGCACCGGAATCTCGACGCCGAGAGCAACTCCCAGGCGTGCCACGACCCGGGTTGCCGACAGCGACGTGCCGCCGAGCTCGAAGAACGACGCCTCGGCCGACACCTCCTCGGCGGAGGCGAGCCCGAGCACTTCGGCGTAGACCGCCGCGACGGTCTGCTCGGTACCCGATTCGGCCCGGACGTGGACGTCCGCGCCGAACCGCGGCGTGGGCAGGGCCTTGGTGTCGAGCTTCCCGGCCGCGGTCAGTGGGATCTCGTCGATCGGCAGGACGACGGTGGGCACCATGTGAGCGGGCAGTCGACGGGCCGCGTGCGCGGCCACATCGCCGGTGTCGGGGGCAACGCCGGCGACACCGTGTACCCAGGACACCAGCACCGTCTCGCCCGACGTCGGGTGCGGCACACCGGCGGTCGTCGAGAAATCCACCGCCTCGTGCTCCCCCAGGACCGCGTCGATCTCTCCGAGCTCGATTCGGAATCCGCGGATCTTGACCTGGAAGTCACTGCGTCCCAGGAAGTCCAGCGTCCACCGCCCGTCGCGTCGGCGCCACCGGACGATGTCACCGGTACGGTACATCCGTGTCCCCGGCGCAGCGAAGGGGGCGGTGGTGACCGGGGCGGCGACGAATCGTTCCGCGGTCAGCGCGGTCTGACCGACGTAGCCGGCCGCAACAGCGGGACCGGCCAGGTACAGCTCACCGGCCACGCCGGCCGGAACGGGGTGCAGGCGCGGATCGAGCACCGCGGCGGTGATCCCGGCGATGGGACCACCGATGGTGATTGCCGACCCCGAGCGCATCGGTGCCGACGACGTCGCCCAGATGGTGGCCTCGGTGGGACCGTACAGGTTTCGCATCGCACGACCGGACGACCAGGTGCGGACCAGTTCTGGCGAGCAGACGTCACCGGCGACGGAGATGACCCCGAGGTCGGGAAACCCGTCGGCAGAGGTCGCGTCGGACACCGTGGCGAGGGCCGTCGGGGTGATGGTCGCGTGCGTGACGTGTTCCCGGCGCAGGATTGCCGCGAGTTCGACACCTCCCGTCACGCCGTCGGGCACCACGACCATCGTCGACGCGGCCGCCACCGCGACCAGGGTTTCGAACACAGTGGCATCGAAACCTGGTGCTGCGAAACGGAGTACGCGTGCAGTGGGCGTGAGTTCGAATCTCGCACGCGCGTCGGCCACCAGATCGGCCAGCCCGCGGTGGGTGACTGCGACACCTTTCGGCCGACCGGTCGACCCGGAGGTGAAGATGACATAGGCGGTGTCATCTGGTCGCGGCGGCCGGGCGGCCGTCTCGATTCCGGTCTCGTCCCTGCCGGTCTCGTCCCTCCCGGTTTTTTCGGCCCCGTGGTACTTCTCGCCGACGATCCACTCCACCGCGGCCGCCAACTGCTCCAGACCTGCGACCACGGCGGCCGAGGCAATACCGAGCCGTGCATCGACGGTGCTCAGCATGTGGCGGAGGCGCTCGCCCGGCAGCGCGGGATCGACCAGGGCGACTGCTGCTCCCGTTCGCGCCACGGCCCAGAACCCCACCGTCCCGCCGAGTGACCTCGGTGTGGCGAGGGCGATCACGGACCCCGGTCCGGCACCGCGCGCCCGGAGCGCACCGGCCAGCCGTCGCGTCCCCTCGTCGAGTTCGGCGTAGGTCAGGTACCGCTGGTTCTCGGTGATCGCGATGCCGTCGGGGTTGAGGGCGATCGCCGCATCCAGCAGTTCGGCCAGCGTCGACCTCGACGGCGCGATGCCCGGTGACGCGACCACCGAGCCCGAATCGTCGTCGCCGGTGGGCAGGTCGCCGACCGGCGTGTCCGGGTGGGCCGTGACCGCTCGCGCGATGGCGATCATCCGACGGAGAAACGCCTCCACCGTCTCGGCGTCGAACAGGGCGGTGGCGTAGGTGACGATCACGCGGGTGTCGTCGTCGTCCGGGCGACCCGGCTCATCGAGAACCGTGACCTGCAGGTCGACCTTGGCCGTGGTGACCGGGGCCTCGATCTCCGCCACGACGAGACCCGGCAACTCGACCGAGGGCCGGGAGGCGTTCTGGAACGCGAGGGCGACCTGGACGAGAGGCGGGTGTGCGGTGTTCCGTACCGCGACGACCTCGTCGACCACGGTCTCGAACGGGAGATCGGCGTGATCGAGCGCGGTCACGTCGATGTCGCGGATGACGTCCAGGAGATCGGTGAATGCGACCTCACGACTCACCCGGCTGCGCAGCGCCAGTGTGTTGACGAACATCCCGATCAGTGAATCCAGATCGCGCTCGCCCCGTCCGGCCACCGGTGTTCCGATGACGAGGTCCTCGTCGGCGCCGGACCGGACGAGCGTGACCGCGAGCAGTGCGTGGACGACCATGAACATCGTCGCGCCGTGCCGGCTCGCGAGCTGTCTCAACCCGTTCCAGGTGACGGCATCGAACACCGAAGACAGTTCGGCACCCGCGTCGTCGCGGAGCGGGGCGCGCGGCCGGTCCACCGGCAACGCGATCAGTTCCGGCACACCAGCGAGGCGGGTCCGCCAGTAGTCGAGTTGGCGTGCCGCGAGAGAGTCGGGATCGGCGGTGTCGCCGAGCCGCGTGTGCTGCCACACCGCGTAGTCGGCGTAGTGGACCGGCAGCGGCGCCCAGCCGGGCTCCCGGCCGGCCACGCGCGCTTGGTAGGCCGCCACGAAGTCGGCGACCATCGGCGCGACCGAACCACCGTCGCTGATGATGTGATGTACGACCAGGACCAAGATCGCGTCGTCGTCTGCGACGCGCAGGAGGCGGGCCCGTACCGGCGCGGCAGCCTCGAGATCGAAACCACGAGTGGTGATCTCGGCGATCGTGGCGGAGATGTCGACCTCGTCGGCGCCGCGCATGTCGATCGGGGACGCCACCCGGACGTCGTGCCGAGGGTCCCCCGCCGGGGCGATCACCTGCTCGGGGACGCCGTCGACCGACACGAACCGCGTGCGCAGCACTTCGTGGCGCGCAAGCAGATCCGCGAGCGCAGCGGCGACGACCGCCGGGTCCGGAGTCCGGCGACCATCGCCGCGACCCGGGCCCGGCGCGGCGCTCAGGCGGAGGACAGCCGGGATCAGGTAGCCGGCGCCACCCGGGTCCAGCGTCTCGAGGAACCAGATTCGACGCTGCGCGGGCGACAGCGGGAGCACGCCGCCACGGTCGACTCGGCGCAGGGGCACCCGACGCGCGGCGGCGCCGGTCCCGGGACCGTCCCGGTCTTCCCGCCCCTCGATGATCGCGGCCAGACCACGCACCGTCGGGTCGGCGAACACCGCACGCGCGGAGACGGTCGTGTCGAACCGCTCGGCCGCCCGAGCAGCCACCCGGGTCGCGGTGAGCGAGTTGCCGCCGAGGTCGAACAGCGACGTGGTGACCCCGACGTCGCTCACGCCCAGGATCTCGGCGACGAGCTCAGCCAGCGCCGACTCGATGGTGGTGGCCGGCGGCTCGGCGACTGCCGGACCGTCGCCGGACCCAGGGTCGGGCAGGGCCCCACGATCGAGCTTGCCGTTCACGGTGAGCGGCAGACGCGGAAGCCAGACGAATCGCGTGGGCACCATGTAGTCGGGCACCGCGTTCGCGAGACGCGCACGAATGTCGTTCTCCGACAGCGTGAAACCATCGGCGACGGCCGAGTCCCCCGCCCCGTCGGCGGCAGCCGACTCCCCAGCCCCGTCGGCGGCGACCAGATAACCGACGAGATGCTCGGTGTCACCGAGCGTGCGGATGTCCGCCCCCGCCGCGTCGATGCCGTTCAGCGCCGACATCGCCGACTCGACCTCACCGAGCTCGATGCGGAAGCCGCGGAGTTTCACCTGACCATCGCGTCGTCCGACGAACTCGATGGATCCGTTGCGGGACACCCCGACATCGCCGGTCCGGTACATCCGGGCACCCGGCGGCCCGAACGGATCGGCGACATACCGCGTGGCGGTCTGACCGTGCCGCCGCAGGAATCCGCGGGTGACCTGGGCGCCGGACACATACAGTTCACCGGGCACCCCGTCGGGCACGGGCGCGAGGCGGCCGTCGAGAACGTGCACGCGCGAGCCGAGCAGCGGGGTCCCGATGTCGGAGGCTCTCGCCCCGTCGACAAACGACTGCGTCAGTTCGCGGCGGGTCATGTAGACGGTGGTCTCGGTCGGACCGTACATGTTGTTCAGTTGCGGGCCCGCGACGTCGGCGCCCGGCCTCGTTCCCGATCCGTCGGCCGCCCGGTCGGACTGCCACTTGCGAACCTGCTCGTAGTCGAGCAGTTCTCCCGAGAAATGCAGGCGTCGGACAGATCCGGGCAACCGTCGGCCGTGGGGCGGCCGGACCGTCGCAGCGAACTGATAGAACGACGACGGGGTGAAGTTGACGATCGTGACCCCGTGCCGGTCGAAAGCCTCGACCACGTCGTCGGGGGCACGTGTCGTCGCGTGGTCGAGTACGAGGAGGCGCCCGCCGGCACGCAGCGCCGCCCAGATCTCGCCGACCGACACATCGAACGCGTAGGAGTGGAACATCGACCACACGTCGTCGGGCGTGCTCTCCACGACGGCGTCGAGTGCCGCCAGCAGCGACACCACGTTGTCGTGGGTGACGACGACGCCTTTGGGCCTCCCCGTCGACCCGGAGGTGTACATCACGTACGCACTCGATTCCGCGCTCACGTGCTCCGGCAGCGGCGGGGGCTGCGCGCCGTCGACGCGGATGTCGTACTGCGCCATCATGTCCTGCGGAGTGCACAGCGGTACGGACATCGTCGCCCAGGCCTCGACCGTCTCGGCCCCGGCCAGGACGACGACAGGCGACGCGTCGTCGACGATGCCGTTCAGCCGCGCGACCGGATGGGTGCGATCGAGCGGCAGATATGCGGCGCCGGTCTTGAGGACCGCCACCAATGCCACGACGAGGTCCACCGAGCGCGGCAGCGCGACACCCACGAGGGTCTCGGGTCGCGCGCCCCGAGCGACGAGCGCATGGGCCATCCGTTCCGATCGTTCGTCGAGTACCCGATAGCTGATCGACGCCCCGCCGAGATCGGAGAGGGCGATGGCATCGGGACGACGACGCGCGGCGATTCGGAAGAGCCCGGGCAGCGACTCGCGGTCACCGGAGCCCAGGATCTCGGCGAACCGCGCATCGAGTTCGTCGACGATCTCGGCCGCGGCGGCGGCGAGTTGCGAACCGCTCAGCCCCGCGCGCGGCATCAGCGCGGTCACCGTCGCGCGTAGGGCGGCATCGGGTGCGACGCCACGTGCGGCGAGGGTGATCGCCGAGGCCGACACCCGGCGGTGCAGGTCGCGAACGGACACCGGGCCCGCCGCACCCGTCATCGCCTCGGCGTCGCCCGCAAGGGTGGCGGCGAGCGCCAGTAGCCGCAGCGCCGAGGGACGGCGCGGCGACGGCGGGACGGGCCCCGCCGACGCGCGGGGAATCGAGGTGTCCGACGTCACGCGGGTCCCACACGATTGCGCGGGACCGCACTCGGTCCGGCGCCTGCGCCGCGGTGCAGCACGGCATCGGCGGCGGTGCGCACGCTCTCGAACACGTCGTCGATCGACCTGTCGGCGTCGGCGAGAAGCGTCGCCACGGCGATCGTCAGGGCCTCCGCCGGATCGTCGTCGGGAACCGAGATCGACATGGCGACGGCAGTCGCCTCGAGGTCGGCGAAGGTCACCTGTGGCGCCCCGGCGACGCCGATCACCGTGTCGGGTGCGATGGCCGCGACCTCCGACACGATCTCGTGCAGCGGTGCGACATCGGTTCCCCGGTGGTCGGCCACGGTCCGCTCCGCCCAGAGGGCGAGATCGCCGACCGCGGTGTCCGGACGCGACACGATGTCGCTCAACAGGTTTCGATACCGCTCGGCGAACAGGGCGACCGTGTCGGGATCGAACAGGTCGGTGTCGAAGGCGATCTGCCCGCCCAGCGCGCCGTTGCGGTCGACGCCGTCGGGGTCGCCCGGATAGAGCATGACCTCGAGATCCACCTTGGCGGGGAACGACGCGGGCAACCGCGAGCGGACGTGCAGGCCGTCGAGTTCGACATCCGGGAATTCGAGGTTCTGGTAGGCGAGCATCACCGAGAACAGCGGGTTGCGTCGCCCCCGGCGGACCAACCCCCCCTCGGTGCGGGCGAGGTGGTCGACGATCTCGTCGAAGGACACGTCGGTGTGTCCCAGGTCGGCGAAGTCGTCGGTGTGCACTCGACGCAACAGATCCACGAAGGGCTCGTCGAGGCGCAACCGCGTGCGCAGTGGCACCGTGGTCGCGAGCATCCCTACCATGTCGGTCAGAGCGGGATCATCGCGACCGGCGAAGGGCGTGCCGATGACGATGTCGTCGCTACCCGACAGTCGTCCGATCAGGACCGCGAGCGCCGCATGCAGCACGGCGAATTGGGTCGTGTTGCCCACCCGTGCCATCTGGGCGAGCATCGTGGCGGTCGACGACGGGATGTCGAGATCGACGACGCCGCCGAGATGGCGCGGTTCCATCGGGCGGGGACGGTCGGTCGGGATCGTCGCCGGCTCCCCGGCTCGGTCGAGGCGCCGTCCCCAGTACTCGAGTTGACGCTGCCTCTCGGTGACACCGTCGGGTCGCATGGTCTGAAGACGTTCGGCATGCCAGATCGCGTAGTCCGCGAACTGAACCCGCTGCCCGACGGCACTCCTCGACCCGGACCGGCCGGTGATGCGGGCGGCGTAGAACTCGGCGAGGTCGCGTGCCAGCGGACCCAGTGAACCGCCGTCGGCGTTGATGTGATGCACGACGAACACCAGTACGTGTCGGTCCGCGCTCAGTCGGAGGATCGTCGCACGGACGGCCGGGGGTCCGGTCAGATCGAAACCGGCTTCGACGACGGCGGCGACCTCGGCGTCCCACCGGTCGCCTGCGGGCACACCGAGCCGGTCCCCGGCGAGGTCGACGAGCGGGATCCGCAACGCGTGCACTGCATCTGCGGCGGGAATGATGAGCTGTACCGGCGCGCCGTCGTGCAGTGGGTAGCGTGTCCGCAGCGACTCATGTCGGGCAACGAGATCGCCGACCGCGCCGGTGAGCGCAGGCACATCCAGCCGGCCGTCGAGTTCCAGGGTCAGGCCGACGTTGTACGCGGGCGAAGCCGGATCGATCTGGTTGATGGACCACAGTCCGCGTTGGACCCCGGTGAGGTCGACGACATGTGTGCGTTCACGCGGTGTCAGCATGCGACCCGCCGCCGCCTGGTCGACCGTCGCCACCGCTGCCACGAAATCCGCCACGGTGGGATTCTCGAAGAGCAGCGACATCGGCACACGACGTCCGATGTGCCGTTCGACGCGATAGGCCACCTTGGTCGCCGACAGCGAGCTGCCACCGAGCTCGAAGAACCCGTCGTGCACGCTGACCTCCCGCACCCCCAGGACATCGGCGAAGATCTGAGCCACGACACCTTCCAGTCGGCTCCGCGGCGCGACGTACTCACGCGCCGGGGATATCTCCACCTCGGGCAGTGCGCGGCGGTCGACCTTGCCCGTCCGTGTCATCGGCATCTCGTCGAGCACCACGACGGTGTGCGGCACGAGGTGCGCGGGGAGACGGGCCGCCGCGTGGTCGAGGATGTGCTCGGGTGCCGGCACTCGGTCGGCCGGGGCGGTCACATACGACACCAGCACCGTATCCCCCGCCGGCGTCGACATCCCGACGGTGACCGCGGTCTCCACATCGGGATGACTCGCGAGAACCCCGTCGACCTCGCCGGGCTCGACCCGCATGCCGCGGATCTTGATCTGGAAGTCGTTGCGGCCGTGATAGACGATGTCGCCGCACGGCGTCCTCGTGACGAGGTCGCCGGTGCGGTACATCCGGCCACCGGCGTCGAACGGATCAGCAACGAACCGGCCGGCCGTCAGTCCGGGCCGACCGTGGTAACCGCGCCCGAGCGCCCGCCCCGACAGATACAGCTCGCCGAGAACGCCGTCCGGCACCGGGCGCAGGCACGCATCGAGGACCTTGACGCCCACTCCGGCGATCGGGCCACCGATCGTGACCGGCTCCGACGGCTCGAGGGGTGCCGAGACGGTGGCCCAGATGGTGGTCTCGCTGGGGCCGTACAGATTCAGCAGCGGGCGGCCCGCGGCACTCCACCTCGTGACCAGATCCGGCGGGCAGGCCTCACCCGCCACCATCACGACTTCGAGTTCGGGCACCGCACCGGGATCGAGCGTGGCGAGCGCGGTCGGGGTCATGATCGTGTGCGTGACCCGATGCCGGGCGATGACGGACTCCAGCTCTGGACCGGCGAAGACGTCCGGCGGGCTGATCACCAGCTGGGCACCCGAACACACCGCGAACACGATCTCCCAGACCGCGACATCGAAACCCGGTGCGGCGACGTGGAGTATGCGCGAGTCCGATGCCGCGCCGAGCCGATGCTGTTGCTCGGCGACCAGCTCGGCGAACCCCGCATGGGTCAACGAGGCAGCCTTCGGACGCCCGGTGGATCCCGAGGTGAACTGCAGGTATGCCGCGTCGTCGAAAGAGATCGGTCTGACCCGCTCGGCGGCGGCAACCGGATTCGACGGCCGCCGCGCGATGCCCAGATCGACCTCGAGGTCGTCGAGGATCAGGTGCGGGACAGAGGACACCGTCGCCGATGACCGGGCCTGCGATGGATCGCTGTCACCTACGGGGGGCGAATCCGCCGTGATCAACAGAACCGCCCCGCTGTCTGCGAGCATCGCCGACCGTCGCGCGACCGGCAGACCGGGGTCGACCATGACGAAGGCGGCGCCACTCACAGCCACCCCCAGCACGGCCAGGACCGAACGGGGTGAGCGGGGGATGCTCACGGCGACGACGTCGCCCGGGCCGATGCCGCGGTCGATCAGGACGCGTGCGATCTGATTGGTGGTGGTCGCGACCTCGGACCAGCGCACTGCGCTGTCCCCCACGAGAGCCGGTGCACCGGGATCGGCGCGGGCCAGACCCTGAGCCAGCAGATCGGCGAGGGTCTGTTCGGGACGCGCACCCCTGGCCGGCACGCCCAGGGTGGCCGTCTCGTCCGGCCGGAGGAGGTCGATCGAACCGATGGTCCGAGATGACTCGCGCACCATCTGCTCGAGGACGAACTCCAGGTGCCCCGCCATGCGCCGGACCGTACCGACATCGAAGAGATCGGTGGCGTAGGCGAATTCGACGTCGTAGCACTCGCCACGGTCGGTCACCGACACGGTCACGTCGTACTTCGCGGACGGCACCCGCGCGTCGAGCACTTCTGCGGACCCGGTCCAGCGTGCGAGCTCGGCGAGCTGGTCGGGCTGTACCGTCAGCGCGACCTGGAACAGCGGTGAGTGCGACGGTGACCGGTGCGGGGCGACAGCGTCCACGACACGCTCGAACGGGACGTCGGCGCACGCCATCGCACGAGCGCACCGGCGATGGGCGGCGGCGACGAGGTCGGCGACGGTGTCCCCCGGATGCAAGGCCGTGCGCAGGACAACGGTGTTGACGAACATCCCGACCAGCTCGGCGACCGCCGGATCGTCCCGGCCGGCCACAGCGGTCCCGATACTCACATCGTCGGTGGCGGCCAACCGGCCCAGCGTGATCGCCAGAGCAGACTGGAAGACCGCGAACGGGGTGGCCGACAGCGACCTCGCGAGCTGCCGGATCCCCGCGGTCAGACCGGGACCGAGCACGGTGTCCACGTGCGCTCCGCTACTCGACATCACCCGCGGGCGCGGGCGGTCCGTGGGGAGCTGCAACAGATCCGGCGCCCCACGCAACTCCGCGCGCCAGAACTCCAGCCCCTCCACCAGGAACGGCGATGGCGACTCCGGTGTGCCGAGGGTCTCGGCACGTTCCACGGCGACGTCGGCGTACTGCATCGGCAAGGGCGGGAAGTCCGGCTCCTCGCCCGCACGCCGGCTGTCGTAGGCGGTCATCAGATCTCGCAACAGCGGGCGGAGTGACTGCCCGTCGGCCGCGATGTGGTGAAGTACCAACACGATGACATCGCCGTCGGGATGGCCTGTCACCAGCCGGTACCGGAACGGAATCTCCTCGGCCAGATCGAATCCCACGTCGGTGATCGCCGCCACGGCGGTGGTGACCTCGACCTCGCTGGCTGCGCTCCCCGCGAGGGTGACATCAGTCCCGAGGCGATCGACGACCGCCTCCAGGTCCAGGATTCGTTGTTCGGGTTCACCGTCGACGACCGGGAACACGGTCCGGAGGATCTCGTGCCGGTCCATGACGTCGACGACGGCTCGCAGCAGAACGTCGGCGTCGGCCGCATGCGACAGACGCAAGGCCCCCGACATGTTGTAGGTGGATTCCGACGGCGACATCCGATTGATGAACCACAACCGGGTCTGCGCCTGCGACAACGGGATTCGGGCAGGACGCGGCGGCCTCGGCAGGTCTGCGGCGGACTGGACCGATGCCGACGTCACAACGGCGCGCGAGGCGAGATCAGCAAGGTCGACGGCATCGAAGACGTCGGTCAGCGCGATCTCGAGCCCATGGTCGACACGAGCGCGGGCCACCATCCGGGCAGCCAGCAACGAGTCGGAGCCCAGTGCGAAGAGATTGTCCGAGACGCTGACACCTTCGCGGTCCAGCGCCTGCTCCACGAGTGACACGATCGCCCGCTCGGCCGGTGTATGGGGCGGCCGGAAACCGGCTGGGACAGAACCGAGTACCGGCGCCGGCAGAGCGCGCCGATCCAGCTTGCCCGACCTGGTGGTGGGGAACGCGTCGAGAACGACCACCCCGAGCGGCACCATGTGCCCGGGGAGTCGACGCCGGCAGTGGGCGCGCACGGCTTCGACATCCACCGCCGCCCGGACGTCCTCGTCGCCGTTCGCGGCACGGGACTCGTCGCCCGCCCCGTCCCGGCGAGCGCGGAGGTAGGCGACCAGGACCGGCGCGGGCCCGAGATCGCTGCGCGCGACCACCGCCACCGCGTCGACGCCCGGCATGGTGGCGATCACCGCCTCGACCTCACCGGGTTCCACACGCTGACCCCGGATCTTGATCTGCTGATCGGTGCGTCCCAGATACTCCAGCTCACCGCCGCCGGTCCAGCGGACCAGGTCGCCGGTCCGATACATCCGTGCACCGGCAGCGCCACGAGGATCGGCCACGAACCTGCTCGAGGTCTGACCCGCCGCGGCGACGTAACAATTCGCCAGCTGTGCCCCCACCAGATACAGCTCGCCCGCGACCCCGACCGGAACCGGACGTAGTCGACCGTCGAGGACCCGCACCACGCTGCCCGGCACCGGGCGACCGATCGGAACGACGGCACGCTCGGTCGTCACCCGCTGGGCGGTCACGTCGATCGCGGCCTCGGTCGGCCCGTAGAGGTTCACCAGCCGGGCGCGGGTGGTGAACCTCACCCGCCGGGCGAGTCCGGCGGACAATGCCTCCCCGGAGGTGAACAGCCATCGCACGTGATCGGGCAATGAGACCCGTTCACGTGCTGCGTCATCGAGTACACGGATGTCGCCGACCGTTTGTCGAGGAGCCGGCGGCGGGCCGCCGGGGTCCGGACCGAGTACGACGTCGAGGTACGCATCGAGCATCGACGGCACGAAGTGCAGGACGGTCACGCGGGAACGCGCGATGAGATCCCGGAGGTAGGTGGGATCGCGGTGCCCACCCGGAGCCGCGATCACCATGTGTGCCCCGACGCGCAACGGCCACAGCAACTCCCAGACCGACACATCGAACGTCGCCGGGGTCTTGTACAACACGGCGTCCCCGGTGGTGATCGGGTGATCGTGTTGCATCCAGGCGAGTCGCTGTTCGATCGCACGATGATCGATCTCGACGCCCTTGGGGATACCGGTCGAACCCGACGTGAAGATGACATAGGCCGCCAGACCCGCCGGAGCCCGTCGATTCCCGCACCGTTCGCGGCCGCCCCCACCCTTCGTCGATATCGGCGTGCCGGAGAGCGGGGAGCCGGCGAGGTCGGCGAGGTCGGCGACGAACCGAGCGTCGACGACCAGGGACGGCGCGACCGCGGTCGTGATCGCCTGTCGACGCTCCTCCGGTTCGGCCGGATCGACCGGAACGTAGGCCGCTCCCAGCCCGATCGCGGCGTAGATGGCGCACACCTGCTCGATCGACCGGTCCAGTGCGACGACGACCCGATCACCGGCCTGCACGCCGAGATCGGCGAATCGGTGCTCGAATTCCGCGCAGGAACGCGCGAATTCGCGGTATGTGAGGGTGGTGTCCCCGAAGGTCACGGCGGGTGCGCCCGGCGTCGCGATGACCTGGCGGTCGAAGGCGGCCAGCACGTGCTCACCCACGGCGTCGACGGCCGGTCCGCCCGAACCGAGATGGTCCAGTGCTGTCGACTCCCCGACCATCAGGAGATCGAGGTCGGCGACGGGTCTGCTCGGCTGGGCCACGAACTGCGTGAGCAGGCTCAGCAGGCGGTTCCGGTGAGCGTCGAGTTCGACCGGCTCGTACAAGGACGGGTTCGCGTGCAACCCGACTTCCAGCGGCGCGTCCGGGCCCGCCGCGAAGACGTTCATCACGAGATCTTCGACCATCCCGGCGGACAACATGTGATAGTGCACGCGGGCGCCGTCGATGACGATCGGCTTGTCGAACAGCAACAGGTTGACCAGCGGACCGAATGACGTACCGAGGGCATCACCGAAACCGGCTGCCGCCCTGATGTCCTCGGACCGATAGCGCTGATGGCGCAGACCCGCGGTGATCTCGGCGGTGACGGCCGCGACGACGTCGGCGCACGTGGCCGACGCGATTCCGTCCACCCTCAGGGGCAGCATGTTGGAGACCATCCCGGCCGAGTGGCGGATGCGGGCTGTCGTGCGCGCGGTCACCGGCAGACTGAGGACGATGTCGTCGCTTCCGGACATACGCGCGAGGAATGCGGCGAACGCAGCGGTGAGGATCGCCGCAACCGAGGCGTCGAGGTCGCGGGCACAGTGCCGGAGCGCCTGATCCAGTTCGGGACCGAGCATCCCGGCGGAGACGATCGTCTCGTTGCGGACGCCGGTGGTCGCGGGATGGGCCGCGAGGCTGACACGCTCGGGTAGTCCGGCGGCGCGCTCGAGCCAGAATTCGCGGTCCTTGTCGAACCGCGAGCTCTGCCGATACGCGGCATCGTCGGCGACCACCTCGGCGACAGTGGCACGCTGCACCGGACGGCGACCGGCGCGCGACGATGCCGGGCCCGGGACATCGACCCCGGCGCCCTGCTCCCGGTGCTGGTTGTACCGTGCCACCGCCTCGTGCAAGCACATCAGCGCGCCGTATCCGTCGAACGCGATGTGGTGACCCCGCATGTACCAGTACGTGCGGTCGTCTGCGACCCGGATGAAGGCGGCGACGGCGACCGGATCGGCGAGCAGGTCGACGGACCGCTGATGGTCGGTGCGCATCCAGTCCTCGGCCGCCGCCACGGGATCCGGTTCGGCCCGCAGATCGACCTCGACGACATCGAACGGCACGGCGAAGTCGATGAACTGATGCGGTGTGCCGTCGACCTCGACCACACGGGTGTACGCCGTCTGCAGGTCGCGCGCCGCCTCGAGGACCCCGCGACGGAACAACTCCCGATCGAAAGGGCGCCCGTCGTCGACGATGTCCAGGTAGTGCGCGACCGTGACCGAGTGATCGTCGATGAGGTTCTCGGCAAACCACATGGCGCGTTGCGCCGCGGTCAGATCCAACAGATCCGCCCCTCGAGGCGCTCGGGGTGTCCCCGGGCGCCTGTCTCCCCCAGTCCCATCTCGGTGGGACGCAGTGTCATCCATGCCTCGTCCGACGTCGGTTTCGGCGATTGGGTCGCCCGACGAAGGCGCCCCCGCGTCCCCCCGCAGCGATCGTCGAACAGCAACGAATCATACGCGGTACATCGCTCTTGCTTCCGAAAGTGATACATCCCGCACCGCCCGGTGAATCGCGGCTGCGAAGCGGTTCGAAAACTGTTGTGACAGATGGGGTCACCCGAGTCCAGCAGGGCCACACTGGTCACTCTCGTACCGCCTGCAGCGATTCGCGGTCGGCCAGATTCGGTCGTTCGACCGACACCGGGGTCGAACGACATCCCGTGGGGGCACCGCCCGTGGAGTCGGGGCCGCGAAACGGGCAAGATCGAACCCATGTCAGACGTGCAGTTGATCGAGGTGGGCCCGCGGGACGGTTTGCAGAACGAACAGACCCTGCTCTCGGTCGACGAGAAGGTCGAGTTCATCACCCGGGCTGCGGACGCCGGTGTTCGCCGTATCGAGGCGGTCAGCTTCGTGAACCCCAGACGTGTACCGCAGATGGCCGGCGCCGAGGAGGTGATGAAGCGGGTGCCACGCGTGGACGGTGTCTCCTACATCGGGCTCGTCCTCAACCGTCGCGGGCTCGACCGCGCGCTCGCGTCCGCGGTCGACGAGGTGAACGCGGTCGTCGTGGCCACCGAGGAGTTCAGCCGCCGCAACCAGGGCTGCAGCGTCGAGGAGACCGTCGCGGCGGCCGTCGATGTCGTCCGCGACGCGCGCGCGGCCGGCGTCGCGACGACGGTGACCATCGCGGTCGCGTTCGGCTGTCCCTTCACCGGAGAGGTGAGCCCGCACCGGATCTCCGACATCGTCGCCCGGCTGACCGACCAGGCCGCCCCGGACGAGATCGCGATCGCCGACACTATCGGCGTCGGGGTGCCCGCACAGGTTCGCGACCTCGCCGCCCGCACCGCGGAGCGCGCTCCCGGTATTCCGCAGCGCTGGCATTTCCACAACACGCGCAACACCGGCTACGCGAATGCGCTCACCGCACTCGATTCCGGGGCAAGCGCACTCGACGCCAGTATCGGCGGCTTCGGCGGGTGTCCGTTCGCGCCGGCCGCCACCGGCAACATCGCGTCCGAGGACCTCGTCTACGCACTCGACCGGTCAGAGGTCACCACCGGTGTCGACCTCAAGCGGCTGGTCGACGCCGCGGAGTGGCTGGGCAACGCGCTCCACAAAGATGTCCCCGCGCTCCTCGGACGTGCCGGACCCTTCCCGGCCGCCCGCTGAGGCGGGGACAACTGCTGTCGGCCTCACCGACGATCGCGGTGAGGTACAGCGAAAACGACTAGCCGGTGGTGTGCACGATCAGCACGTCGCAGGCCGACTTGCGGGCGACATCGGCGGGAACCGACCCGAGAAGCCGGCCGGCGATCGAATTCAGGCCGCGGTTGCCCACGACGAGAAGATCGGCCTTGACGTCGCTCACCAGCTGCAGGAGCGCATCGACCGGAGCACCCTTGACCGGGCGCTGCACCACGTTCGTCGCACCCGCCTTGCTGGCTCGTTCCTTCGCGGTCCGCAGAATCTCCTCGGTCGGGGTCGACCCGGTGACCTGGTACGCCTCGTCCTTGAGGACATCGGCAGCGTCGCCGGCTCCGCGCTCGTTCGGGAAGTACGCGCAGGCGATCACCAACTGGGCGTCACCCGCGAGTGCACCCGCACGCTCCACAGCCTTCATCGACGACTCGGAGCCGTCGGTTCCGACGACGACGGTTTCGTAAGAGCTCATCCCAACCTCCCGACATGAAATCGCCTCGCTGCCCATCAGCGAGGCGTCACCGCGTATACCCAAAACTGCAGGGGTCTTGCACCGGGACACTAGTTTGCCACGCACGTGTCTGTCCCCCGTTCGTGGTGATCGGCACATCGGTGACCCGGCCACCGGTGACCCGGACCATCGCACGCGCGACACCGGTGACGCGTCACTTGATGCCGGCCGCGTCCATCCCACGCATCTCCTTCTTCAGATCCGCGATCTCGTCGCGGAGTCGCCCGGCGAGTTCGAACTGCAGGTCACGCGCGGCACTCATCATCTGGTCGGTCAACTGGGCCACGAGATCGGCGAGCTCGGCGCGCGGCATCAGCGAGACGTCACGTTTTTCGATGACGCCAGAACTGCCGGCCTTCGAGACCTCGCCCTGAGCGCGGCGTCCGCGGCTGGAGTTCCGTCCGGAACCGCCGACCGCCACGGACTCGTCCTCGGCCTCGCGGTATACCTGGTCGAGGATGTCGGCGATCTTCTTGCGCAGCGGCTTCGGATCGATACCGTTCGCCTTGTTGTAGGCGACCTGCTTCTCGCGGCGTCGCTCGGTCTCGTCGATCGCGTTGCGCATCGAATCGGTGATCTTGTCCGCATACATGTGGACTTCGCCGGACACGTTGCGGGCCGCGCGACCGATCGTCTGGATGAGCGACGTGGTGCTTCGCAGGAAGCCCTCTTTGTCGGCGTCGAGGATCGCGACGAGGGACACCTCGGGGAGATCGAGACCCTCGCGCAACAGGTTGATGCCGACCAGGACGTCGTAGTCGCCCGAGCGGAGCTGGCGCAGGAGTTCGACGCGACGCAGGGTGTCGACCTCCGAGTGCAGATAGCGGACCCGGATACCGAGTTCGAGCAGGTAGTCGGTGAGATCCTCGGCCATCTTCTTGGTCAGGGTCGTCACCAGGACGCGCTCGTCGCGATCGGTCCGCTCGCGGATCTCGTGGACCAGGTCGTCGATCTGGCCCTTGGTGGGTTTGACCACGACCTGGGGATCCACGAGACCTGTCGGGCGGATCACCTGCTCGACGAACTCACCGTTGGACTGGCCCAGTTCGTAGGGCCCCGGGGTGGCGGACAGGTACACCGTCTGGCCGATCCGATCCACGAACTCGTCCCAGGTCAGTGGCCGGTTGTCGACGGCGGAGGGCAGGCGGAACCCGAACTCGACGAGGTTGCGCTTGCGCGACATATCGCCCTCGTACATGCCACCGATCTGGGGCACGGTCACGTGTGACTCGTCGATGACGAGGAGGAAGTCGTCCGGGAAGTAGTCGATGAGCGTCGCGGGGGCACTCCCCGCGGCACGGCCGTCGATGTGTCGCGAGTAGTTCTCGATGCCCGAGCAGAACCCCACCTGACGCATCATCTCGAGGTCATAGGTGGTACGCATGCGCAGGCGCTGGGCCTCGAGCAGCTTGCCCTTGCCCTCCAGATCGGCGAGTCGCTCCTCGAGCTCACGCTCGATACTCGTCATCGCCTTCTCCATGCGTTCAGGTCCGGCGACATAGTGGGTGGCCGGGAAGATGCGCAGCGAGTCGACCTGGCGTACGACGTCCCCGGTCAGCGGGTGCAGGTAATACAGCGACTCGACCTCGTCACCGAAGAACTCGATGCGGACGGCGAGCTCCTCGTACGAGGGGATGATCTCGACGGTGTCGCCGCGTACACGGAAACTGCCGCGGGTGAATGACATGTCGTTGCGGGTGTACTGGACGTCGACGAGGAGTCGAAGCAACGCATCCCGGTCGATCTCCTGCCCGATCTCCACTTCGACAGATCGGTCGAGATAGGACTGGGGCGTGCCGAGGCCGTAGATACAGGACACCGAGGCGACCACCACGACGTCGCGGCGGGACAGCAGGCTCGACGTCGCCGAGTGACGCAGGCGCTCGACGTCGTCGTTGATCGAGGAGTCCTTCTCGATGTACGTGTCGGTCTGGGCGATGTAGGCCTCGGGTTGGTAGTAGTCGTAATACGACACGAAGTACTCGACCGCGTTGTTGGGCAACATCTCGCGCAATTCGTTCGCGAGCTGGGCAGCGAGCGTCTTGTTCGGTGCCATGACCAGGGTGGGGCGCTGCACCTGCTCGATGAGCCAGGCGGTCGTCGCCGACTTTCCGGTGCCGGTGGCACCCAGGAGCACGATGTCCTTCTCACCCGCGTTGATCCGTCGGGTGAGGTCCTTGATGGCGGCGGGTTGGTCGCCCGCCGGTTCGTACTCGCTGACGACCTCCAGGCGGGCTTCGGTCCGCTCGATCTCGCCGACCGGCCGGAACTCCGAATGCGCGATGACGGGGCGTTCTGCTGCAAAAGCCATAGTGCCAGGGTAAACGCGGCCTATGACATCGATGTTCCCGCTCGGTGCGCGAACCGTCGCCCGACGAGAGCCGTGACGAGCACGACCGCCGAGCAGAGCGGTATGGGCTGGCCGACTCCGACGAACACGAGGACGTCGCCGAGGAGCGCTGCGGGCGCCGCGACACGGACCACGGCACCCGGGACCGGCGCCTTCCCCGGAGGCCGGTGCGGCACCCGCGACCACGGTTTGGCGATCGACAGCCAGCCCTGGAACCCGATCAGCGTCGCCATCACGACCGTCGCCACCAACAGCCCCACCGAGGCCTCGGCACCGGTTCGTGTGGCCGCGTCGAGCGACGGCGAGAGCACCGCGATCCCGACGACGAGTTGGCCGACCGTGATCACGAACTTCACGAGCACCCACCAGTGCAGGAAGAACCCCCACGCCGTCGTCGCCGACAAGAGGAACCCCGACATGGCCGACACATTGGCCGAGACCACGAGCACCGTGGTGTCGAGAACGTGCGCCGCGACGACGCCTCCTTCCTCCGGATGCAGCATCAGGACGGTCAGCGCGAGCGCCTGACTCATCCAGCTGACCGAGGACAGCACGTGAATCCACAGGAGCACCTGCCTGGAGCGCTTGGCAGGCGATCTCGACGCGGCGCGTTCACGTACGTGAGCACGGTTCGCCGCACCGCCGCTGGAAGTCCTCATCGGTCGACCATGCGACGAACCACACACCGAGCACATCGGTGAGAACTCGGGCTTTGACCCTGAGATCGTGGGTCGTCCGGTGTGAACCCGATCGCCCTGTCAAGATTCGGTGCATGACGAACAACCGCGGACGTGCGGCCGAGACCGAGCTCGCATCACACCGGCTGCACCCGCCCAAGCGGGAGGCCTTCGACGTGCCCGGCATGACCAACACCGACAACAAGGGCTTCGTCCGGCAGGTCGAGGAGTATCGCGTCACCGAATTCGGGCTGTACATGTCGCGCCGTGCACCGGGCCATCCGCGGTTCGACCACCTGGAATCCTGGCTGTTGCCCGCTTTGGGACTGCGCGCCAACATTTTTCACTACCAGGGCGGCTATCGGGAGGGCCAGCGCCTGTACCTGGACGTCGGTGAGTTCGCCGGTCCCGACGACGACGGACGGTGGCACGCCGAGGACTGGTATCTCGATCTCGTCGACGTACCGGGCACCCCTCCGGTGCTGATCGACACCGACGAGCTACTGGAGGCGCATCGCGACGGGTTGCTCGACACCGCGCAATGCGTCGAGGCGGTCGCGATCGCCACGCGCGCGCTCGTCGGTTCGGCCGAGCACGGGAACGACGTCCAGGCCTGGCTGGACGCCGCGGCGGGTGGCGTGGTCGCCTTTCGCGACCACGACCTACCCGCAGACGGCGCCCGGTAGACCTCCGGCCCGGTGGGACTCAGTAGGTCGGCAGGACGAAACACGCTCCGCCACGGATGAATTCGGGGAACTGCACGCCGGTACCGACCGTGACCGCGCGCGACCGCGCGACTCCGTCGAGGGTGGCCCTGAGTACGTACCGTCCCGGCGCCGACGGACGCCACGTCGGCCTGACCTCGACACTCGTGGGCTTCCGGTCGTAGATCGTGACAGTCCGACCCGCACCCTCGGAAGTGACCTTGAGATTCGACTTCGCCGACCCCGGACTGCCGACGAGCACGGACAGCTCATACACGCAACCCGCGCCGTACACGCCGTAGTTGAACGAGCCGTTGGCCGACGATCCGTAACCCGGCAGCGTGTCCACCGCGATGCCCTGCAGGGCCGCCTCGGCCGGTGCGGCCAGCGCGACACCGGCACACGCCACCGCAACGAAAGTCACTGCGCCGCCGACCACTCGCGCTCGACCCCTACGTCCCCGATCCCTACGTTCCCGATCTTTGCGTTCACGATCTTTACGTCCCCGACCGACCATGCTGCGCTCCACTCCTGGGCTCTGTCCTCGAGCACACCGCCACCGCGGCGGCGTGCCACTCAGAAGCTAGCAGCGCACACCGTCGTCCGTACGCATTTTGGAAACGTTCGTAGTCAGTTTTCGGGCCGAACGTCCCTCATCCGGTGACGACCCGCACCGACGCCGGCCGCCCGGGGTCGCACGAGCCGTACAGACCCGGTCCGGCCGGTGCGAATCCACCGTCGGCGAGACGATCCACCAAGGACTCGGCGGCGCCGGCATCACGCGCGGTCACCTGCAACCCGGCGGCGGCCGCATCGGTGACCTCGACCGCGGTGGCGAGGTCACCGGCGATCGCCCACAGACGATTCACCAGCCGCGCGGACGGACCGTCAGGGTTCGGCTCGGACGCCACGAGTCCGGGCACCGGCTCGGCAACCCTGCGATCGCGGACATTCATCTCGAGCGGCACGAGCCGCTCGTCCCAGATCCGGGCCGCGGATGCCGCCAGGTCCTCGGGTGCGCCGGAATTGTCCAGCCACACGTCGGCGACGGCACGTCGCTGTTCGTCGGTCGCCTGCGCCGCGATGCGGGCGCGGGCATCGGCCTCGGCGACACCCCGCATCGTCGTCAACCGGTGCAACCGCACGTCGGCCTCCGCGAACACGATCACCACCAGATGGAAGAACGGTGCCGTGTGATTCTCCACCAGCAACGGGATGTCTTGCACCACAATCGCGTCCGCCGGGGCTTCGTCCAACAGGGCTTGCGTCCGTGAACCGATGAGCGGATGTGTGATGCCGTTGAGCGTCTGCCGCGACTCGTCGTCGACGAACGCCTTCGCGGCGAGTGCCGGACGATCGAGACCGCCGTCCGCGGTGAGGATCTCCGGCCCGAACGCCTCGACGAGCGCGGCCAGGCCCTCCGACCCCGGTTCGACCACCTCCCTGGCGATCTTGTCCGCGTCGATGATGAACGCGCCTCGCTCGACGAATGTCTTGGCCACGGTCGATTTGCCGGCTCCGATGCCACCGGTCAGTCCAAGCCTGATCACGCCCCCCAGTCTGACAAACGTTCCCGCTGCCGGCCCGGACGGCCCCGGGACAGGCAGAGACCTCGTCTCGCGCGTGGTGATCCCTGTTCGGGATCACGGCATCGAGACGAGGTCTCCTCGAGCTGTGGGTCAGCCGGTGACCGCGGTGAGTTCGATGGTCTCGTGCGGCAGGTCCGCTTCCCCGACCTTCTCGTTCGTGTTCAGGTCGATGGCGACGATCTTCTTGGCCGCCGGATCACTGACGTAGGCGATGTTCTCCTGCACCACGACGTTCGGCATCGGGGACTGCCACTCGTCCGGTTCGGTCCACGCGCCGATCGCCGGGATCGTGGCGGTCTTCGCGGCCGTGTTGACGTCGTAGACATGCAGGGCGCCGTCGGTTCCCAGGATCACGCCGGATCCGCCGGGGCCACGCTCGATGGAGCGGAAGCTGTACGAGGTGCCCAGATCCACGAGCCGGAGCTGACCGGTGCGGGTGTCGGTGAGCGAGAATCGGGTCGGCCGTTCGAGCTCGGCGTCCGGATCGGACTTGTAGTCGCCGAGGATGATCGGGGACTCCTCGCTACCGGCCTGGTTGCCGATCCGACCGTATGCGTCGGGGCTGTCGACCTTGCGGATGTCGTTGCCGTTCACGATGAGGAGGCCGTCCTCGCAGCCGAACGCGAGGACCCCGTCCGCGCCGGCGGCCTCACCGTGCACACCCGGGCACTGGTCGTTGCGCACGATCTCCTTGCGGTCGCCGTCGAGGATGGCGATCCCGCTGCGCTCGTCCTCGTTGCCGACGGTGACGACAACGGTGCCGTCCTCACGGAACACCGCGACGCCGTGATGGGGCTCAGGGACTTTGAAGGAGGTCGACGCCGGGTTACCACGCAGGAGTTCGGCGGGCTCGACGATGTCGACCTCGCCCGTCCCATCGGTGAAGAGCGCGATCCGCGAGTCATGGGGCACGACGTGTCCCGGCTCCTCGCCGCCGAACGTCATGTCGGTGAGGGCCGGAGTGGTCGTGTAGTAGTGCCCGTGATCGCCATGCTGGCGCGTCCAGGTGCCCATGTCGAGAACCCGGAACCCGTCCGACTCGGAGACGAACACGTTGCGTCCGTTGTCGGCGCTGTTGAGCCGGATGAAGCCGTCGACGGGGAGGTCGGCCACCTGCTCCAGCGACTCCGCGTCGAGAACCAGGATGCCGCCGTCGTAACTCAGCGCGAGACGCGGCGTGGCGCTCTGCTGTTCGACGGCTTTTGCCGAACTCGAGGCGGCGGGGGTGGATTCGCTCGAATCCTCGCTCCCGCAGGCGACGAGTGCAAAGGATGCGGCAGCCAGAAGCGCCAGAGGTCGGGTCAGATTTGTCCGTTGTGCAAACACCCGAACAGTGAACAGTCGGATGAAAATGATTGTCAACAACGCATGTATTCGCGCGGACCCGAGCACAGTTGCCGCGCACGCCGATCCGCCCCCGTGGCGCCGGCATGCGGCGATCGACGACCCTCAACGCAGCAGCGGCCGCAATCCGTCCAGCACCCGGGCGAGACCGAACTCGAAGACATCGTCCGGGGCGCCGGGCGCCTGATGGACCTCACCGACCGCGCTACCGACCCGCCCCGCGAGCGGAAACACACCCGCGGGCATGACCGCGGCGAGTTCGGGGCCGACGACCTCCCACCACTGCGCATCGGTCATCCCCGTCTCCACCGCGGCGCGACGCTCCCCGACCGCCTCTCGCGCATTGCCGGTGACAAAAGCGCCGACCAACGCAATGATGTTGTCTCGCTGCATATCCGAGATGGCGAGCTCTTCGAGGAGCTCGAGTTGCCGTTCGTAGCGGAACAGCCGGTGCGGGCCGAGTACCTGACGCCACGGCGTCGCTTCCAGCAACCACGGATGGGCCAGATACTCGGCCCGCAGCACACGAGCCACCCTCGCCAGCGACTCCAGGACCGTGGGCGAGGGCGACGGCACCGAGGCCTCGGCCGTGACCTGGTCGACCATGAGCGCCACCAACACGTCACGTGTCGGCACGTAGGTGTAGAGACTCATCGGCCCGATACCCAGTTCGGCGGCCAGAGCGCGCATCGACACCGCGCCGAGTCCGTTCGCATCCGCCAGACGGATCGCAGTCGTCACGATGTCGTCGACGGACACCCGCTGCCGCGGCCCACGCCGCGGCGCCTCGACGCCGGCCTCGGCCCGCCACAGCAGTCGGACCAGCACGCGTGCGTCATCGGCGGTCGACACGACGAATCCTTTCCCGTACGGTGTACCGAGTAAAACTCCGTACACCGTACCAAGAGGGGTGCCCAGCTGACCATCCAGGCCACTTATCTGCCGGATCTCCACCAGTTCGCTCTCTGGTCGTCACACGACCCCGACGCCGATCGGCCGGAGACCTGCCGTCTCGCGGTTCCCCACGGCCGCGGCCTCGTCGTCCGCGACGTCGGTTGCGACCTCGTCGACAGCCCGGCACTCACCACCCGCGAGACCGGTGATCACAGCCGGGTCGCCGAGTCCGTCCACGCCTGGCGACGCGCGCTCGCGGGCGAGTACACGACGCCACTGCCGCTCGCCGCCCATGCCGAGGTCGACCCCACCGGTACCGCGATGACGACTGCGGATTTCGCCCGCGCCGCACTGCAGGACTCCCTCGCCACCGAGGACGCGCTACGCGGCGTGCTACGAGCAACGCTGCGGCCGTACCAGATTCGCGGCGTCGCGTGGCTGGCTCGCACCACCGAGGTCACCGGCGGCGCCGTTCTGGCCGACGAGATGGGGCTCGGCAAGACCGTGCAGGCGATCGGGCTGTTGACGCTGCGGGCACACGAGGGGCCACAGCTGGTCGTCTGCCCGACGAGCCTGGTGACCAACTGGGCGCATGAGGTCACCCGCTTCGCACCCGCTCTCGACGTGCACACCGGCGCACTCCGGGAGGCTTCGGACGGACCCGGTTCGATCACCGTGACCTCCTACGCGAGGCTGCGGTTGAGCATCGACGCGGTGCGCCGCCATCCCTGGGCGACAGTTGTGTTCGACGAGGCACAGGCGTTGAAGAATCCGCGCACCCAGGTCTCGCGCGCGGCGCGCGCCGTCGACGCCCGGGCTCGGGTCGCGTTGACGGGCACTCCCGTCGAGAACAGTCTCGACGACCTCTGGGCGATCCTCCGCGTCACCGCGCCCACGTTGTTCCCGCACCGGGCGGTGTTCCGACGCAGGTTCACCAAGGCCGTGGACGACGGCGACAGCGGCGCTCTGCAGCGACTACGGGTGGCCGTGTCGCCGGTGATGCTGGCGCGCACCAAATCCCGCGTGGCCTCGGCACTCCCTCCGAAGATGCCGAATCCTGTGCTCGTCGATCTGACCGACGAGCAGGCACAGCTCTACGACGCCCACCTCGCACACGTGGCGGACGGTGGCTTCGGGGACGGATTCGAGAGGCACGGAAGGATTCTCGCCACGCTCACCCGACTCAAACAGATCTGCAACCATCCGGGTCTGGTCACCGGTGACACCCGCGTACTCGCAGGCCGCTCGGGCAAGCTCGATGTGTGCACGGAGATACTCGGTGACAACCTGCGCACGGACTCCCCCACGCTCGTCTTCACCCAGTACCGCGACACCGGCGAACTGCTCGTCCGTCACTTCGCCGAACAGTTCGCCGTCGATGCCCCGTTCTTCCACGGTGGTCTCCCGGCGAGCCGGCGCGACGAACTCGTCGCCGACTTCCAGGCGGGCCGCGGCCCCGGCGTGATGGTGATGAGTCTCAAGGCCGGCGGCGTCGGACTGACCCTGACACGCGCGTGCGACGTCATCCATTTCGATCGCTGGTGGAACCCGGCAGTCGAGGCCCAGGCGTCCGACCGGGTGCACCGCATCGGCCAGCAGCGTCCGGTGACGATCACAACCCTGACCTCGGCCACCTCGCTCGAAGAGCACATCGACGATCTGCACCGGCGCAAGTCCGCACTCAGCGCGCACGCCGACGACACCTCGGCCCTCGCCGAGCTGACCGGCCTCAGCGATGAACGGCTGATCGACGTGCTGCGGCGCAATCGGGAGGTGCGATGACCGCCGACCGTCCCGCTGAGTTCGGCTTCAGCCGCTGGGGTGCGGAGATCGTCCGGCTCGCCGAGCCGATTTCGACCCGCTCCCCCAACCCCCTGGCGCCACGCGCCCGCAGTGTCGCCCGCAACGGCGGTGTCACCCTCACCGTCGAGGGACGCTCGGTCAGCGGTCTGGTGCAACGTGGTGGCGAGGCATCGGTGGCACATCTCGAATTCGACCCGATGACCTCGGCCACGGCGGCCGCCCTGCGAGAGATGCTGGGCTCGGCCACCGAGCCGACCGACGACATCCACCGCAGGCTGGTCCAGGGACCATCGTGGGCGCCCGCGGGTCTCGAGGTGGCCGACTGTTCTTGTCGCGCCCGCGGCGACCGGTGTCTGCACATCCTGGCCACCCTGTACGCCCTCGCCGCTGCCATCGATCGCGAGCCCGCCCTCGCCCTTGCCCTGCGCGACTTCGAGGCACCGCCCGGTGGTGCGCCCGGCGATCCCACATCTGGCCCGGACACGCCGTCGCGGATGCCACCGAGGTGGACAGCACTGACCACCTTCGACGTCCGGGACTACTGGCAGGCGGGACACCGCACCGATCTGCCCGGGTGACCCGCCTGGGGCCAACGAGAGAAGCCCTCCCGGTTTCCCGGGAGGGCTTCTCTGTGGTGCTCAGTGAGCGATGCGTGTCAGGCGTTGCCCGACAGCTTCTCGCGCAGTGCGGCGAGCTGCTCGTCGCTGGCCAGCGAACCACCGGTCGACGACCCACCGGTCGAGCTGCTGCTGGTCGACGAGGAACCTCCGCGGCTCTCCGATGCCGACGAGTAGTCGGTCGGGGCGTTGGCGGCCTCGGCGGCGGCAGCGGCGAACTTCTCCATCTGGGCGGTGTGCATCTTGTGGCGACGCTCGGCCTCGGCGTACCGGGCCTCCCATGCCTCACGCTGCTTCTCGAAGCCTTCGAGCCATTCGTTGGTCTCGGCGTCGAAGCCCTCGGGGAAGATGTAGTTGCCCTGCTCGTCGTAGCTGTCGGCCATGCCGTACTTCGACGGGTCGAATTCCTCGGTGTAGTCCTCGTTGGCCTGCTTGAGGCTCAGCGAGATCCGACGACGCTCGAGATCGATGTCGATGACCTTGACCATCGCGTCGTCACCGACGGCGACAACCTGATCCGGCACCTCGACGTGACGCTCGGCCAGCTCGGAGATGTGGACCAGACCCTCGATGCCCTCGTCGACGCGGACGAACGCACCGAACGGCACCAGCTTGGTGACCTTGCCCGGCACGATCTGACCGATCGCGTGGGTGCGGGCGAACTGACGCCACGGATCTTCCTGGGTTGCCTTGAGCGACAGCGACACACGCTCGCGGTCCAGATCGACGTCGAGGACCTCGACGGTGACCTCGTCGCCCACGGCGACGACCTCGGACGGGTGATCGATGTGCTTCCAGGACAGCTCGGAGACGTGGACCAGACCGTCGACGCCGCCGAGATCGACGAACGCACCGAAGTTGACGATCGAGGACACGACGCCCTTGCGGACCTGGCCCTTCTGCAGCTGGTGCAGGAACTCGCTGCGAACCTCGGACTGGGTCTGCTCGAGCCATGCACGACGCGACAGGACCACGTTGTTGCGGTTCTTGTCGAGCTCGATGATCTTGGCCTCGATCTCCTTGCCGATGTACGGCTGCAGATCGCGGACGCGACGCATCTCCACGAGCGATGCCGGGAGGAAGCCGCGCAGACCGATGTCCAGGATCAGGCCGCCCTTGACGACCTCGATGACGGTGCCCTTGACGGCCTCGTCCTTCTCCTTGAGCTCCTCGATGGTGCCCCACGCCCGCTCGTACTGCGCACGCTTCTTGGAGAGGATCAGACGGCCTTCTTTGTCCTCCTTGGTGAGGACCAGGGCTTCGACCTCGTCACCGACGTTGACGACCTCATTGGGGTCCACGTCGTGCTTGATCGACAGTTCGCGAGAAGGGATGACGCCTTCGGTCTTGTAACCGATGTCGAGCAGAACCTCGTCCCGATCGACCTTGACGATGGTGCCTTCCACGATGTCGCCATCGTTGAAGTACTTGATCGTGGAATCGATGGCGGCGAGAAAGTCCTCGGCAGTGCCAATGTCATTGATGGCTACTTGCGGCGAGGTGATCGTGGGGGACGACATATGTTGAGGTGCTCCGGACAGGTGAGTAGTAGGTACGATTTGTTCAAGCTCTGTGTGATCGACACCGCCTGGACCGGCCTGTCACCGGTCGGGCAGGTACGATTCGCGCGTCATCGGGCACACGCGCGTGTAGAAGCCTACTCCAGCGTCGTTGTGCTGGGCAAATGGCCACTCGGGCGAGGCCGGCTCCGACGTACCCCGCGCGGGAAGTGAGACCATCCCCACGTGGCGCACTCACTCGAACTCCTCCTCGACGACTCGTCCGACCAGCAGGTTCGGTCCGAATGGGCAGCCCTTGCCGCCGCCGGATTGCCCCATCAGGGGCGGGTCGCCTCGACGACCAACCGGCCCCATGTGACCCTCGTGGCTGCGGCGCGCATCGATCCCCTCGCCGATGCGGCGCTCGCCGGGGTCGCCATGCGCCTTCCCGTCGGCATGCGACTCGGCGCTCCGATCGTCTTCGGCAGCAGATCGACGCTCGCGCGGCTGGTGGTGCCGTCGACCGACCTGCTCTCGGTCCATGCGCAGGTCTCCCGGCTGTCCGCGGAGTTCGTCGGATCAGGGCCGGCCGCCGACTCCGCAGCATCCGGAAGCCGCGCGACGCCGTTCGCGCACACCGCACCTGGTCAGTGGACTCCCCATGTCACCCTCGCCCGACGGATGGACTCCGACCAGCTCGTCCGGGCACTCGAGATCCTCGACCCGCGCGCGGAGATCATCGGCGAGTTCACCGCACTCCGTCGTTGGGACCCCGACGCGGGAATCGACGTCGTGCTCGCGGGACGGGCCTGCTGAACGAAGCCCATCCGGACCCGACGCTGCGGTCACCGGTTCGGGAACCGCAGAGCGGATCAGTCAGGTGGGCCCGGAGCCCGGCCGGCCGGGCAATGCGCCGAGGAGACGACGAAGCCGGGAGTTCCGACGGAACCGGGGACAGGAGCGGGCGCCGCACATCGCGCAGTCGGTGCCCGCCCGGTAGTGCTCGTGAGCCGAACGGTCGTGACCGCATCGGCAGGTCTCGTCACCCACGGCGACAGAGTACCCAAGCGTGACCGGCGACCACCGATATTGACGGGATACGGCCGTCACACCGGATATTCGGCCACCCAGTCGACGACCAGCTCGCCGCCGGGCACCGTCGGCCCGCCGAAGTTGTCGAGCTGGAGGCAGAGGTGCATCGAGCGTGGCGGGAACCGGGAGACATCGGTGCTCTGCGCCCACAGCTCCCCGTCGAGGAACACCGCGATGCGTCTCGGCGTCCATTCCACCGCCCAGGCATGCCATTTCGTCGCATCGACGTCCACCCGGTGGTGCTCGATGTCGTCTTGTGCACCGTAGTGGAGGTTGTACTCGACGGAGCGCCGGAGCGGGTCGATCATCTCCATGAAGTCGATCTCTCCGCCGACCGGCCAGTCGTTGGTGTCGGGCCACAGCAGGGCGACCGCATGCCACGTGGGCGCGGCCACCGACGCCCGTGCGCAGATCTCCCAGCGTCCGTATCTGCTGCCGCCGCCCCGAACGGCCATTCCTCCCGAACTGCCGTCCGGACGGGCGCTGATCACCAGGTTCCCGTCCGTCACCGCGACCGCGTCGGGGGTGCGCCGGCCATTGCCCGCATGCCCCGGGCCGTCGTAGAGCCACCAGTTGTCCAGAGATGCCTCGGTGTCGAATGGGTCCAGTCTCGATGGACTCCCCCAACTGCCCCGCTGCGCCGCGGTGGCGGTGCAACGTTCCGCGTCCGCCGACGACGACCCGACGCCGAGATGATGACCGCCGGCGAGCGCGAGGGTTGCGACGATCGCAATGACCGCCAGTGGCACTGCGATCCAGAGGTATGGATGGCGCATCCGAACGGACCGGCCGGGCGCACGATGACGGTTCACCGGCGGCCGGTCCGGACATCGAGTCGGCCCATGAGAGATCCGTACGCCCGCACCGAGTGCTGCCAGGACGCGGGGTCCTCGAAGGTCGTCGCCCGCATCGTCGCCACGGCCGCGAGGGCAGCACGCAGGGCCCCGATGTCGCCCGACGGGAAGAACACACAGCCGTCGTAACCCTGTGCGGCCTCCGTCAGGGACGGCACATCGGTGACCGCCACCGGCAGACCGAGGGACATGCCGACGTGCAGTGGGCCGCTGGCCGACGACCTCCGGTACGGCAGGACCAGCGCGTCGGCGCCGGCGAGCCAGCTCGCGGCCTCGGCATCGGTCACATATCGGTTGACGAAGGTGATCCGATGCGCGAGCGGGCTCGTGCGGATGCGTTCGGCGGGCAGGTCCCATCCCTCCCAGGTCTCACCGATGACGGTCAGCCAGAAGCGTTCCGGGTTCTCGAGAGTCTCGAACGCAGAGATGAGATCCTCGAGGCCCTTGTAGGGCCGGATGGTGCCGAAGTAGGTCAGGTTGGTGCAGTCGGCCGGCGCCGTTCGAGTCGGTTCCGGACTCGACGAGTATTGCCGGAAGGGCCCGTGCCGGACGACCTCGACCGGCTTCGAACCGATCGGATAGGTGGTAGCGAGCGGCATCAGATCCGCCTCGGAGTGGATGACGAAGCCGTCGACGAGCCGCAGCAGGAGTGTCATCATCGCGCAGGTGTACCGGCGCACGAAAGGTATGTCCGCTTCGCCGGTGTCCTGTATCTCGTGCATCTCCATGATGATTCGCGATCCACGGCACCGCGCGACCGCCGCGACCAACAGATAGGTGTGGGCGACCGTCCCGGTCCACCATTGGAAGGTGACCACCTGCGGACGCCGCCGCCACAGCAACCACAGGGCCCGGAAGATGGACGGGAACCAGAACCAGTCGACTCCGTCGTACACATCGACGGCCCGGGGATACTCCAGGTCGGCGATCGGCGAGCCGACCCGGTCGGCTCCCGGGTACATCCGGGTCGGCAGCAGGCGTCGCATCAGGATGACGGAGGTGTCGTACCGTTCGCCGAGCGCTTCGCTGAGAGCGTGTGTGTAGTAGCTGATTCCGCTCAGGAAGTACGGCCCGGAGCCCACGACCATGACCCGTTCGACGCCGGTGTCCGGGGCCGACCGTGTGCGCGCCGTCTCGATCACCACCGGGCTAGATCGTTGAACCATGTCACCACGTCCTCTCCTTGCAGGCACGACGGAGCCAGGTGTGGTCCCGTGCATTCGACGATCGAGATGTCCGCGACACGACCGAACCGTGCGCGGAACGCGTCGGCGTTCGTCGACGTCGGCACCAGGGTGTCGTCGGGGCTCACGTACAAGCGGATGTTGCTACCGTTCAACGACTCCACCGGCAGTTTCATCGGATCGACCTCCGCCGGGTCGGGGTTCGCGTCCGCGATACTCGTCCGGTAGTCGTCGGCCGCCTCCTCGAAGCTCAGCGCGGGCCCGATCGCAGCCAGCCCACGAGGTCGCGGACCCGGGTCTTTCGCCAACAGGTTCACCGCGGCGATCGCTCCCATCGACTCCGCGAGAAAGAAGACATCGGAGACGCGATACCGATCGGCCGCCCAGGTCGTCAACTCTGCGTAGTTGACCTGGGATGCCTTGTTTCCGAATGCGTTCCCTCCGGCACGACTGGCCACCACCGCATATCCCGCATTCGTGAGGTCGCGCACGAGGTCGCGGTGCGGATCATCCTTGTCGAGGATCGACTCATCCTCGTCGAGTCCGTGGAAGTAGACCACGACGCCTCGCGTGGTCACGTTCGCGTCGACGACGCTCAAGGTGTTCTCCCCGTCGACGACCACGCGGTCACGGGTGAGCCCGTCGTCTACCGACGAGCACCCTGTCGACGCGAGCACAGCCGCCAGGGCCATCACGAGGCCGGCCCGGCACGTCACCGGACCGCCGCCACACGCTGGTACAGCGATCCGATCCGACCCGCGCGCACCGGAGCGGTGTACTCACCGCGCACACGGTCGCGGCCGGATCGCGCGAGTTGCCCGCGCAGGGCGTCGTCCTCGACGAGGCGCACGAGCGCCGCGGCGAGATCGTCGACGTCCCCGGGCCTGACGAGCAGCCCGGTGTCGCCGTCCTCGATGAACTCCGCCGGGCCACCCGACCGGCAGGCGATCACCGGGATCTCGCACAACTGCGCCTCCAGCAGGATCATGCCGAAGGGTTCTGCGAAAGACGGACAGGCGAGCATGTCGATCGCGCCGAGCACACCCGCGATGTCGTCGGTGTGCGGGACGACCCGCACGGCCTCGCCGAGAAGTTCCGCACCGAGGACGGTCAGCCCCGACAGGTACCGTCCATCGTCGGTCCCCGGCGAACCCACCAGGGCCAGCTGCACCGGGTGGCCCATCTCTCGGGACCGCGCAACCGCCCTGATCAGGACATGCAGTCCCTTCTCGGGGTCGACGCGACCCACTGCGGCCACGACCGGTTCATCCGGGTGAGCCGCGAGTCGTCCGCGCCATCCGGGGTCGGCCGCGCCGTACCCGTCTCGGTGGGAGTCGAATCGGCGGGTGTCGACGCACTGCGGGATGACGACCACGCCGGCCCGTGCCCACTTCGGTACCTGTTCGCGTGACGCTTCGCTGATGGCGATGGTCGCACCGGACAGGCGGATGAGCGCACCGAGAAGCTGCCGCGGAAGACCGGGAGCAACTATCTCGTGGAGTTCGAGCACCGGCCTCGCCCTGGTGAGCAACCCGGTTATCACGCAATCGACGTGCGTCATCAGCAGATTCGAGTGGATCACGTCGGCGTCGGTGGCCCGAACGGAGCGAACGAGTCGACTGATGGCCTGCACCGTCCGCAACACACCGGTCACCAGTTCACGCAGACCATGCCATCGCCGGCCGTCGGCGGACCGCAGTCCCTGCCGGGCTGGGACATCGACTGCGTGAAACCCGAGACCCGTCTCACGCCAGCGCTTCTCGAAGGTTCCGCCTGCCGGAGCAGCCAGTGTCATCTGCACTGCGGACCGCTCGAGGAGCCCCGCGACGTTGAGCAGGCTCTGCTCGGCGCCGGTCACGTCGGGCGACGGCGACACCGCGAGGACCTTGATCACCGCACCTTCCCTCCCGCGACGATCGTGCCGAAGTCGAGTGTCAGCGCGGTGAGCGCCGCCTCGACGCGGCCGGCATCGACAACGTTGTCGTGGAACGACACCGACAGCAGACTCGCCTCGCGGGTGTGCAGGGCGACAACCGTCACACCGTGCGGCCCGTCGGGTTCGGAACTGCTCGCGTACAGCGGGCGGTCACCGGGAGCGAACGGGATGTCGGTACGCATACCGACATCGGAGAAGGAGACGACCGCGGGCATCAACCGGTCGACCGAGTCGGGGACCGCCGTGCGATGTCGCCGTCCGCCGGTGCGCGCGGACGACAGGACCGCCCCGGCGAGGGGTCGCCCCGTCCGCAATCCCGATCGGATCGATTGCGACACATCGGCGATCGAGGTGTCGTCGTCGACCCGGATGGGAAGCGATCCGAGGAAGTTACCGTTGATCCAGTCCCCATCGAGGTAAGTCCGCAGGTCGACAACCACATTCGAGATCGGCGCGACGGCGATGCCGGCCTCACGCAGTGCACGGATGACGGCGAAGGCGACGACCGCGAAGTTGCTGACCTTGCCCGCCGCCGCCCGCGCGGCGGACACCGCCTCGTCGCGAACCGCGCCGTCGATGCTTGCGTACAGCGTCTTGCGCGACGGTCGCCACGGCACGGTCAGACCAGGCGGAGGCGTCGCCGGACGATCCGGCCGGTCAGCGAAAGCCGCTCGCAGTCGCTGCGGATTTCGACCGAAGGTCGACCAGGCGGCGGCGAGAATCGGCGCCCGCCCCGAGGGGTGCGAGGCCACCGGCTTGTACTCGCCGGACGACGCCGCGCCTGCCACCGCCTCGATGAGGGCCCCGTTACTCCGTCCGTCGCCCAGCGCGTGCCAGACGACCATCCCGAGATGATCCGGGAACACGACGAACTGCAGGGGCAGGTGCGGGTCGGCGTTCTCGACCATCGCATCCACGACCTCACCGATGTCGGTGGAATCGGTCCACGGTTCACCCTCGCTCACCATGGCATCGGTCGGCTGCCCGGGCTTCCAGCGCAGGGCATCGCGGTCGAGTCGCCATCCGATCCGGGCATGCGGGTTCTCGTCCGCGACCCGGGCCAGCGCCGCCCGGACGCCGTCGACGGAAGGTAGGTCGATGGGGCCCAGCAGGAGGCTCAACACCGTTCCGACCCAGGGACGGTCGCGCCTCTGCACCGAAAGAGACTCGGCCTCAGCGGTGCTCCTGATCGCAGTCTCGCCCATCACGGCATATCTCATCTCGAAACCTCCTCGTACAGGTAGACCCACACGCCGGGTCGCTCGTCGACGACCTCCCAGCGCGGGTCGGTGGACACATGGGAGCGCAGGTTCGCGGCCGAATCGGCCGGGAACAATCCGAAGTAGGCACCGTAGGCCCGCATCGGTTCGGACAGGACGAGATAGGTCGGTCGGTCCCGACCGGTCACGACCGACATGAACAGCTGGTAGTCCCCGCCGGACGCGAAACTCCTACCGCGCATGCCGGGTACGAACATCAGTGAGTGGTCGTAGGTGTCGGTGTATTGCGCGAAGCGCACGTAGTCGCCGGTGCTGCGCTCCGGCCATACCGGTACGAGTGGGGTCACATAGGCGGGAAAAACGCTGCCGCCCAGCACTTCCTCGCTTGCCGCCACCTGCGGCTCGCCGATCAGGTTCGTATACCAGTTTGCCGAGGACGCCTGTGCGGCCATCGCGGTCACCACGAGGAGCGCCGCGAGTGCCGGCACGAATGTCCGGCGCCGAGAGCGCAATCCGCTCACCAGAACCGGCGACAGCACGAATGCACAACCGACGAGCGAGTACAGGAACACCCGGAACACCGCCTCGCCCCCGTAGCTCTGACCCCCGAGGATGAGAATGGGACTCAGCGCGAGGACCCCCAGCGCCCACACCGGTTGGCGACGACGCCATCTGACCAGCAGGACCGCCGCGGTGGCCGCCCACAGCGAGACCGTCAGCAGTCGCATCACCCAGCTCGCGACGACCTGTCCGGCCATCCCGGTCTGTCCCGCCCCGTTTGTCCGCGCATTGCCCGTGACGTCGCCGGAGAACAGGGTGTACTGCGACACGACGTCGAAGTTGTAGACCAGAACAGCGGCAAGGGTCGCACCCATGAGCAGGACGATCCACCAGGGCTTGAGTTGTCGTCCCAGCACGAGCAGGCAGGCGGCACCGAGAACCCAGTACGGAGTCAGCTGATGGGAGATCGCAAGGGCCGCGAACAGAATCAGGAGGGCGAGGGTCCCCGTGGGTCTGGTCCGGGAGAGCCCGAAGAGCACGAGGATGCCGACCGTGAGGAGTATGGCGAAAGCCTGCGGTGCGAAGTAGTCCTGCTCCACCCAGTTCAGCGACACCACGAGGAAAGTCGCCACCAGACCCTGGTCCCGCGTCAGCTGCCAGGCACGCGCCGCGGCGTAGACCAGGCCCGCCAGCGCGAGACAGTACACCGGGGTGAATCCGTGTGCGATGTCGATCGGCTCGATCCCGGTCAGTTCGCCGAGCCAGGCGGTCAGCGCGAAGAGGCCGGGCCATCCGTTGTAGACGTCGACACCGTGCGCGAGCGAACCACTCTGCTGGACATGGTCGACGACACCCAGGTGTTTGTAGGTCCACGCATACATCGGCGCCTCGGTGGAGATCGCTCTCGGGAGCCGCTGACAGATGACCATGGCGATGATCGCGGTCACCGCTGCGAACGAATTACGTTGCCGTATAGCGACTCCGAACCCCAACGCCGCCAGGACAATCGAGGTCGCATACGTCGGCGACGCCCCGACCAGTAGCCCGAACTGACTGAAGGCCGACGTCGGGATCGTCCGGACTCCGTGGACGAAACATGCAGCGCACAGGGCCAGCAGCACCCACGGCGCGGCCGTGCGCCAGGTCCGGCGCATCGGTGTGCTCGACGCACCGCTTGCCGGCCCGCCCGCGGCAGTGGCATCGCGCTCCATCGTCTGGGCGGCCGTCATCGCCGCACCACCCGCGATGCGAGATAGGTGCCCCACGCCAACCCACCGGCGGACGTGAGCACCCCGAGCCCCGCCAGCACGATCCACGGGTGCCAGAAACCCGCCATCAGCAGACCGGTCACGGACAACGCGCAGACGGCTGAGCCGAGCGTCGGGACCAGCGCCCATCGTGCCGGACCCGGCAGGTGCGGAGAGAACGAGACAGCGAGACAACCGGGACCCGCCAGCACGAACACCGCCACGGCCGAGGCCTGCAGCACTCCTGGCAGCACACCGGTCGCCGCCAGCACACCGATCGCGCCGCACCAGACGGCGACGCCGGCCAGGCGACCGGACAGGATCGTGTTGCGGGGGTCGCCCCACATCTGCTCGCGACGAAAGTCCAGGACGCCGGTGATCCCCCGCGCACGGTCGCGCAATGGTGCACCGCTCCGACCGGCGAGTCTGCCGCGCAGCAACTTCCAGGGACCTCGCGCCACTCCCGTCAGCTCTCGCCGGCGGACGGTCGCGAGACCGGGCTCGGCGGTGAGCGCCGCGTCGTGCTCGACATCGGTGACCGCTCCCAGGTGACGGACACCGACCACGAGTCGCTTGACGACCATCACCATGGTGCGCGGATGCACCAGCATCTTGACGAGCAGGGCACTCAACCCGACTCCGTAGTCGTGCATCTGCTTGTCGAGTTCGGCGACGGTCTCCCGGTGGCTGTGCCAGACGACCGCGGCGGGTTCTCTCGCGAGGAGTCGTCCCGACAGCAGAATCCGGACGAAGATGTCCATGTCCTCGCCGCTCCCGGCGGGTGAACCGGCACCGAGTGCCTCGTCGAACCCGCCGAGTGCGATCACAGCCGCCTTGCGCACAGCGAAATTGGCGCCGGTCCCGAACTCCGACACGCGTAGCGGGAACAGATCGTCGTCCGCCGCGTGATCGTCGAGCCCGTAGAGCGCCGGCTCCCATCGCCGCGCCCAGCTCACCCGATGGTCGAACCAGGCCTGCGAGGGCGTGAGCACCTCCACGGTCGGCACCATCCCGCACACACAGGCCACCCGCTCGTCGCGTTCGAAGCCGATCACGAGGTGGGCGAGCCACTGCGCGTCGATCACCACGTCGTCGTCGGTGAACGCGACGATGTCGTGGGTGGCATGGCGGACACCGACATTGCGCGCGATGGACAGTCCCTGCCCGACCGCGTCGACAACGCGCACCGAGACGCCGGAAGCCGCCTCGACGACGGGGCGGGTGACACCGCTCGCCGGGTTGTTGTCCACCACCACGATCTCGTATTCCGGGTAGTCGAGTGCGACGAGGCTCGCCAGCAGACGCGCCAGGTGGTCCGGCCGGTCCCGAGTGCAGATCACCACCGAGACCCCGGGCGTGGTCCGTCGACGCGGGAGCACCGACGTCCGGGGCAGGTCGGCGGCACGTGCACGCAGGATCGACCCGTCGACGGTGTCGTCGGTGAGTGGGACCTGGACGAACCCGAGTGGTCGGCCGTCTCGCCAGACGAGGAACCGCGCCTGCGAGAAACCCGAGCCGTCGATCACCGGGATATGCGCCGAGGGGATGTAACCGTCCTCGACCTGCCCCACCCAGATGGCACCCGGCCACGCCGGACCATCCCCGTCGAGCCGTCTCACCGGCGCCAGCATCGCGGGCCCGGCGCCCGTCACGGTGTCTCTCATCAGTTCCCCTTCTTCCGAGACGACGAGCGGGGCACCGCTCCCCGACCACGTCCATGGTCGCCGAAGTAATTGCGCGCGAACACGATTCCCGCTCCTGCGGTGAGTACTGCCTGGTGCGCGAGAATGGCCCAGGCGGCACCGACGGCGCCAAGCGCCGCGCAGCACACCGGCATCATCGCGAACAGGAGGATCGCGGTGGCGCCACTGAGCACCAGAGGCGCCCGGAGTCGCCGTTCCGATTGCCGGAGGGCCGCCCACACCAGATAGGGCAAGCGGATCATCGATCCCGCACACAGGATCACGACCACCTCGAGGGTCGAACCCATGTCGTACGCGGGGTTCAGCGCGTACAGGGCAACCGGCACGACCGCCGCGGCGCCGATCGATCCCAGCACGGTCACCACGCCCGAACGTGCCAAGAGCTTCTTTGCCATCGCCGCGGCAGACCCTGGCTCACCGGATGCATGGACCGCGAGCGACACCGCCATCGATGCACCGATGAAATCGAGCGTGGCCACGATCGAGAAGACGAGGGCGAATCGAGCACCCTCGCCGGGACCGGCGAAAAGCGTGACGAGGAAGGGCGTCAGGGCGAGAACGCCCAGGTTCAACCCCGACAACGCGGTGGTGCGGGTGACGACGCGGCGGAACTCGACCATCGCCTGATCCTCGGAGATGGTCCCGGTCGTGGGGAGACCGTCGCTGGTGTCGATCAGACGCTTGATCGCCGGACGCAGAACCACCACCATTCCCACGGAGGCGATCACCACCGCCACGGGCACGCTCTGCCACGCGATGGTGGCACAGAGCGCCGGCAGCACGACGATCTTGACGACTCCGTGCGCGATGTTCGACGGTGGTGCCCAGTTGGCCCGCCCGATGGCGATCAGCGTCGAGCCCTGCAGGCCGTACGCCGACCAGGCGACGATGCCGACGGCGATGAGCGCGGCGACCGCGTAGTCGGCACGCACCTCGGTCAGCGATGCGACGACGATCAGCCCGCTGGTGACGCCGGCCACGACCGACAACAGTGCCGACAACCGCAAACCGCGCCGGAACACCGCCGGACGAGCGCGTCCGACTGCCGGCAGAACCGCCGTGTAAGCGTCCCCGACCCCCGCGGCGATGACCGAACCGACGGCCGTGATGACCGACAGGACCGCGGTCATCACGCCGAGCTCGGCCGGAACCACGAACCGCGCAGCAAATGCCCAGAATGCAACCCCGAGAACAGCATTGATCACCGAGCCGAGTGCTACCGCGATGGCGTCGCGGTGCACCCGTTGGGCGCCGTATCGTGAGGGTGGGGTCCGGGCGTCGAGGTCAGCTGACACGGCGGGATCTCGCCCAGCCTGCGTCGTCACGCTGTTCCGGTTCAGCCGGCCTCGAGGGCCGGACGACTCGCACCGGGCTCGTCGACCGAATCGACCTTCGCTGATGGGTGAATTCCTGGCGAATTGTCCGGAGCACCCGCAATCCGTCACTGACCGCGTTGAGATTGCTCTCCCCGTGGATCCGATTCGCCTCGAAGCTGTGCACCTCTGCGACCCGGAGGCCGCTCACCGCGACGCGGACGTTGATGAGGGTCTCGATCTCGAACCCATCACCCCACTGCGGATCGCTCTCCACTGTGGACGGCAATTGCATGACGGCAAGGCACTGCCGCCAGAACGCGTTGTAGCCGTAGCACAGATCGGTGAAACGGCACGAGAAGAGACTATTGACAACCAGATTCAGTCCCCAGTTTCCGACGCGTCGGACCCGGGTGATGTCCGCGCTGCCGCCGCCGGCAACGAAGCGTGAACCCTTCGCGTAGTCCGCTCCGTCCACGAGCGACGAGACGAACCGCGAGATCTCCTGCGGGTCGGTACTTCCGTCCGCGTCGATCATCACGATGATCTCGCCGGCGGCGGCCTCGAAACCACAGGCGAGCGCATTGCCCTTGCCCTTACGGGACTGCGTGATGTGGACGCCGTCCGGCCACAGGGCACGGCCTACCGCCGCCGTCCCGTCGACCGAATGCCCGTCGACGACCACGATCTCGTCGACATCCGGCGGCATCCGCGCCGCGACATGCGGCAGATTCTTTGCCTCGTTCATCGCAGGCACTATCACCGACACCGTCGGGCGCGTAGCGCCCGGCGGCAGATGGTCCCAGATCCCGGGGACAGCAGAGCCCTCCCCGGGAGTGAATTGATTCTCCCCCATGACAAAACCTTTTCCGGTCGACCAGAAATGAAGCGCTCACCACATGGCCGGTCCGACACGCCGCGTTCGCGGCCCGTCGGACCGATGAGTTGCGCATGAAGCCCTCGAGACTCGGGGCGGGCGACGCCGGAACCATTCCCCCCGGAAAGGTTTCCCCCCGGGCATCGCTGAATCCAATTTGGCACAGAACCCCTATGTGCGCAATCGCGGAAGTGTGAACAGCGCACTTAAACTCAGTGAGTTAGATCACTGAAGAGGTTAGTGTTGCGCACCAATCCGTTTCGGGCCGCCGGCCGAAAGAGTCAATGAATGCCGAGCGCCCTTCAACGGCGATTCACCCCTAATCTGGGGCGGCCGACGAAGCCCTATTTCCGTACCTTCCGGAATGTTCCTCGGGCCGCAGTTCGCGCGCCCGGGCGGGACCGGCGATGAGTTCGTGACCACCGTGAGAGCGACGTGAGAGGCGCCGGCGCCAAGATCGGGCCATGACCGAAACACTGAAACCCGCCGCCGACCGACCAGCGCCGAGCGCCGACGAGTTCGCCGAGAGACTCTTCACCTCGACTCTCGCCACCGCCGAGACCATGAGCGTCTACCTCGGCGAGCGGCTCGGGTGGTATCGATGCCTGTCCGAATCCGGGCCCCTCACCGCCGACGGACTGGCGCAACGCACCGAAACCGACGCACGTTACGCCCGCGAGTGGCTCGAAATGCAGAGCGCGTTCGGCATTCTCGATGCGGACCTGACCACTCAGCCGCCCACCTTCGCCATTTCGCCGGGCGTCGCCGAGGTACTCATCGACACCTCGAGCCTGTCCTATCTCGGCGCGCTTCCGCGCATGTTCGCGGCGTCCGCACGCCACCTACCGGAGCTGCTGGACGCCTACCGGCACGGAGGCGGGGTGAGCTGGGAAACCCTGGGCGCCGACGCGCGCGAGTGCCAGGCCGACCTCAACCGGCCGTGGTTCGATGCCCGACTTGCGCCGGCGCTTGCCGGCGTCACACACCTTCACGAACAGCTGTCGCGCCCGGGCGCGCGCGTCGCCGACGTCGGGTTCGGGGCAGGCCACTCGACCATCGCACTGGCCCGGGCCTACCCGGAAGCGACATTCGTCGGCCTCGACGTCGACGCGGCGTCGGTCGCGATGGCCCAGGCGAACGCCGCGGCCGCGGGGGTCACCGAGCGCGTCACGTTCCTCGTCGCCGACGGTGACGAGGCGGCGGGGCACGGTCCGTTCGACGCCGCCTTCGCATTCGAGTGCCTACACGACATGCCCCGGCCGGTCGAGGTCCTCACCGCGGTCCGGGGCTCGCTGGCTCCCGGCGCCTCACTGATCGTCATGGACGAAGCGGTGTCCGAGGAGTTCGCAGGTCCCGCAGACGATCTCGACAAGATCATGTACGGGTTCTCGCTACTGGTCTGTCTGCCGGATTCGATGAGTTCGCCCCCGTCAGCGGCCACCGGCACCGTGTTCCGGTCCTCGATCCTCCGGCAGTACGCGCAGGATGCGGGTTACACCGGCGTCGAGGTCTTACCGATCGAGGACTTCAGCTTCTTCCGCTTCTACGAGTTGACGACCTGATCTCGTCGACGCGCGTGCGGTACCCAACGCGGTGACGGCGACGTCGACGACATCAGCAGGCCTCACGGCGCCACCGGTCGCGACGAGATCATCTGTCGTCGTGTCGCCCAGAGCGGACCGGATGCGGCTCTCGGCGGAGCGGAGTCGTTCGACGTCACTGCCGAACGGATCGGACCCGGCCACCTCGCTCGCGCGCCGGATGGCCCCGAGGATCAGGGCGGCCGGTTCACTCCGTCCGAGCTCG
>NZ_JBHYNC010000040.1:0-46113 GCF_042743165.1 Gordonia sp. NPDC058843
GGGGTCGGGTCTGGGGGGGTCGGGTTCGGTGGGGTTGGGGTCGTTGCGGTGGGTGTTTTGTTCGGGTGAGGCGTTGGGTGTGGGTGCGGTGGAGGGGTTGCGGGGGTTGGTGTCTGGGGTGGGGGTGGTGAATTTGTATGGGCCGACTGAGGCTGCGGTGGATGTGACGTCGTATGTGGTCTCTGGTGGTGAGGTGGTGGTGCCGATTGGTCGGGCGGTGCCGAATGTGTCGGTGTGGGTGTTGGATTCGCGGTTGCGTCCGGTGCCGGTGGGTGTGGTGGGGGAGTTGTATTTGGGTGGTGTGCAGGTGGCGCGGGGGTATGCGTCGCGGTCGGGGTTGACTGCGGAGCGGTTTGTGGCGGATCCGTTTGGTGGGGTGGGTGTGCGGTTGTATCGGACGGGTGATCGGGTGCGGTGGTCGGGTGTGGGTGAGTTGGAGTATGTGGGGCGTGTTGATTTTCAGGTGAAGTTGCGGGGGCAGCGGATCGAGTTGGGGGAGGTCGAAACCGTCCTCGCGACCGCGCCGGGTGTCGCCCAGGTGGTCGCCTCGGTTCTGGAACTCCCCGCGGGCCAGCAACTCGTCGCACATGTCACCGGAACCGTTGTGGACGTCGATGTACTGCGTGAGACGGCCGAGAAGCTGCCGGCGTACATGCGACCCACGTCGTGGGTGGTGCTCGATGAGCTGCCGTTGAACACCGCTGGCAAGGTCGACCGCAAGGCGCTGCCCGCACCGGATCTCGTCTCTGCGGGTCGCGCCGAACCCGAGACCGACACCGAACTCGCGCTCGCCGGTGTCTTTGCCGATGTACTCGGTCTGACCATGGACTCGGTGTCGGTGACCGACACCTTCTTCGACCTGGGCGGCAACTCTCTGGCGGCCACCCGCCTCGCGGCACGCGTCACCCGGATGCTCGGCGTCACGGTGCGAGTTCGGGACGTCTTCGACGCCCCGACAGTCCGCGATCTCGCGGGCCGGATCGACGCGGCCGAGGTTCCCGTCGACGGCTCAACGATCGCGGCAGACCGTCCGGCCGTGTTGCGCCGCCCGACCCTGCCCCGTCCGACCCTGTTGCCCCGTCCGTCCGTGCTGCCCCTGTCGAGTGCGCAGCAGCGCATGTGGTTCATCAACCAGTACGAACCGGACGTCGCGTCGTACATCATTCCGTTCGCTTTTCGGATTCGCGGCCAGGTCGACGTCGAGCATCTGCGTCGTGCGCTCGCCGACGTGGTCGCGCGCCACGAGATCCTGCGCACCACCTACCCGATCGCCCGCGACGGGCGTCCCGAGCAGGTGATCAACAACATCGACCTCGGGACCGACGGATTCGACTGGGCCGTGGTGGATTCCGAATCCGAGGCCCTGGCCGTGGCCGCCGAACCGTATGACGTGACCCGCGACCGGCCCGTGCGCGCCCGAGCACATGTCGAACCCGGTACCGGTGCGATGCTGGTGATCAGCATCCACCACATCGCCGCCGACGGCGAGTCGGGTCGGGCGCTGTCGCGCGATCTGCTCACCGCCTACTCGGCGCGATGCGATGGTCGGGCCCCGGACTGGATGCCACTGCCGATCCAGTACGCCGACCACGTGCTGCGGACCGCCGCGCGCGCCGCCGAACGGGATGACCACCGGCAATGGTGGGTCCGGAAACTCGCCGGTGCGCCCGTTCTCCTCGATCTGCCCACCACGCATCCCCGTCCGGCCACCCCGACCATGCGCGGCGCAACAGTCGAGTTCATCATCCCGGGACGCGTCGCGCAGGGGGTGGGCACGCTCGCCCGCAACGGTGACGCCTCCGCGTTCATGGTGTTGCACGCGGCATTGGCCGCGGTGCTGGGCCGGTTGTCGGGAACCTCCGACATCGTCATCGGGACCGCCACCGCGGGCCGGGACGGCGACACCGACGACCTCATCGGCATGTTCGTCAACACCATTGCGTTGCGGACTCCGATCGTGGCGGCGCAGGCATTCGCCGACCTGCTCCGGGTTGTGCGCGAGGTGGATCTCGATGCCCTCGATCACGCCGATGTGCCCTTCGACGACGTCATCGATGAACTCGGTGTCGTTCGCGCCGCATCCCACGCGCCTCTGGTGCAGGTGTTGCTCACCACCTCCGAACTGGCAGCTCCCATCGCAGCCGACGGACCGCTCGCCGATCTCGACATCGAACCCGTTGCGGTCGAGGACAACTCGGCGAAATTGGACCTCACCGTCGGTGTCCTCACGGACCCCGCAGTGGGGGCTCCGTGGCGCGGTTCGCTCACCTACGCGACGGACCTCTACGACGAACCCGCAGCCCGCAGGCTCGCCGATCGATTCGTAGCCGTGCTGGCGGCCGCGGTCGACGACAGCGCACGTCCGGTCGGGGACCTCGAGTTGCTGATCGGGGACGAGGAGATGGTCCCGCTGGTGTCGGGCGATCCAGATCCCGATCCGATGATGCTCCCGGACATACTCGACGGCGCGGCGCAGAGGCGTCCGGGGCACCCGGCCGTCGTCGATGCCGAGAGCACCTGGACCTATGCCGAACTCGATACTGCGAGCTCGCATCTCGCGAGTGAGCTCATCGGGCGCGGGATCGGTCCGGAGGATGTGGTCGTGTGCGCGTTCCCGCGGTCGGCAGCCGCGCAACTCGCGTTGTGGGCAGTGGTCAAGACCGGTGCCGTGTACTGCCCGATCGATCCCCGTTATCCGGCCGAACGCATCGCGCGTGTCCTCGCCGCCGCGGACGCCGCGTTGATCCTCACGGATGGGAGTGTCGGGGGGCTCGCCGCCGACGTCATGGCGACGTCGCCGGCGCGGTTGCTGCTCGAGCCGACGCTCGTTCGCGACCTGCGGACACGACCGGCAACCGACGCGTCGCCTCGCATCCGGCCGATGTCACCCGATTCCGGCGCGTACATGATCTTCACGTCCGGCTCCACCGGAACGCCCAAGGGGGTGCTGGTGACACACCGCGGGCTGGCGGGTGTCACCGCGGCGCTGCGCGACCGTCACCGTTCCGGACCCGAGGCGCGGTGGCTCGGGATCAGTTCACCGGCCTTCGATGCAGCCGTCCTCGAGGTTCTCGGGGCCTACGGCAGCGCCGCCACGCTCGTCATCGCTCCTCCCGACGTCTACGGGGGCCGTGAACTCGCCGACTTCATCACGGCCGGTCGGACGACCCACGCCTTCTTGGTGACCTCGGTGGCGGCATCGCTGCCGGACCCCGGCCGCCTGCCGATGACCGACGTACTCGTCGGCGGCGAGTCGGTCCCCGACACCGAGAAGGACCGTTGGGCCGCGCACGTGGGATTCCACAACGGGTACGGGCCGACCGAGACCACGATCATCAGCGTCACATCGCCGCCCATCAGTGCCGACGAGCCTGTCCACCTCGGCCGCCCGGTCGCCGGGGTGAGCGCATTCATCCTGGACGAACGGTTGCATCCGGTGCCGCCCGGAGTCATCGGTGAGCTGTACCTGGCCGGTCCGGAACTCGCACGCGGCTACCATGGCCGCCCCGCCTTGACCGCCGAACGCTTCGTCGCCGCACCCGCGGGTGAGGCGGGGACGCGGATGTACCGGACCGGAGACCTCGTACGCCGGTCCCGCAGCGGTCGACTGACGTACGTGGGCCGCGCCGACTTCCAGGTGAAACTGCGCGGCCAGCGGCTCGAACTCGGGGAGATCGAATCCGTCCTGAGTGCGCACCCGGAGGTGCGGACTGCGGCGGTCGTCGGTGTCGGGAACCCGGTGACCTCGCTGGCCGGTTATGTCGAGCTCGTCGATCCTGTGGGCGGGCGGGACCAGGTGCGACAGATGACCTCCGCGCTGCGGGAGCATCTGATGATCCACCTCCCGCCGCACATGGTCCCGGCCGCACTCGCTGTCCTGGACACCATGCCGCGCAGCCCGATCGGGAAGATCGACCGAGCCCGCCTTCCCGCCATCGAGCAGTCGAGCATCGATACCGAGCACGTCGCGCCGTCGACCCATACCGAGCGCGTGCTCGCCGCCATCGTCGGTGAGGTCCTCGGCGTCGACGTCCTCGGTATCGACGAGGCGGCGTCGGCGGGCTCGACCGGCAGCGGAGTCTCGGTGACCGCCGACTTCTTCGCCATCGGTGGCAACTCGTTGTCCGCAACCCGCGTCAGTGCCCGCGCGGGTGATGCCTTCGGGGTACACGTGGGCGTCCGCGACATCTTCGAGGCGCCGACGGTCCGCCGGCTGGCGCGCCGCATCGACGCCGCCTACGACGACGCGTCACGACCGCCCCCGTTGCGACGTGCGGCTCCCCGCCCCGCGCACATCCCGTTGTCCTATGCACAGCAACGGATCTGGTTCCTCAACCGGCTCGACCCGGAGTCGGGTGCCTACACCATCCCGGTCGCGGTCCGCCTACGCGGCCAACTCGATTCGGGCGCCCTACGCGAGGCGGTCATCGATCTGCTCGGCCGCCACGAGGTCCTGCGGACCGTCTTCCCGGCGCAGGGCGGCGAACCCCGCCAGCACATCCTGCCGATCGACGAGGCACGTGCCCGCCTGCGGTGGGAGACACTCGCGGTGTCGCCGGATCTCGCCGACCCGGCCGAACTCGTGGGAGAACCGACCTTCGATGTCACCACCGACCTCCCGCTGCGGATCCGGCTCCTCGCCGTGGGCGACGACGAGCACGTCCTCGTCATCGTGCTGCACCACATCGCCGCCGACGGGGAGTCGATGCGGCCGCTGCTCGCCGACCTGTGGAGTGCGTATCTGGCACGTGCCGAGGGACGTGCACCCGGCGCCGGGAGCGTAGCGAGCGGGCCGAGTGTCATCGACGGCGCCGGGAGCGTAGCGAGCGGGCCGAGTGTCATCGACGGCGCCGGGAGCGTAGCGAGCGGGCCGAATGTCATCGACGGCGCCGGGAGCGTAGCGAGCGGGCCGAATGTCACCGGAACGGCCGCACCACTGATCCAGTTCGCCGATCACGCACTGTGGCAACGGGACATGCTCGGGGACATCGACTCGGCGGAGTCCGTTCTCGGGCGCCAGGTCGGCTACTGGACGAACCGCCTCTCCGGGATTCCCGATCTGCTCCCGCTGCCGACGGACCGGCCGCGGCCGGCAGTGGCGTCGCAGCGTGGCGGTCGCGTGACCGCGGACCTCCCGGCTGAACTGACCGGACGCATCTCGGCCACGTCCCGCGCGCACGGCGCCACCGAGTTCATGGTCATCCACGCGGCGCTGGCGGTCGTGCTGGCGCGCCTGTCGGCGACTCGCGACATCGTGATCAGCACACCGGTCGGCGGACGTGGACATGCGCACCTCGACGACCTCGTCGGCATGTTCGTCAACACCGTGGTCCTGCGCACTGATGTGGACCCGCATGCCCCGGTCGGCGAGTTCCTGGAGCGCGTGCGCGTCGATGACGTCAACGCACTCGCGCGCGCCGACGTCCCCTTCGAGTACCTGGTCGACAGACTGTCCCCGGTTCGCTCGGAAGCGTTCGCCCCGATCAGTCAGGTGATGTTGTCGGTCCTGCACGATCGAGACGACCTCGGCTCGGGGGGACCTGTCTCCGGTTCCGGTGCGAGGGGGTCCGGTGCGAGAGGTCCCGGTGCGATGGACTCCGGTGCGCTCATCCTCGAGCCGATCGAGACATCCACCGCCACCACCCAACTCGACCTGACAGTGGTGGTGACGATCCGGCCCGGACACGCGTGGGCCGTCGAGATCGTCTATGCCACCGATTTGTTCGACGAACACACCGCCCGGACCGCGCTCGTCCGGCTGACCAGGGTCCTCGAGGCGATCGTGGACGCGGACGACCTGGCCGTCGGCGCCATCGACCTGACCGACGCCGCCGAGCTCGCGCGGATCGCCACGCTGGTGTCGGGGCCGAACCTGCCCGTGCCGTGGTCGACGGTGACCGATGCGATCGCGGCCGCCGCGCGTCGCTCACCGGGGTCGACCGCCCTCGTGGCGGGCTCGCGGACGGTGACCTATCGCGAGTTCATCGATCGGACCACACGGCTAGCCGAAACCCTGACCGCACATGGGGTTGGTCCCGATGTGGCCGTGGGCGTGTGCATCCCGCGTTCGGTCGAACTGGTGCTCGCGATTCATGCCGTGGTCATGGCCGGCGGCAGCTACGTCAGCATCGACCCGGCGACACCGAGCGACCGAGTGGCCGCGATGGTCGACTCCGCGTCCATCGCGGTCATCCTGACCGTCGATCTCCGCCCGTCCGCCCTGTCCGGACTGGCCACGCCGACGATCGTCGTCGATGGAAACGCGTCGCCGGAGGCGAATTCGCGTCGGCGTCCGGAACTGCGGCGGCCTCGCCCGGAGAACGCCCTCTACACCCTGTTCACGTCCGGATCGACGGGAACACCCAAGGGCGTCACCGTCAGTCACGGCGCCGTTCTCAACCGACTGGCGTGGATGTCGGTCCGTTCGCCGCTGCGTCCTGACGACGCGGTCATGCTGAAGACACCGGTCACCTTCGACGTGTCCGTCCCCGAACTGTTCGAACCGCTGATGGCCGGGGCCCGTCTGGTCATCGTCGAGGACGGTCGGCACGTCGACCCGGCCCACGTCCTGGCCGAGATCGAGCGGCATCGGGTGACCTCGGTGCATTTCGTGCCGTCGATGATGGCGGCGTTCGTCGAGTACATCGGTGACCGCCCGCAGCGGCGGGCGGCGCTGTTGTCGCTGCGGCGGATCAACGCCTCGGGTGAGGCCCTACCCGCGGCCACCGCCGAGGCGATGGCCGCGCTGGCTCCGCAGGTCGACATCGACAATCTCTACGGTCCGACCGAGGCGGCCGTCGAGGTGACGGCGTATCGCTTCGCTCCCGGTGATGCGATCGTGCCGATCGGCCGGCCCAATGCGAACACCACGACGTGGGTGCTCGACGACAGGCTGCGCCCGGCGCCGGCCGGGGTGGTCGGCGAGCTGTACGTCGGCGGGGATCAGCTGGCGCGCGGCTACGCGGGCCGGCCCGATCTCACCGCCGAACGCTTCGTGGCCGATCCCACCGGGCCGACGGGCGGCCGGCTCTACCGGACCGGTGACCTGGTGCGCTGGAACGCCTCCGGCGCCCTCGAGTATCTCGGCCGGGCCGACTTCCAGGTCAAACTGCGCGGGCAGCGCATCGAACTCGGGGAGATCGAGACCGTACTGGCCCGCGTCGACGGCGTCACGCACGCCGCCGTCACCGTCCGGAGCGGTCCGGCCGGCGATGTGCTGGTCGGGTATCTCGCCGGTCGTGTCGACCTCGAGGTGGTCCGCGAGCACCTCAGAGGTGCGTTGCCGCAGTACATGCGGCCTACTCGATGGGTGATCCTCGATTCGGTCCCGATCACCGCGACCGGCAAACTGGACCGCCGGGCCCTACCCGCGCCGAGCGACGACCAGACCGAGATGGTGCCGCCGGCCGACGCCGTCGAACGGGCAGTGGCCCTTGTCTTCGCCGACGTCCTGGGACTCGACGAGGTCTCGGTGACGGTGCCGTTCTTCGATCTCGGTGGCAACTCGCTGGCCGCGATGCGCGTCGTGGCGCGGATCGGCGAGCAACTCGGCGTCGACCTCGATGTCCGGGCCCTCTTCCGAGCCCCGACGGTCCGCGAGCTCGCGCGGATCCTCACGCGTCGTCGGGTCGCCGAGCATCCGCTGGTTGCGCGCCCCCGGCCCGCCCACATCCCGCTGTCGTATGCGCAGCAACGCCTCTGGTTCATCAACCAGTTCGACGTGACCTCTCCGATGTACAACATGCCCGTCGCCTTCGACATCCACGGGTTCCTCGATGTCGGCGCACTGCGAGCCGCTGTCGTCGGGGCGATGACCCGCCACGAGCCCCTGCGGACCGTCTACCCGCTCGGTGACGACGGGGTGCCCCATCAGCACATCCTCGACCCGGAGGCGGCGGCGCGTGATCTGCGTTGGGAATCGGCAGACACCGCGGATGCGGCGATGGCGCTGTGCGCGGAGGGATTCGACGTGTCGACGCAGCTCCCGCTGCGCGTCGTGATCGCCGTGGCACCGCCGGACGGAGACGACGTCACGACGCCACCGGTGCATCGGGTGGTGCTGGTCCTCCACCACATCGCCGGCGACGCGGCGTCTCTGGCGATCCTGGCCGCGGAAGTCCTCGGCGGCTACCGCCGTGACGAGGTGGTGGATGTGCCGAAGATCGCATACGCCGATCACGCACTCTGGCAACGCGAACTACTCGGCGAGATCGACGACCCGACGTCGCCGATGGCCGCGCAGTACTCGTTCTGGGCCGAGACGCTGGCCGGTGTGCCCGCCGCGCTCGAGCTACCCGGTGACCGTCCGCGCCCGCCGGTCGCCGACCCCGCCGGCGGCCGCATGTTCCTCGAACTCGGCGAGCAACGCAGCGCGGCAGTCGTGGCGACCGCTCGCGCACACGGGATGACCCCGTTCATGGTCTGTCATGCCGCGTTCGTCGCCGCCCTCGCGCGAGTGGCCGACGTGGACGACGTCAGCGTCGGCGCCGCCGTGTCGGGGCGCGGCCACGCGGCCACGGCGGGGCTCATCGGCATGTTCGTGAACACCGTGGTGCTCCGGACCCCTCTGCGGGCCGAGGACACGGTCGGGGTTCTTCTCCGCCGGGTCCGCGACACCGATCTCGCGGCGTTCGCGCACGCCGACATCCCGTTCGAGACGCTTGTCGAGCACCTCACACCGGTCCGTTCCACCGCCCACGCTCCGCTCGTCCAGGTCATGATCAACTACCTCGCCGAATCCGAGGACGGGACCACGCTTCCGGGGGCCGGTTCCGGCACGGATGCCGGTGCGTTCAGCGTGGACGGTCTCGAGGTGGTGCCTGTCGAACCGGGGCCGCCGCCCGCGAAGGTCGATCTGACACTCGGTCTCGCGGAACGGATGGTCGGCACCCGCGTCGAGTTGGTTGGCGAGATCGATTATGCCGCAGCATTGTTCGACATCGAGACGGTGGCGACGGTTCGCGACGTCTTCCTGCGCATGGTCGACGCCGTCACCGGTGACCTCGATACCGTCGTGGACCGAGTCCCGGTGGTCGAACTCGAGCTGACCGCTGCCGGGGACGGAGCGTCGGTGATCGTCGACAGCGCGGCCCGCGCGGTGCCACCGCGGGTGCCGGGCCAGCTGTACGAGCGCGGCGAGGATGGTGCACTGGCGCCGACGGGCGTCCGGGCACGGTGGGTCGACGCGTCCATGACACGGCTCGAGATCCTCGGGCCGGTCGCGCGCCATCCCCGAATCGACGGCCGGCGAGTGGATCTCGACGCGGTGGAGGACGCGTTGGCCGCCGTGGACGGCGTGGCTGCGGCAGCAGTCGTCGGTGTGCCGACGGACGACGGCGTCGAGGTGGGGGCCTGGGTCGTTCTCGACGGCGACGACCTCGGAGTTTCCGAGCTGCGCCGCGAGGTGACGACGGTGCTGCCCGCGCATTGTGTTCCGACCGTGATCAGCATCGTCGAGGACATCCCGCTCGGTGCCGAGGGTCGGCCGGAGCACGCCCGGATCGCGGCGCTCATGGCCGCGGATGGACTGGTCCGGGACGACACCGAGACCGCGGCGCCGACGGGCCGCTGGGAGGTGGCGGTCGCGGAATCGATGGCGGAGATCACCGGCTCCGCGGTCACGAGCGCGGGTCAGGGATTCTTCGACCTGGGCGGGACGTCGTTGTCGGCGGTGCGACTGGTGTCGCTCCTGCGTCGTCGGACCGGGGTGCCCGTCGAGGTCGCATGGATCTTTGCCGGACCGACGCCGCGCGATCTCGGCGCCCGACTCGCCGCGCACGAGGACCCGGCCGCTCCGGCCGCTCCGGCCGCCCCGCGGGGCGAGGTGGTCGTGCCGCTGCGAGCAGAGGGCAACCGGGCTCCGGTCTTCTGTGTCCATCCCGCCGACGGGCTTGCGTGGCTGTTCGCCGGTCTGACACCGTATCTCGACGATCGTCCGGTCTTCGGCCTGCAGGACCCCTTCGTGGTGGCCGGTGACCCGGCCGACGCATCGATCCGCGAGCTCGCTGCGCGCTATGTGGCCGAGATCCGCACTCTCATTCCGCAGGGGCCATACCATCTCGTCGGCTGGTCAATCGGTGGGTTGATCGCACAGGAGATGGCCGTCCAACTGCGTTCGCAGGGTGCCGAAGTCGGTTTCCTCGGTCTCCTCGACAGCTATCCCGCCGTCGGTGATGAACTCGAGACCGACGGAACGGCATCGGGTTCCGCGGAATCGCCGGACGATACGCGCTCGACGGTCGCGGACCTGCTCGGTGGGTGGCAGGCCGTCATCGACGTCGACGCGGTCGTCGCGTCGGACGATCCGGCTGCGGTGGCCGCCGCGATCCGCGAGAAGGTCACCGGACTCGGCCTGCTCGACGGCGATGCGTTCGACCGGATGCTGCAGCGGATGGCGACGTCCACCCAGCGCACCGTCGACCACCGTCCGCGAGTCTATGACGGCGACGCGATGCTCATCATCGCCGCTGCCGGAGAGGCGGACCCGGACACGACGGCCGGACGGTGGGCGCCGTTCCTCGAAGGACGGATTACCCGCGTCGATGTCGACGCCGATCACCTCGGGATCGTCGGCAGTGACGCACTGGTCGAGATCGGACCGCGGATCGACGCGGCGATCACCGAGGCCGAGGCGCCACCGGCCCGCCCTGACCTCTGATCCGAGACACGGACAAACTGGCCTGCGCTGCTCCCTGACGCGGTACCCCAGACTACTGGCCCCCTCTGCTCCCTGCGGTGCGAGCGAAGCGGACTCCCCTTTGCTCCCTGAGGTGCGAGCGAAGCGGACTCCCTTTTGCTCCCTGAGGTGCGAGCGAAGTGGACTCCCTTTTGCTCCCTGAGGTGCGAGCGAAGTGGACTCCCTTTTGCTCCCTGAGGTGCGAGCGAAGCGAGCCACGAAGGGCATGGTGACGTGCCTCGCCGACCCTTCGTGGCTCGTCGCTATCGCTCCTCGCACCTCAGGGACCAGAAGTAGTGTGGTTCCTTCGGATCAGGGAGCGGGGTGGGCGTTGGTCCCCCTGGGACCAGATCCTCAGCCGGCCGGCAGATCCGCGAGGGCATCGGGCAGGTCGTCGCGATGGACGACGACGAGTCGCTGTGTCGCGCGGGTGAGGGCCACGTACAGGTCGCTGAGTCCGCGCGGTGACTGGTCGATGATCCCGGCGGGTTCGACGACGATCGTCGTGTCGAACTCGAGACCCTTGCAGCTCCGCACCGTGTAGACACGGGGCGGCTCTCGGTCCGGAAGGGTGGAGTCCTCCGACGACAGCGCGCCGCCGATCATGTCGAGCAGGTGATCGGGCACCACGACGGCGGTGAGGCCCTCGGGCTCGGCGAGCGCGACGGCTCGGCGAACGCCTGCGACGATCTCCTCGGGCGTGCCGTTGTGCGCGCGGAGGGCGACCGGTTCGATCCCGTTGCTGCGTAACGAGGTCGGCGCCTTCTCGCCGTTGCCGATCGCGTCGAGGACACGGGCGGCGTACACCATGATCTCGCTGGGCGTCCGGTAGTTGACCGACAGCTCCTTGAACTGCCAGCGCTTCGCGACGTACGGCTCCAGGACCTCGCCCCACGAGCGTGTGCCCGCCTCGTCGGACGTCTGAGCGGTGTCACCGATGATCGTCATCCACCGATTCGGTATGCGCCGCATCACCATTCGCCAGGCCATCCCGGACAGTTCCTGGGCCTCGTCGACGATGACGTGGCCGAAGGTCCAGGTCCGGTCGCCGTAGGCCCGTTCGGCCGTGGTGGCGCGCCGGGTCTCGGTCTGACGAGAGGCGAGCTGCTCGGCATCGATCAGGTCATAGGCCATCAAGATCTCGGGGTCGAGCTCGTCCTCGAGATCCTGAGGTGCCGAGCCGGTCAGGATGTCCAGTGCGTCCTGGGCGTCGGCGAGCTGACGGCGCCAGCGCGCGCGTTCGGCGCGTTCGGCGTCCTCGGTGCCGTAGCCGATCAGCTCGGCGAGCTCGTCGAGCAGCGGGACGTCGGCCGGTGAGAAGTCCTCACCCGATTTTGATGCTGATCGCGTCGAACGGTGCAGCGCAGCACGATCGGCGTCCGTCCACCCCGGGGTGGCCCTGCGTATCGCGCGCTCGTCGCCGAGGAGTTCGCGCAGCAGAGCCTGCGGGGTGAGGGTCGGCCAGAAGCGCAACAGCGCGGCGCGGATGTCCGGATCGCGACTCATGTCGTCGCGGATGTCGGCGATGTCCGCGGGGCTGAGCAACTGCGATCCGTCGAGCAGGCTCGATCCGATCGTGGCCGCGTGCCGCGCCGCGAGTTCGGCGAGCCCGGCCTTCAGAAAAGCGTTCTGCGACAGGTTGTGTGCGCGGCGCGTGGCGCGGGCCTTGGCGCGTGCCGCCTTGACCAGTTCCGAGTCGATCTCGACCTGATAGCTGTCGAAATCGACCGACTCCGGCCGGGACGGCAGGGACTGCTGGGCGCGCACCGCGCGCTTGAGGACGTCGACCATCCGCAGCCCGCCCTTGACAGCAGCTGTCGTCCGCGGATCCTCGGTGCCCGCGCGCACACCGGGGAAGAGATCACCGATGGTCGACAGGAGTACGCCGGACTCACCCAGTGAAGGCAGCACCTGGCCGATGTAGTTCAGGAAGTCGTCGTTGGGTCCGATGATGAGAATGCCGCTGCGCGACAGGTTCTCGCGATGCGTGTAGAGCAGATAGGCGGCCCGGTGCAGCGCGACCGCGGTCTTGCCGGTACCAGGTCCGCCCTGGATGACGGTGACTCCCCGGTGCGCCGAACGGATGATGAGGTCCTGCTCGCGCTGAATGGTCTCGACGATGTCGGTCATCTCGCCGGTGCGAGCGGCGTTGAGTGCCGCGACCAGAGCCGACTCGTTGACGACGTCGCCGTGTCCGAAGTCGTCGAGCAGGGCGTCGCCCGCTGTCAGCGACTCGTCGCTGACACCGCGGACCTTGCGGCTCCGGGTGCGGATGTGGCGACGGCGCGCCACGTCCTCGGGTGCCGCCGGGGTCGCCAGATAGAACGGACGTGCCAGCGGAGCGCGCCAGTCGAGCAGGAGAGTGGCGTCGGTGGCGGTGGCGTCGAGCTCGCCGTCGTCGGCGAATCCGTCGTCGAGGACACCGATACGTCCGATGCGCCGGACCTCGCCGTCCTCGAGATCGAGCCGCCCGAAGTACAGATTGTGTTCGGCGGCATCGAATTTCGCGAGATCTTCGTTGTACATCCGCTCGTAGGACTCGCGCTCGGACAGCGCCTGAGGCGTGCCACCGCGTTCGGACAGCGTCGTGGACAACCGGCGCTGCGTGGTCCGCCGCATCCGGTCGAGCCGGCCGTACACGCGGTCGAGGTGCCGCTGTTCCTCGTCCACCCGAGGATCGGTGTCCGGTGACAGCGCGGTCATCGGTCGCGGCCGATCGGCAGCTGAGCGTGCAACCCGCATGGCCGCGACAGGCCGGCATTGCGCATACGGGCGGTCATCGTCTCGGGTCGGGATGCGAGCCGGGTGCACACCCGGGACGCCGAGTCTGTGAGCGTCGCGTCGTCGAGTTGTCGGGACAACCAGCCGAGGACGTCGGTCTGCGAGCCGAAAGGGAGCGGGGCGCCGGTGACCGGGTCGGCAAGGACGCCGTGTCGGGACACGTAGAGGTCGAACTCCGCAGGCAAGGGCCGCGTGTCCGGGATGAGGGGAGTGGGCCCGCCGGGGATCAGGGGGTGGTCGCGCGTATTCACTGTCTGTCGATGGTAGTTGGGTTCGGTGGCGTCGAGCGCCTCGATGTGCGTGGGACCCAGCCAGGCCGCGAGGGTCCGAATCGTGCCCTGAACTGCGACGACCGGGGCGGCCGGGACGTAACCGCGGGCTGCGACGTGCGCGGAATGGCCGACTGTGATGTTCGCGACGTCGACCGTCTGAAGACAGATAGCCTCCGCGGACGGTACCTGAGCGAGCTTGCGCCGCAAGACATCCGGGGCGGCGTTCGACCCGACCGCGACCACCAGCCGAGAATTGGGCGTCGGAGCCATCCCGAACACCGGATCGTTCACCACCACATCTCGCACCGCGGCCTCTCTCAGCGCCACGGACGCGGGCACCCAGGGATAGTCCTCCGGCGGGTGCGCCGCGTCCGTGGTCGTGAGCTCGGTCGTGTTCAGGGTCGTGCTCGTATCTGGTGGTCGTGCGTGTGGAAGCCCCGGGGGGTCAGCGACGCGCCTTACGCAGACGCTTGCGGCCCTGGTCGGCCGAGTCCTCGGCGGCGGCAGCGAGCTGGCGTGCGGTCTCGGCGAGTACGGCCGATCGTGCGCGGGCGACATCGGCGAGCTCGGTGGACCGATCGCGGGCCACATCGGCGAACTCCGGTCCGCGCTTGCGAGCGGTGTCGGCCAGGTCGGTCGCGCGATCGCGTGCGGCGTCGGCGAGCTTCGGGGCGTTCTTCTTCGCCTGCTTCTGCGCCTTCACCGCCTGCTTCTGGGCCTTCTCGGCTCGTTTCTGCGCCTGCTTGACGAGCTTCGGGCCCCGCTTGCGCGCGGTCTCGGCGAGATCCGACGAGCGCGCGAGGGCCGTGTCGGCGAGTCCCGATGAACGTTCCAGGGCCGCGTCGGCGAGAACCGGGGCGCGGTCACGGATACGGTCGGCCACCTCGGAGGCGGTGTCGGCGGCCTTTCCGGCGAATTCCAGTGAGCGCTTCTGCGCGGCCTCGGCGATCTCGGGTGCGTGTTCCCGGAACTTGGCCGCGGCGTCGGCGGATCGCTCGGAGACGATCTCGGCGCCGTCGTGGGTGCGCTCGACGAGATGCTCCCACGTCGACGATCCGGCAGCCGCACCGATCGGCAGGGCCGCGGCGACGGCCGAGGCCTTCTGGCGTCCGCGCCATGCGAGCGAGGGCTTGCCCTCGGTGTCGACAGCCGCCAGCAGGACGCCGCCGAGGAGACCGACGTTCTTGATGAAGGCGTTGCGCTGTGCTTCCTTCTTGACCGGGTCCGCCTCGTTCCAGAAGTCGGTGCCGGCCGCGGTGGTGGGGATCAGCGTCCCGGCCAGGACGACGGACGCGAAGCGCGGGAACTTACCGGTTGCGAGGAGGATGCCGCCGCCGATCTGGGCGGCCGCGTTGATCTGCACCAGCGTCTCGGTGTTCTCCGGAATCCGGCCGGCCACCTCCGGCGGGAGCGACGACCGGGCCTTGTCCACGACCGGCTCTGCGGACTGCGCGATCGGTTTGGGGCTCCGGATGGCGTCCACGCCGCTGGCGACGAACGCCGAGGCGAGGAGCGGACGGGCTATACGGCGGAGAATCATCGGTCACAACCTTCTTCAGTCGGGTTTGGCTATCGAGATCCGTCGGGTGAAGCGCGTTTCTGGCTCGGTCAACGCTACCCTCTCGCAGCAAATGTGCAGGTCAATCGGCTCTCCGTGATCAGTTTGCCGCTGGCGGGGCTTCGCCGATCACGACTTGCCGAACGATCCGGGTAACAGGTAACCGTCCGGGACGCAGACGAAACACGCCGAGCTCATCGCGTCGCTCGCGTCACTCGGTCACCAGCGGCGCTCGCGCCATTCCGGCAGCGACCCGCGCTCGGCGCCCAGAGTGGTGTCCTTGCCGTGGCCGGGATAGACCACGGTCGAGTCGGCGAATCGGTCGAACAGCTTCGTCGAGACGTCGTCGAGGAGAGTGTCGAAGTCCTCCGGCTTCCAGGTCTTGCCGATGCCGCCCGGAAAGAGGCAGTCGCCGGTGAACAGGTGCACGGTCGACTCGCCGTCGTCGTTCACGTCGGTGAGCGCCAGGGCGATCGACCCCGGGGTGTGCCCGACCAGGTGGATGGCTTCGAAGGTGAGGTCGCCGACCTCGATTACGTCACCGTCGTCGACGAGCCGGTCGGGTGTGACGGGCAGTTCGCCGGCGTCGAGACGCCCGGCGGCCGTAGGCACACCCGTGGCTTCGGCGACGGCGGCGAGCGCCTGCCAGTGGTCGAAATGCTGGTGGGTGGTGAAGATCAGCGCCGGGGTTCCCGTTACGGCCGACAGGACCTCGGTGATGGTGTCCGCGTCGTTGGCTGCGTCGATGATCAGCTGATCACCCGTCGCGCGCGAGGTGACCACGTAGACGTTGTTGTCCATCGGGCCGACGGACAGTTTGACGATGGTTGCCGACGCCAGCGTGCGGCGCTGCGGGGTCGTCGACTCGGAGAGGTCGCCGGTGTAGGTGTCACTGATCGGTGTCGCGGGGGAGGTCATGCCGACAGGCTATGACAGCGGACCGCCGGAATGTGACGGTCGTGACCATGGGACTTCGCGTGGCGGGCGTATCCTGGACCATCGGTTCGGCGATGACACGCGGGCGGCGAGACCGATCGCCCGGTCGTCGGACTCCGAATCTTTCCAGGGCGAGTGCGCGATGACGATCTTGTCGGTGGCCGTCGGTACTGTGCCCGTGCGCCGGGTGTGCGCCCTTGTGACTCGAGAATGTAAGGACTGCAGTGGTTGATCGTCTGATCGTCCGAGGTGCCCGCGAACACAATCTTCGGGGCATCGATGTCGACCTGCCCCGGGACAGCCTCATCGTCTTCACCGGGCTGTCGGGATCGGGCAAGTCGTCCCTCGCCTTCGACACGATCTTCGCGGAGGGGCAGCGGCGCTACGTCGAGTCGCTGTCCGCCTATGCGAGGCAGTTCCTCGGGCAGATGGACAAGCCGGACGTGGACTTCATCGAGGGTCTCTCGCCCGCGGTGTCGATCGACCAGAAGTCGACGAACCGCAATCCGCGGTCGACCGTCGGCACGATCACCGAGGTCTACGACTACCTGCGCCTCCTCTACGCCCGCGCCGGCAAGGCACACTGCCCGATCTGCGGCGAGGCCATCGCCAAGCAGACGCCCCAGCAGATCGTCGACCAGGTCCTCGCGATGGACGAGGGCACGCGCTTCCAGGTGCTCGCACCGGTCGTGCGCACTCGCAAGGGAGAGTTCGTCGACCTCTTCGCCGAACTCCAGACGCAGGGCTTCTCGCGAGCCCGCATCGACGGAGTCGTCCACCCCCTGACCGATGCGCCGAAGCTGAAGAAGCAGGAGAAGCACGACATCGAGGTGGTCGTGGACCGCCTGGTGGTCAAGACGAGCGCCAAGCAGCGCCTGACGGATTCGGTCGAGACCGGCCTACGACTGGCCGATGGGATCATCGTGCTCGACTTCGTCGACCTCGAGGAAGACGACCCGGAACGCGAGCGCCGCTTCTCGGAGCGGATGGCCTGCCCGAACGCGCACCCGATCGCGATCGACGACCTCGAACCGCGCTCGTTCTCGTTCAACTCTCCCTATGGCGCCTGTCCGGAGTGCGACGGGCTCGGTGTCCGCAAGGAGGTCGACGAGGAACTCGTCGTGCCCGACCCGGAGATGTCGCTCGCCGAGGGTGCGATCGCACCGTGGTCGACCGGACACAACGCGGACTACTTCCTCCGTCTGATGTCCGGCCTGGCCGATCAGATGAAGTTCGACATCAACACCCCCTGGAAGAAGCTGCCGATCAAGGCGCGCCGGGCCCTGCTCAACGGCAGCGATCACCAGGTGCACGTCAAGTTCCGCAACCGGTACGGCCGGACCCGCTCGTACTACACCGAGTTCGAGGGTGTGCTGTCGTTCCTCGCACGCCGTATGGACCAGACCGAGTCCGAGCAGATGAAAGAGCGCTACGAGGGTTACATGCGCGACGTGCCGTGTCCGGCATGCCAGGGTGCGCGTCTCCGGCCGGAGATCCTCGCGGTGACACTCGATCATCCGGAGTACGGACCGAAGTCCATCGCGGAAGTGTGTGCGCTGTCGGTGGCCGACTGCGCCGATTTCCTCGAGCAGCTGACGCTCGATTCCCGCCAGGCTGCCATCGCGGGGCGTGTCCTCAAGGAGGTCCAGGCCCGCATCCGCTTCCTGCTCGACGTCGGGCTCGAGTACCTGTCGCTGGAGCGTGCGGCGGGTTCGTTGTCGGGCGGCGAGGCGCAGCGTATCCGTCTGGCCACCCAGATCGGGTCGGGTCTCGCGGGCGTGCTCTACGTCCTCGACGAGCCGTCGATCGGTCTGCACCAGCGCGACAACCGGCGGCTCATCGACACGCTGACCCGACTCCGGGATCTGGGCAACACGCTCATCGTCGTCGAGCACGACGAGGACACCATCCGCGCCGCCGACTGGATCGTCGACATCGGCCCGCGTGCCGGTGAGCACGGTGGACACGTGGTGCACAGCGGTAGCTACAAGGACCTGCTGAAAAACCGCAAGTCGCTGACCGGCGCGTACCTCGCCGGACGCGACTCGTTGCCGGTCCCGGAGATCCGCCGGCCGATCGACCGCAAGCGGCAGCTGACCGTCGTCGGTGCGCGGGAGCACAATCTCCGCGGCATCGACGTGTCCTTCCCGCTCGGAGTGATGACCGCGGTCACGGGCGTGTCGGGTTCGGGCAAGTCCACGCTCGTCAACGACATCCTGGCAACGGTGCTCGCCAACAAACTCAACGGCGCGCGGCAGGTGCCCGGACGCCACACGCGCATCAAGGGTCTGGACAACCTGGACAAGCTCGTCCAGGTCGACCAGTCACCGATCGGTCGCACGCCGCGGTCCAACCCGGCCACCTACACCGGCGTCTTCGACAAGATCCGCACACTGTTCGCGGCGACCACCGAAGCGAAGGTTCGCGGTTACCAACCGGGCCGGTTCTCGTTCAACGTAAAGGGCGGCCGCTGCGAGGCGTGCACCGGCGAGGGCACGATCAAGATCGAGATGAACTTCCTGCCGGACGTCTACGTCCCGTGCGAGGTCTGCCACGGCGCGCGCTACAACCGGGAGACCCTCGAAGTCCACTACAAGGGCAAGACCATCTCCGAGGTCCTCGACATGCCGATCGAGGAGGCGGCCGACTTCTTCGAGCCCGTCACCTCGATCCACCGCTACCTCAAGACCCTCGTCGACGTCGGGCTCGGTTATGTCCGGCTCGGACAGCCTGCCCCGACTCTGTCCGGTGGCGAGGCCCAGCGCGTGAAGCTGGCCGCCGAGTTGCAGAAGAGATCGATGGGCCGGACGGTCTACATCCTCGACGAGCCCACCACCGGGCTCCACTTCGAGGACATCAAGAAGCTGCTGGCGGTGATCAACGGTCTGGTCGATAAGGGCAACACCGTCATCGTGATCGAGCACAACCTCGATGTCATCAAGACCGCCGACTGGGTCATCGACATGGGCCCCGAGGGCGGTGCAGGTGGTGGGACCGTCGTCGGCGAGGGCACACCGGAGGACATCGCCGCGACCCCGGGCAGCCACACCGGCAAGTTCCTCGCCGAGATCGTCGACATCGATCACGCGGTGGCCTCGGTCGGCTGACCTCCCGCCGGACCGCTCGTCCGGCTAGGCGGGCACGGGTGCGGCCGGGTCCGTCGCGGCGCTCGATTGCTCCGGAGTCACGACTTCTCGGGCCGCGGTGAGGACAGTGCCTCTCGCAACGCCGACCCCGAGCAGGATGTAGAAGACCGCGACTCCCGCAACGCCCGGGAACAGCAGTGTCATCTGGACGTCCTGGGTCACGAGTAGAAGCGGTACGGCCAGGCCGGCAGCGACCCCGCCCACGATGCCGGGGGCCGCGATGAGTCCCCACAACGGTCGGCGCCGGGTGGCGGTGATCGCGACCATCAGCGCGAGCAGAGCCGACCCGAAGCCGAACACCGGTCCGGAGTACGCGGCCAGCACCTCATGCGTGCGGGTGATGGGGGCGGGGTCGCCTGCCTTCAGTTCGTCGAGTTCCGACTTCGCCGCGATGTGCGGAATGTACTCGACGGCGGCCAGAACCGCGCCCACACCCGCGACGACGAGAAACGGACGGATTCGGGCCGGCTCCACACGGCCGCGCGAGAGGCCGATCAGCGCCGCCGCGATGATCGCGGTACCGAGGAAGGCGATCGAGTGTGTGGGCACCCATGTCGGGTCTTCCAGCATGCCGATGACGTGACCTTCGATCGAGTCCATCGGTCCGTGGGGGTGAGTCGCGCCGCCGACACACACGAGCACGCCGCCGCCGACGAGGCCGTATCCGGCAAGTTTGGCCTTTTCCATGGGTGCCCCTAGATTGGGTGAGTCGAACTAATTTCATTGAGTAACACTCAGTTAATATAGCCGGGAGTGGTGGATGGAACAAGACAAGCGCGCGTACTCGTCGCCGCACCGTGAGGCGCAGGCGCGCGAGACCCGTATGCGACTGTCCGCCGAAGCGCGTCGACTGTTCGCTGAAAAGGGTTGGACCAAAACAACTCTGAAGGAAGTCGCCGCAGCGGCCGGCGTGGCCGAGCCGACCGTCTACGCCGTGTTCGGCAACAAGGCCGGACTGGCCACCGCACTGGTCGACGTCGTCGACGACGAGGCCGACGTGCCGAAACTCGTCCGCGAACTGCAGGCGGAAGGGGCCACGCCCCGTGAGCAGATCGAGGCGATGGCCAGGCATCGGCAGCGGATGTTCGACGGACCGGGAGACATCGTCAGGTTGCTCTTCGAAGGCAGTGTCACCAACGACGTGCTCGCCGAGGCGTACCGAAACGGCGAGCAGAGGGGTGACGATGGCCGGCGGCGGATCTTCTCGTCCTGGCCGGAGGGAACGCTGCGCGACGGCATCGACGCCGAGGCGGCCTGCGATGTGGCCTCACTGGCGTTCGGGTATGAGGTGTGGTCGCATCTGGCCGCGCGGGGCTGGCCATCGGACCGCATCCGTGCGTGGGTCGGGTCGATGCTGTGCAGGGATATCCTGGCGGATCAGGAGTTACGGGGGGAGTGAGGTCGGTCTCACGAGCCCATCGACTTGCGGATCTCTTCGAGTCGCTTCTTCGCGGCTTCGTCGCGTTTGCGCATCATCTCGTCCACGCTGTGGCCTTCGGGGCTCGCCTCCGCGAGCTCTTGCGAACCGATCGCGGTGGTGATCCGGTTCTCGATCTTGTCGCGGACGAAGTCGAAGGTGGGGATGCCGCTGTCGGAGTAGTTCGGATCGGGTGACGCCCCCGGGACCGGGCCGGTCGGCACGATCTCCGCGTCGACGATCTCGTCGGACCCTGCGGGCTCATCGGCATTCGTCATGGGTCCAGCGTAGTGGTTTCGACACGGCTCGTCGCTACGCTCCTCACCTGCTCAACCGGCGGGAGGGGCGGGCTCCGTCGCTATGCTCCTCACCTGCTCAACCGGCGGGAGGGGCGGGCTCCGTCGCTATGCTCCTCACCTGCTCAACCGGCGGGAGGGGCGGGCTCCGTCGCTACGCTCCTCACCTGCTCAACCAGCAGTAGGGCCCCCTACTTCTGGGGCGCGCGAACCGGACCGGTGTACTTCTCGCCCGGACCCTCGCCGGGCTCGTCGGGGTACGCGCTCGCTTCGCGAAACGCCAGCTGAAGGCTTTTCAATCCATCGCGGATCGGCGCGGCGTGGATGCCGAGATCGGCTTTCGAGGCATCGACGATTCCGGCCAGGGCGGTGATCAGGGTGCGGGCCTCGGGCAGGTCGATACGGTCCGCGGGGGTGCCCTCGGCCAGACCGAGCTTCTCGGCCGCGGCGCTCATCAGCATGACGATGGAACGGGTGATGACCTCGATGGCCGGAATATCGCCCAGGTCACGGACGTTGTCGGGATCGGTGTGCGCCGCATCTCCCATGTCGGCGCCGCCGCCCGTCGCACCTTCCGGGGATGACGGTCCAGGTGACGAATAGGAGTTCTCGGCCATGGCTGTTAGACTCCCATAGCACGACCGCCCTGGTTTGCGCCGGGGTCGTAAGTGGAGTTCCGCTCCCACCGTTCGACGCGAGGTTCTCGCAGTTGCACGGTCCGGTTCACGCCGATCGTCGCAGATCGCATCCATTGATGCTGAGCTGTGTGTCGGTGGCAGCGTCTGCCAGTCATGGCAGCCATGTTGCGAACCGGTCGGTATCGGAGCCCCGCGGACATCTGTCCCGGGGCTTCTTTGCTGAGGTGTTCCGCAGGTTCTCTTGCATACGTCCCTCGCCACGACGCGACGGTTACCACTGCAGGATTGAACAAGGAGGCCCCATCAGCACTGAGACCCGCATCAACGAGCGCATCCGCGTCCCTGAGGTCCGACTCGTCGGACCCAACTCGGAGCAGGTGGGCATCGTGCGTGTTGAAGATGCGCTTCGCTTGGCCTACGAGGCCGATCTCGACCTGGTCGAGGTGGCCCCGGACGCCCGTCCGCCGGTCTGCAAGATCATGGACTACGGCAAGTTCAAGTACGAAGCGGCCCAGAAGCAGCGCGAATCGCGCCGGAACCAGCAGATGACCGTCATCAAGGAGCAGAAGCTCCGTCCCAAGATCGACGACCACGATTACGAGACCAAAAAGGGTCACGTCGTCCGGTTCCTCGAGGCGGGATCCAAGGTGAAGGTCACCATCATGTTCCGCGGCCGCGAGCAGTCCCGTCCGGAGCTCGGCTACCGGCTGCTGCAGCGCCTGGGCAACGACGTCGCCGACTACGGCTTCGTCGAGACCTCGGCCAAGCAGGACGGTCGCAACATGACGATGGTCCTCGCCCCGCACAAGGGTGCGAAGACCCGCCAAAAGGCGCAAGAGAGCCGTGAACGTTCCGGTGGCCCGAAGGCCGCCCCAGACGAGAACTGAATCGTCGAGAACTGAGCGGACGAGAACTGAGTCGATCGGCCAGACGAGAGTCCGAACCGTTCCGGCCGAGATAACGACACGCGAACCCGAGTACTCACCGGACCTCGCCAGGTCCGGTGCCCGAGTTCGCCCGAGAGAAGGAAGATCATGCCGAAGAGCAAGACCCACAAGGGCACCGCGAAGCGCTTCAAGGTGACCGGCAGCGGGAAGATCGTTCGCCAGAAGGCCAACCGCCGCCACCTGCTCGAGCACAAGTCGTCCAAGCGCACCCGTCGTCTCGACGGCACCACGGTCGTCAGCGAGAACGACGCCCCGCGTATCAAGCGACTGCTCAACCGCTGACGCCAGCGACCCCAGACATCTGACAAGCAAAAGGATCTAACACATGGCACGCGTGAAAAGGGCCGTCAACGCACAGAAGAAGCGTCGGTCCACCCTCGAGGCCTCCAAGGGCTACCGCGGACAGCGGTCGCGCCTGTACCGCAAGGCGAAGGAGCAGCAGCTCCACTCGCTGAACTACGCCTACCGTGACCGCCGGGCGCGCAAGGGTGAATTCCGCAAGCTGTGGATCTCGCGTATCAACGCCGCGGCCCGCGCCAACGACATCACCTACAACCGCCTCATCCAGGGCCTGAAGGCCGCTGGTGTCGAGGTCGACCGCAAGGTGCTCGCCGATATCGCCGTGACCGATCCCGAGGCCTTCACCGGTCTGGTCGAGGTCGCCCGCAAGGCACTGCCGGCCGACGTCAACGCCCCGGCTGCCTGATTGCACCCCAGCATTCACGACCCGCGAGCCGCGCGGACCAGCCTCCGATGACGGAGATCCTGTCCGAGCGATCCTCGCGGGTCGTGTCGTATGCGAAGCTGCACCGTGCAGCAGAACGGCGGGCGCAGGGTCGTTTCCTCGCGGAGGGGGCCAACGCCGTCGCATCGGCGCTCGCCGTCGGACGGGTCGAGGTGCTTCTCGTCGCCGACGAGGAGCAACTCCGCCATCGCGACCTCCTCGATACCGCGACGGCGGACGGTGTCGGCGTGTCGGTGATCACCGCCCGTGCCGCGTCGAAGCTCGCGGAAACCTCCACGCCGGCAGGCATTTTCGCGATCTGTCCGCTCCTCGACGTGTCCCTCGACGCCGTCCTCACCGATGCACCGAGGCTTCTCGCGGTCGCCGTAGAGCCCCGTGAGCCCGGTAACGCCGGCACGCTCATCCGATGCGCCGACGCCATGGGCGCCGACGCCGTCGTCCTTCTCGGCGATGCCGTCGACCCGCACAACGGGAAGTGTGTCCGTGCGAGTGCGGGGAGCGTGTTCACGGTCCCCGTCGTACGCGGGCGTTCGGTCGTCGACGGGCTGAACGCCGTCCGCGCTGCGGGCGTCACCCTGCTCGCGACGGCCGCCGACGGCGAGGTCGACCTGGACTCCGCCGGTGACGTCCTCGCCGGTCGCGTCGCGTGGCTCTTCGGCAACGAGGCGCACGGGCTGTCGGTCGACGTGCAACGGTCTGCCGATCACCGCGTGTCCATTCCGATCCGCGGTCGCGCGGAGAGCCTGAATGTCGCTGCCGCTGCGGCCATCTGTCTGTACGAGAGCGCACGCGTCCACGGCGCGGCGGGTCGAGTCTGATCGCTGTCCGAGGCGGCCGGTAGGGTCGGCGATCGTGTCAGAAACTGTGTCACCCGATTCCGCGCCCGAACCCGCACCCGCGACCCCCGGCTCGCCGGCCGCGGCACCCCAGACGGTGCCCGCGCCCGATCCGGCGGTCGTGAACTCCCGCATCGCCTCGGCCATCGCCGCCGAGCTCGGGGTGGGCGTCGGCCAGGTGCGCGCGGCCATCGACCTGCTCGACGGCGGATCGACGGTTCCGTTCGTCGCCCGATACCGCAAGGAGGCCACCGACGGCCTCGACGACGCGCAACTCCGCACTCTCGACGAGCGTCTCGGATACCTCCGCGACCTCGAGGCCCGCCGCCAGGCGGTGCGCGAATCGATCGCCGCGCAAGGCAAGCTCGACGCCGCTCTCGACGCACGCATCCTCGAGGCCGACACCAAGGCCCGACTAGAGGACATCTATCTGCCCTACAAGCCCAAGCGCCGCACGAAGGCCCAGATCGCCCGGGAGGCCGGACACGAGCCCGTGGCCGAGGCGCTGCTTTCGGATCCGATGACGGACCCGTCGACGTTCACCGCTGAGCAGCTCGACGGCGCGCGCGCGATCGCCGTGGAGCGTTTCGCCGAAGACGCAGACCTGGTCGGCGAACTGCGCGAACTGATGTGGCAGACCGGCGTGTTGCGAACCGCCGTTCGCGAGGGCAAGGAGTCCGCGGGCGCCAAGTTCTCCGACTACTTCGAGTTCTCCGAGCCGTTCACCTCGTTGCCGTCGCACCGCGTGCTGGCCGTGCTGCGCGGCGAACGTGAGGAGATCTTGTCGGTCACCCTCGACGCCGATCCGGAGGCGGCCGACCGCCCCGCCGGTCCCGGGCCTTACGAACAGCGGATCGCAGCTCGATTCGGCATCTCGGATCAGGGCCGTCCGGCCGACCGCTGGCTCACCGACACGGTGCGATGGGCGTGGCGCACCAAGATGTTCGTCGGGCTGTCCCTCGACGTCCGGATGCGGCTGCGTCAGGCCGCCGAGGCCGACGCGGTTGCCGTGTTCGCGACGAACCTCAAGGACCTCCTGCTGGCCGCACCCGCGGGGTCACGCACGACGATGGGTCTCGACCCCGGTCTGCGAACCGGTGTGAAGGTCGCCGTCGTCAACGCGACCGGCAAGGTCGTGGACACCGCGACGATCTATCCGCACGAGCCCAGGCGGGACAAGTCCGGCTCGCTGGCGGTTCTCGGCGCGCTCGTCGAGAAGCACGGCGTCGACCTCATCGCGATCGGCAACGGCACCGCGTCTCGAGAAACCGATGCACTTGCCGGCGAGCTCCTGTCCGCGATCAAGGAGGCCGGAAAGAAGCCGCCGACGAGCGTCGTCGTGTCCGAAGCGGGTGCCTCGGTGTACTCCGCGTCGGCCTATGCGTCGAAGGAGCTGCCCGACCTCGATGTCTCCATCCGCGGCGCGGTCTCGATCGCTCGTCGTCTGCAGGACCCGCTCGCCGAGCTCGTGAAGATCGACCCGAAGTCGATCGGCGTCGGCCAGTACCAGCACGACATCTCCGAGACGCTGCTCGCCCGTTCGCTCGGCGCGGTGGTCGAAGACGCGGTGAATGCGGTCGGCGTCGACGTGAACACCGCCTCGGTGCCGCTGCTGTCCCGGGTCTCCGGAATCACCGCCGGTCTCGCGGAATCAATTGTCGCGCATCGGGATACCAATGGGGCGTTCCGGAACCGCAAGCAGATCACCGCTGTACCCCGACTCGGACCCAAGGCGTTCGAACAGTGTGCGGGCTTCCTCCGCATCGCCGACGGCGACAACCCGCTCGACGCGTCGAGCGTGCACCCCGAGGCGTATCCGGTTGTCACGCGCATCATCGACAAGGTGGGTTCCGACGTCCGCTCCCTCATCGGCGACACCGCAACGCTCACCAAGCTGCGTCCCGAGGAGTTCGTCGACGAGAAGTTCGGTCGTCCGACCGTCGTCGACATCATCGCCGAACTCGACAAGCCGGGGCGCGATCCGCGTCCCGAGTTCAAGACCGCGACCTTCGCGACCGGCATCGAGAAGGTCTCCGATCTGACACCGGGCATGGTCCTGGAAGGACAGGTCACCAACGTGGCCGCGTTCGGTGCGTTCGTCGACGTGGGGGTGCATCAGGACGGGCTCGTCCACGTCTCGGCGATGGCCCACCGGTTCGTCTCCGATCCCCACGAGGTCGTCAAGTCCGGTGACATCGTGAAGGTCAAGGTGATGGATGTCGACGTCGAACGCAAGCGCATCGGATTGTCGCTGCGGCTCGACGACGAACCGGGCAGCGATGGGAAGCCTGCTCGGGCACCCCGCGGGCAGGGGCGTGACGATGCTCCGCGCGGCGGCGGGCAGCCGCGTAAGAACGATCAGCGCGGCGGCGGTCGCGGCAACCCATCGAACCAGGGCGGGCAGGGTGGGCAGGGCGGCCGGGGGAGTCAGGGCAACCGGGGCGGAAACCGCAACGACCGGCGCCCGGCGCCCGGCGGAGCGATGGCCGATGCACTCAAGAGGGCCGGCTTCGGCAAATAGGGCCGCGGCGGTCCGGGCACATAGACCCGGGCCGTCGAGGGTCTCCAGACGTTCCCCTCGGCGTCCGGCGATACGGGGATTGCTGACCGCGACCGAGTAGTTTCGCTCAGGCCGTGTCGGCCGGGTCGGCCGAGACTGTCGTCATGCTCAGCACCGAATCAGGGCGCCCGGCGTCGGCGGGCCTGCCCACTTCCCGAGAATTGCACGCCCTCACCGGGAACCGTGATCGCGTCGTCGACCTCATCCGGATCGTGTCGCTCGTCGTGGTCGTCGCCGGTCACTCGATCATGCTCACCGTCGAGGTGGCGGACGGCTCGGTCCACCTGGGCAACACACTCGGCGACGTGCCCGCACTGCAGCCGGCGACCTGGCTGCTGCAGGTGCTGCCGCTGTTCTTCTTCGCCGGCGCGGCCGCCGCGACTCGCGGCTGGACCTCACGTGGCCGCGGCGACACCCCGACGGCGGGGCAGTGGCTCTTCGCGCGGACGCAGCGCCTGCTGCGCCCGGTCTTCTGGTACCTCGGCGCCGTGGTCGCCGTGTACGCGGTATTGACCCGTATCGGTGCCTCGGCTGCGGCCGATGTCGTCGCGCGGCTCGGGGTGCAGTTGCTGTGGTTCCTCGGTGCGTACCTGCTCGTGCTGGCCGTGGTCCCGTTCCTGCAGCGGCTCTCCTCCGGAGCCGGCGTGGCGGTCGCGCTGGCCGTCTGCTGGGGGAGCACCGCGACCGTCGACACCATCCGGCTCGCAGGCGGTCCCGCCGAGCTCGGCTACCTGAACTTCCTCTCTGTGTGGACGATCCCCGCTGTCCTCGGCGTCGCCTACGCGAAGAAGATCTTCCGGCCCGCAACAGCGCTCGTGGTGGCCGTCGGCGCGCTTGCCGCCGACCTCGCCCTCGTCTCGTGGGGACCGTACGAGGTCTCTCTCGTGACCGTGCCGGGTCAGCAATTGTCCAACATGAGTCCGCCGAGCCTGCTGCTCGCCGGCCACGCGATCGTCCTGTGCGCGGGTGCGATAGCGGTGCGTCGGTTCCTCGCAGTCCTCGCCGATCGTCCGCGTGTGTGGTGGTGGGTGGTTCTGGGCAACCGGGGCGCGATGACGCTGTATCTCTGGCATCTACCGGTGCTGGCGGCGATCGTCGGGTTGTGCGCGGCTGCCGGCATGGACCGCGCGGACGTGCATTCCGCGTCGTTCCCGGTGGTCGTCGCGGTCCAGACCTTCGTGTTGCTCTCGGTCATGATCCCGGTCGTCGCGATGCTGTCGCCGCTGGAGAACCGATCCCTGCCGTGGTGGGACGATCCGATCGCGCGGCGCAGCGGGCCGGGCCGGGACGCGGCGCTGGTGGCGGTGCTGGCATGCCTCGGCGTGGCGGTGCTGATGCTCGCGCGTGGCGGTCTGGTCGGTGACGGCCTCTGGTGGCTGGTCGTGGGTCTCGCGTGTGCTGCCGCCGCTCGTTGCCTCGTGGTTCCCGCCGGTCGCGGGACGGCGGCAGGAGCGCTTCCCGGGGACGACGCCTCCCTGCAGGTCAGCGCCTCGCAGTAGTCGACTACCCTCGATGGGGTCATCGTCGGCACTCGACGTGTCCCGCTGGGCCCCGCCGTGCCAGCGTGCACAGCGCGACGACGATGCCCACCATCCATCGATCGACGCATGAGGAGCACGCCCACCGTGGCCACTTCCGCCGACGCAACGGCATTCCCGGGATCCGACGACCTCGAGGCGGCCGCATCGTCGGCGATCGAGGCCTTCGAGGCGGCGGCCGACCTCGACCAGCTCGCCGCGGCCAAGTCGGCGCACCTCGGCGACCGGTCGCCGATCGCGCTGGCCCGACGCGCGCTGGGTTCGATCCCGAAGGACCAGCGCTCGGAGGCGGGCAAGCTGGTCAACCAGGTCCGCGGCCGGGTGTCGGCAGCACTGGAGGCCCGCACCGAGGTCCTGGATGCCGAGCGCGACGCGGCGGTCCTCGTCGCCGAATCCATCGACGTGACGCTGCCGAGTGGCCGACGTCCGGTGGGTGCGCGCCATCCCATCACCGTCATCGCCGAGCAGGTTGCCGACGTGTTCGTCGGCATGGGCTGGGAGATCGCGGAGGGGCCGGAGGTCGAAACCGAGCACTACAACTTCGACGCCCTCAACTTCCTGCCCGACCACCCCGCCAGGTCCATGCAGGACACCTTCTACATCGCGCCCGAGGGGTCCCGTCAGGTACTGCGGACGCACACCTCGCCCGTCCAGGTGCGTTCGATGTTGAGCCGCGACCTCCCCATCTACGTCGCCTGCCCCGGCCGAACCTTCCGGACCGACGAACTCGACGCCACCCACACTCCGGTGTTCCATCAGATCGAGGGCCTCGCCGTCGACAAGGGCCTCACGCTCGCGAACTTGCGCGGCACCCTCGAGACCTTCGCGCGCGCCCTGTTCGGACCCGAGACGACCACCCGCATGCGGGCGAGCTACTTCCCGTTCACCGAGCCCTCCGCCGAGGTCGACGTGTGGTTCCCCGCCAAGAAGGGCGGGCCGGGGTGGGTCGAGTGGGGCGGGTGCGGGATGGTCAACCCGAATGTGTTGCGTGCCAGTGGTATCGATCCGGATGTGTACTCCGGCTTCGCGTTCGGGATGGGCCTGGAACGCACCCTGCAGTTCCGCAACGACATCTCCGACATGCGCGACATGGTCGAGGGTGACATCCGATTCACCCTCCCGTTCGGTCCGGCCGCCTGATCCGCTCGGCGCAGATCTCCGCCCGACGACCCGCCGCCTTCCCACGACGCGACGAAAGTAGTTGATACACAGTGCGTGCACCGCAGTCCTGGTACACCGAAGTCCTTCGATCCGGCGCTCCGCAGTGGTCGGCGACCACCGAGGAGATCGACGCGGGCTTCGTCCGCGTCGGGTTCGAGATCGAGGACATCGAGACGTTCCCGGAGATCACCGGTCCGCTGGTGATCGGTCGTGTGGAGACGATCGAGGAACTCACCGAGTTCAAGAAGCCCATCCGCTTCTGCACGGTCGCGGTCGGCGAGGCCGAACCGCGCGGGATCGTCTGCGGTGCACGCAACTTCGCCGAGGGCGATCTGATCGTCGCCGCATTGCCGGGCGTCGTGCTCCCCGGTCCGTTCGAGATCGCTTCGCGTAAGACCTACGGCCGGGTCTCCGACGGCATGATCTGCTCGGTCTCCGAACTGGGGATCGGCACCGACCACAGCGGCATTCTCGTGCTCGCTCCCGGCACCGCCGAACCGGGCGCCGATGCCCGGGAGGTCCTCGGACTCGACGACGCGGCCATCGACGTGAACGTCACGCCCGACCGCGGCTACGCGTTCTCGGTGCGCGGTCTGGGCCGCGAACTCGCCGGCAGCTTCGGGGTTTCGTTCGTGGACCCGGGACTCCGTGCCGCGGACCTGCCGGACGACGGCTCGGTCCCGGCGTGGCCAGTGGCCATCGACGCGAACTCCGATGCAACGCGCTACACCGCGCGGGTGATCACCGGCGTGGACCCGACGGCGACCTCACCGTGGTGGATGCAGAAGCGGTTGATGGTTGCCGGCATCCGTCCGATCTCGGCGATCGTCGACATCACCAACTACGTGATGATCGAGCTCGGGCAACCGCTGCACGCCTTCGACGCGGACCGGATCACGGGCACCGTCACCGTCCGTTCGGCGCAGCCGGGGGAGAAGCTCACCACCCTCGACGACGCCGTGCGTGTCCTCGACCCCGAGGATGTGGTGATCGCCGACGAGACCGGCCCGATCGCCTTGGCCGGGGTCATGGGCGGCGCCAGCACCGAGGTTGCATCCGAGACGACGACGGTGTTGCTGGAGTCCGCGACCTTCGATCCCGTCCGGGTCTTCCGTACCGCGAAGCGTCACAAGCTGACCTCCGAGGCCAGCAAGAGGTTCGAGCGGATCGTCGATCCGGAGATCACCGCGGTGGCCTCCGACCGCGCGGCCCGCCTGATCGTCGAGATCGCCGGTGGACGAGTCGCCTCCCCACTGGCGGAGACGCACGTCCAGACGCCGATCCGATCGACGATCTCCATCGCGGCCGACGAACCGGATCGCGTCGCGGGTGTCAGCTATCCGCCGGGCACCACGCTGACCCGGCTGACCGAGGTCGGTTGTGTGGTGACCGGCACCGACCAGCTCGACGTCTTCCCGCCGTCGTGGCGGCCCGACCTGCGCCAGCGCGCCGACCTCGTCGAAGAGGTGCTGCGGCTGGAAGGCCTCGAAGACATCCCCGCCGTGGTGCCCCGCGCGCCCGGCGGCACCGGTCTGACGCCGGTTCAGCGACGCCGGCGCAGCGTGGGACGCACGCTCGCGCTCGATGGGTACGTCGAGGTGCTCCCGTACCCGTTCATGCCGTCCGGCGTGTTCGATCTGTGGGACCTGCCGGCCGACGACGAGCGCCGACGCACCGTCAAGGTTCTCAATCCGCTCGAGTCCGACCGTCCCGAACTGAACACGACGCTGCTGCCGGGCCTCCTGGAAATGGCGGCCCGCAACATCGCGCGCGGACAGCGCGATCTGTCGCTCTTCACGATCGGACAGGTCGTCATCGCCGGTGATCACGTGACTGCGGTCGAGGCACTCGACGTGACGCGGCGACCGACCGACGAGGAGATCGCGACCCTCGACGCCTCCCTGCCGCATCAGCCGCTGCACGTCGGGGTCGTCCTGACCGGGCTGCGTGATCCCGCCGGCCCCTGGGGGCCGGGACGTGTCGCCGACCATCTCGACGCCTTCGAGGCGGCGCGCACCATCGGTCGCGCAGCCGGGGTCACCATCGAACTCACTGCCGACGATCACCGTCCGTGGCATCCCGGGCGCTGCGCGCGCCTCACGGTCGACGGCCGCACGGTCGGATACGCGGGCGAACTCCACCCCGCGGTCCTCGAGCGTGCCCACCTTCCCAAGCGGACCTGCGCCGTGGAGATCGACATCGACTCATTGCCGCTGGACGCGCAGCTCCCGGCGCCGTCGGTGTCGGTGTTCCCCGCGGTCCTGCAGGACGTCAACGTCGTCGTCGGCGGTGAGGTCCCGGCCGCGGACGTCCAGGCAGCGCTCCGCGACGGGGCGGGCGACCTGCTCGAAGAGATCGCTCTGTTCGACGTGTTCACCGGGGAGCAGGTCGGTGCGGGCAACAAATCGCTGACCTTCTCGCTGCGTTTCCGCGCTGCCGATCGCACGCTCACCGAGGACGAGGCCAACGAGGCCAAGCTGGCGGCTGTCGACGCAGCGGCCGCACGGGTGGGTGCCCGCCTCCGCTGACTCCGGAATCGGACCGGGTGTGAATTCATTTGCACGCTGCTGCATAATGATGACATGGCTTCGACAAGCTCAACCAGCGGCGAACTGGGCTCAACCGGCGGCGAACTGGGCTCAACCGGCGGCGAGGGTGTGTCCTCGACCGGCGGTGAAGGGACTTCCTCGTCCGGCAAGGTGAAGGTGGCAGTCGCCGGCGCGAGTGGTTACGCGGGCGGCGAGATCCTCCGATTGCTGTGCGGACATCCGCGTCTGCGATCCGGCGACCTCGAGATCGGTGCGCTCACCGCGGGCGGCAACGCGGGGACCGTCCTGGGGGCACACCACCCGCACCTGCTGCCGCTGGCCGACCGGGTCCTGCAGGACACGACTCCGGAGGTCCTGGCCGGGCACGACGTCGTCTTTCTGGGACTCCCGCACGGCGCGTCGGCGGTGATCGCCGATGCCCTGCCGCCGACGACGCTCATCGTCGACTGCGGTGCGGATTTCCGCCTGCAAGACGGCGGTGAGTGGACGACGTACTACGGCGGTGACCATGCGGGAACCTGGCCGTACGGTCTGCCGGAACTGCCCGGCAACCGGGAGGTCTTGAAGGACGCGAGCCGGATCGCGGTGCCCGGGTGCTACCCGACGGTGTCGATCCTCTCGCTGCTCCCGGCGATCGCTGCGGGGATCGCCGACCCCCACGTCACCGTCGTCGCGGTCAGCGGCGCATCGGGCGCGGGTCGGTCGCCGAAGGTCGACCTCCTGGCCTCGGAGGTCATCGGCTCCGCACGCGCCTATGGCGTGGGCGGTGTCCACCGGCACACGCCGGAGATCTCCCAGGCACTCTCGGCCGCCGCGGAGCAGCCGGTGACCGTGTCCTTCACGCCGATCCTCGCGCCGATGGCCCGCGGCATCTTGGCGACATGTACCGCGCGAACCTCTGCAACCGCCGAGGAGGCCCGTGCGGTGTACGAAAAGGCGTATGCCGACGAGGAATTCGTGCACGTCCTACCGGAGGGCCGACTACCGGCCACCGGTTCGGTGATCGGATCCAACGCCGTGCAACTCGGTGTGACCGTGGACGAACGCGCCCAGACGCTCGTGGTCGTCGGTGCGGTGGACAACCTGACGAAGGGGACCGGCGGCGCCGCGGTCCAGTCGATGAACCTGGCGCTGGGATGGACCGAAAACGAGGGATTGAGCACTGTGGGAGTGGCACCGTGACCGGACCGCACGACACCGACCGGATCCAGGGCGGCGCCCCCGGCGACCATCCGCGACTCGTGCGCGGGCAGGGCGTCACCGCGCCGTTGGGGTTCCGGGCCGCAGGCATCGCCGCCGGGATCAAGGCATCCGGTGCGCTCGACCTCGCCCTCGTCTTCAACGAAGGTCCCGATCATTCCGCCGCAGGCGTTTTCACCCGTAACCAGGTGAAGGCGGCGCCGGTGCTGTGGTCGCAGCAGGTCCTCACCACAGGTCGGTTGCGCACCGTGATCCTCAACTCCGGCGGCGCGAACGCCTGCACCGGACCGGGCGGCTTCCAGGACACCCACAAAACCGCGGAGGCGGTGGCCGACGCGCTCAGCAACTGGGGGACCAGCACGGGCGCCGTCGAGGTGGCGGTGTGCTCCACCGGACTCATCGGTGACCGGTTGCCGATGGACAAGGTGCTGGCCGGGGTCACCGAGATCGTCCAGGACATGGGCGGCGGCCTGACCGGGGGGACGGATGCCGCGCACGCCATCATGACCACCGACACCGTCCCCAAACAGGCTGCGCTGCACCACCCGCAGGGGTGGAATGTGGGCGGCATGGGGAAGGGCGCGGGCATGCTCGCGCCATCGCTGGCGACCATGCTGGTGGTCCTCACCACCGACGCGGCCGCAACCGCCGAGCAACTCGACGCCGCGCTGCGCAAGGCCACTGCACGCACCTTCGATCGCCTCGACATCGACGGCTCGTGCTCGACGAACGACACGGTGCTGCTGCTGAGTTCGGGCGCCAGCCAGATCCCGGTCGAGCAGGCCGATCTCGACGACGCGGTGTTCGCCGTGTGTGACGATCTCGCCGCCCAGATGATGGCCGACGCCGAGGGTGTCACCAAACGGGTCGTCATCACGGTCACGGGTACCCACACCGAGGACGACGCCCTCACCGTCGCGCGCGCGGTGGCGCGCGATTCGCTGGTCAAGACCGCGCTGTTCGGCTCCGACCCCAACTGGGGACGGGTGCTGGCGACGGTCGGGGCGTCCCCGGTCACCGTGGACCCGGACCGGATCGCGGTGTCGTTCAACGGGAGCCCGGTGTGTGTCGACGGCGTCGGAGTCGACGGCGCGCGGAACGTGGACCTGTCAGGGCCCGACATCGCGGTCCTCATCGACCTGAAGCTCGGTGACGCCTCGGCGAGTATCCGGACCACCGACCTCTCGCACGCGTACGTCGAAGAGAACTCGGCGTATTCGTCATGAGCGACACCACATCCGACGCGGGCGTCCACGAGATCGACCCCGCCGCGGGACTCGCGAAGGCCACTGTCCTCGCCGAGGCGCTGCCCGCACTGCAGCGACTCGCCGGCGCGACTGTCGTCGTCAAGTACGGCGGCAACGCCATGGTCGACGACGAGCTGAAGAAGGCGTTCGCCGTCGACATGGTGTTCCTGCGCGCGTGCGGCATGCATCCCGTGGTGGTTCACGGTGGTGGGCCGCAGATCTCGGCGATGCTGAAGAGGCTGGGGCTGCAGGGTGAGTTCAAGGGCGGCTTTCGGGTGACGACCCCCGAGGTCATGGACGTGGCCCGGATGGTCCTCTTCGGCCAGGTCGGGCGTGAGCTCGTCGGCCTGATCAATTCGCACGGTCCATATGCGGTCGGCATCACCGGCGAGGACGCCCACCTGTTCACCGCGGCGCGTCGTACGGTGCTCGTCGAGGGCGTTCCCACCGACATCGGCCTCGTCGGCGACATCGCGTCGGTCAACACCTCGGCGGTGCTGGATCTGGTTGCCGCGGGACGTATCCCGGTCGTGTCGACGATCGCGCCGGATCGGGACGGGGTGGTGCACAACATCAACGCCGACACCGCCGCCGGGGCTCTCGCCGAGGCGCTCGGTGCGTCCCGACTGGTGATGCTGACCGACGTCGAAGGTCTGTACACCGACTGGCCCGACCGTGGCTCCCTGGTGTCCCAGATCGACACGGACACACTCACCGAGCTGTTGCCGTCGCTCGACTCGGGCATGGTTCCCAAGATGGAGGCGTGCCTGCGTGCGGTCACCGGTGGGGTCGACCGCGCACACGTGATCGACGGGCGTGTCGCCCATTCCGTACTGGCCGAGTTGCTGACCGAGAGCTCGACCGGCACCACCGTCGTCATTCCGGAGGAGGACGCATGACCGCGCCACTGCAGCAGCGCTGGACACAGTCGCTGATGAACAACTACGGCACCCCCGCCATCGCCCTGGTCGGTGGCTCGGGAGCGTATGTCACCGATGCCGACGGCAAGCGCTATCTCGATCTGCTCGGCGGGATCGCGGTGAACGCCCTCGGTCATGCGCACCCGGCCATCGTCGAAGCGGTCACCGGCCAGCTCCAGACGCTCGGGCACGTGTCGAACCTCTACATCGCGCCGCCCGTGGTCGAACTCGCCGAGAAGTTGCTCGATCGGTTCGGTCATCCGGGCCGCGTCTTCTTCTGCAACTCCGGGACAGAGGCGAACGAAGCGGCGTTCAAACTGGCCCGGCGCACCGGCCGCCCCGAGATCGTGGCGGCGGAGAAGGCCTTTCACGGCCGCACGATGGGTGCGCTCGCGATGACCGGGCAGCCGGCGAAACGCACGCCGTTCGAGCCGATGCCGCCGGGCGTCCGCTTCGTCCCCTACGGGGATGTCGAGGCACTCGACGCGGTGGTCTCCGATCAGACCGCGGCGGTGATCCTTGAACCGATCCTCGGGGAGGCCGGCGTCGTGGTGCCCCCGGCCGACTATCTGGCGGCCGCACGCCGGATCACCGAGGAGCGCGGCGCACTGCTGATCCTCGACGAGGTGCAGACCGGCGTCGCCCGCACCGGTACGTTCTTCGCCCATCAGCAGGTGGGCGTGGTGCCTGATGTGATGACTCTGGCCAAGGGGCTCGGCGGAGGCCTCCCGATCGGCGCGTGCATCGCGACGGGTCGCGCTGCCGATCTGTTCGAACCCGGTCAGCACGGCACCACGTTCGGCGGCAATCCGGTCAGCGCCGCGGCCGCGCTGGCCGTCCTACGGGTCATCGAATCCGACGGGCTTCTCGATTCGGTTGCCGCGGTGGGCAAGTCGATCGCCACCGGCATCGAGGACCTGCAGCATCCGCTGGTGTCCCACGTCCGGGGTTCTGGTCTGCTGCTCGGCGTCGTGCTGACCGAGCAGCTGTCGCAGCGCGTCGAGGCGGCGGCTCGTGACGCCGGGTACCTGATCAACGCACCCGCGCCGGATGTCCTGCGCCTCGCGCCGCCGCTGATCCTCACCGAAGAGCAGGGGCAGGATTTCGTGCGCGCCCTGCCGGGGCTGCTCGACACCGCCGCGGCAGCGGCCCGGCACGACACCGCCGCGGCAGCGGCCCGGCCCGACACCGCCGCGGCAGCGGCCACTTCGAACGAGGGGGACAAGTCATGACCCGACATTTCCTGCGTGACGACGACTTGACGCCGGCCGAGCAGGCCGAGGTGCTGGCGCTCGCCGCCGAGGTGAAGAATAAGCCGTTCGACTTCCGGCCCCTGGAGGGACCGCGCGGTGTCGGGGTGATCTTCGACAAGAACTCCACGCGCACCCGCTTCTCGTTCGAGGTCGGCATCGCCCAACTGGGCGGCCACGCGGTCGTCGTCGACGGCCGGACGACACAGCTCGGCCGCGAGGAGACCCTGGAGGACACCGGCCTCGTCCTGTCCCGTTTCGTCGACGCGATCGTGTGGCGGACGTTCGGGCAGGACCGTCTCGAAGCGCTGTCGTCGACCGCCACCGTCCCGGTGGTGAATGCGCTCTCGGACGAGTTCCACCCGTGCCAGGTACTCGCCGACCTGCAGACGATCGCCGAGCACAAGGGTCCGCCTGCGGGACAGACGATGACCTATCTGGGCGACGGTGCGAACAACATGGCCCATTCGCTGGCGCTCGGCGGAGTCACGGCCGGGATGCACGTCGTCATCAGCTCACCGGACGGTTTCCAGCCCGACCCCGAGGTCATCGCCGCCGCCGAGGGGCGTGCGGCGCAGACCGGCGGGTCGGTGAAGCTGGTGACCGATCCCGTCGCCGCCGCCACCGGTGCCGACGTGCTGGTGACCGACACCTGGGTCTCGATGGGTCAGGAGGCCGACGGGAGAGACCGCACCGCGCCGTTCCGGCCGTACCAGATCAACGACGAACTCCTCGCACATGCGGCGGACGACGCGATCGTGCTGCACTGCCTGCCGGCGCATCGCGGCGACGAGATCACCGCCTCGGTGATCGACGGTCCCCGCAGCGTGGTGTTCGACGAGGCGGAGAACCGCCTGCACGCGCAGAAGGCGCTGCTGATCTGGCTGCTGGACCACCAGTGATCCGCACGCGACAGTGAGCAGGAACCCACGATGACCGCCGGAGCCGAACCCTCGGAGAGCCGCCTCGCCGCCACCCGTGCGGGGCGGCATGCGCGAATCATCGAGCTCCTGTCCGCGCATCAGGTGCGCAGCCAGTCAGAACTGCAGCGATTGCTCGCCGACGAGGGCGTCGACGCGACTCAGGCGACGCTGTCGCGCGACCTCGACGAGCTCGGGGCGGTGAAGCTCCGCGCGGCCGACGGCGGCGCGGGTGTGTACGTCGTACCCGAGGACGGGTCACCGGTGCGCGGTGTCTCCGGCGGTACCGACCGGCTCGGGCGCCTCGTGTCCGAGCTGCTCGTCTCGACCGACAGCAGTGGCAACCTCGCTGTGCTGCGGACACCACCGGGAGCCGCTCACTACCTGGCCGCGGCGCTCGATCGCGCGCGCCTACCCGACGTCGTGGGGACGATCGCCGGCGACGACACGATCTTCGTCGTCGCGCGCGATCCACTCGACGGAGCCGAGCTCGCCCGTCGGATCGAGCGTCTCGTGTAACCCTCGCCTCACCGATTTCCGGTTCCGCCCGCGCGGAACGGACAGACCACACCAAACGAACAGCCGAGACACCGCCAACCGATACCCGGACGGTGTCGTCGGAACACCGGGGCCGATGATGGACTCGGTCAACGCGCAGAACAGGAGCTTCACCTCATGGCAGAACGTGTCGTACTCGCATACTCGGGCGGCCTGGACACCTCGGTCGCGATCAGCTGGATCCAGAAGGAGACCGGCAAAGAGGTCGTCGCCGTGGCACTCGATCTCGGTCAGGGCGGCGAGGACATGGAGGTCATCCGCCAGCGTGCACTCGACTGCGGCGCGGTCGAGGCCGTCGTGGTGGACGCCCGCGACGAGTTCGCCGACGAGTACTGCCTCGGCGCGATCACCTCGAACGCGCTCTACATGGACCGCTACCCCCTCGTCTCGGCGCTGTCCCGGCCGCTGATCGCCAAGCATCTGGTCACCGCGGCCCGTGACCACGGCGGCACCGTCGTCGCCCACGGATGCACCGGCAAGGGCAACGACCAGGTCCGGTTCGAGGTCGGTTTCGCGACGCTGGCGCCCGATCTGCAGGTGCTCGCGCCGGTCCGCGACTACGCGTGGACCCGGGAGAAGGCCATCGCCTTCGCCGGCGAGAACGACATCCCGATCAACGTCACCAAGAAGTCGCCCTTCTCCATCGACCAGAACGTGTGGGGACGCGCGGTGGAGACCGGTTTCCTCGAGGACCTGTGGAACGCGCCGACCAAGGACGTCTACGACTACACCGAGGACCCCACGGTCAACTGGAACTCGCCCGACGAGGTCATCATCGGCTTCGACAAGGGCCGTCCGGTCAGCATCGACGGCCGACCGGTGAGCGTGCTCGAGGCGATCCAGGAACTCAACCGCCGTGCCGGTGCGCAGGGAGTCGGACGTCTCGACGTCGTCGAGGACCGCCTGGTGGGCATCAAGAGCCGCGAGGTCTACGAGGCCCCCGGCGCCATGGTTCTCATCCGCGCCCACGAGGAGCTCGAGCACGTCACCATCGAGCGCGAGCTGGGACGCTACAAGCGCGGCACCGACCAGAAGTGGGCCGAGCTGGTCTACGACGGTCTCTGGTTCTCGCCGCTGAAGCGGTCGCTGGACGCCTTCGTCGCCTCCACGCAGGAGCACGTCACCGGCGAGATCCGGCTCACCCTGCACGGCGGCACCATCGCCGCCACCGGTCGGCGCAGCTCGGAGTCGCTCTACGACTTCAACCTCGCCACCTACGACGAGGGCGACACCTTCGACCAGTCCGCGGCACGTGGCTTCGTCGAGCTGCACGGTCTGTCGTCGAAGATCGCCGCGAAGCGGGACCTGAATCTGTGAGTGCGGGCACCGGCAACGGTAACGGCACCGGTTCGGGGGCCGGCGGAACGACCAACCAGGGTTCGCTCTGGGGCGGCCGCTTCGCCGGTGGTCCGGCGGAGGCGATGGCCGCGCTGAGCAAGTCGACTCATTTCGACTGGGCCCTGGCCCCTTTCGACGTCGAGGCGTCCAAAGCGCACGCACGGGTGTTGCACAAGGCCGGGTTGCTCACCGCTGACGACCTCACCGGCATGCTCGACGGGCTCGATCGGCTCGCCGCCGATGTCGCCGACGGCAGCTTCGGGCCCGCCGACTCCGACGAGGACGTCCACGGTGCCCTCGAGCGCGGCCTGATCGAACGGGTCGGTCCCGAACTCGGCGGTCGCCTGCGGGCGGGACGCTCGCGCAACGACCAGGTCGCAACACTGTTCCGGATGTGGCTGCGCGCCGCGATGCGTCGGGTCGCGCTCGGCCTGCTCGACGTCGTGGACGCGCTGACCGCCCAAGCGGCTGCCCACCCCGACGCGATCATGCCGGGCAAGACGCACTTACAGGCCGCGCAGCCGGTGTTGCTCGGTCATCACCTGCTCGCGCATGCGCAGCCGCTCTTGCGCGACATCGACCGGCTCGCCGATGCCGATCGTCGTACTGCCGTGTCGCCCTACGGGTCCGGTGCACTGGCCGGCTCGTCGCTCGGCCTCGATCCGGCGGCGATCGCCGCCGACCTCGGCTTCGACGCCCCGGCCGAGAACTCGATCGATGCCACTTCTGCGCGTGATTTCGCCGCGGAGGCCGCGTTCGTCTTCGCGATGACCGCGGTCGATCTCTCCAGGCTGTCCGAAGAGGTGATCATCTGGAGCACACCCGAATTCGGATACGTCACACTGGCCGACGCCTGGTCCACCGGCAGTTCGATCATGCCGCAGAAGAAGAACCCGGATGTCGCCGAGCTCATGCGAGGCAAGGCCGGTCGTCTCATCGGTGACCTGACCGGACTGCTGGCCACGCTGAAAGCGCAGCCGCTGGCCTACAACCGGGATCTGCAGGAGGACAAGGAGCCGGTCTTCGACGCGGTGGCCCAGCTGGAGCTGCTCCTGCCCGCGGTGACCGGGCTGGTCGCGACGCTGGAATTCCACACCGACCGCATGGAGGAACTCGCGCCTGCGGGCTTCACCCTCGCCACCGACATCGCCGAATGGATGGTCCGACAGGGCGTGCCGTTCCGCGTGGCCCACGAGGCCGCGGGTGCATGTGTGCGGGAGGCGGAGTCGCGCGGTGTCGGTCTGGACGAACTCGACGATGCGACTCTGGCCGGTGTCCATCCGGCGCTGACGCCCGCGGTGCGGGACGTGCTGACGGTCCGCGGGTCGGTCGAATCGCGCAACGCACACGGTGGTACTTCGCCCGGACAGGTACGACGGCAGATCGACGTCGTGACGGCTCAGACCACCGATCTTCGAACACGCTGGGCCGCTGGGCCCGGCGGGCGACGCTGATCCCGCACGACTGGGTACAGTGACCTGTGTCACCGACTCGTCGGTGAGGCCGGAACACCGACGACGGGAGGATCGACACGATGGCGGTGTGGGACGGGGGCCCCGATCTCGCGGGGGTGGTCGGCAGGGTGCTGGCGACCGCACAGAACGGCCTCGAGGTGTTGCGTTTCGGCGGATTGGAGACCGGTACCGAACCGGCGCCGTTCGCGGTCGTGGAGACGCACAAGATGTTCCGACTCCGTCGGTACTTCCCGAACGAGTCGACGACCGGGCCGAACATCGTGCTGGTTCCGCCGATGATGGTGTCGGCCAACGTCTATGACGTGACCGAGCACAATGGTGCGGTGTCGATCCTGCACCGCAACGGCATCACGCCATGGGTCGTCGACTTCGGGTCGCCGGATTCCGAAGAGGGCGGGATGGAGCGCAATCTCGCCGACCACGTCGTCGCCATCAGCCGCGCGATCGACCTGATCGTGGAGGCGACCGGGCAGGACATCCACCTCGCGGGGTACTCGCAGGGCGGGATGTTCGCCTATCAGACCGCCGCGTATCGCCGGTCGAAGGGGATCGCGAGCGTCATCACGTTCGGCAGCCCGGTCGACGTCCTCGCCGCGCTGCCGCTCGGGCTTCCCGCGGGTCTGGTGGCGCCGGCCGCAGAATTTCTCGCGGACAAGGCGTTCTCGCGCAACCTGTGGGTGCGGGATTGGATGGCACGCACGGGTTTTCAACTGCTCGACCCGGTCAAGACGGTTCGCAGCCGCATCGATTTCCTCCGCCGGCTGCACGACCGCGAGGCGCTACTGCCCCGCGAAGACCAGCGCCGGTTCCTCGAGGCCGACGGCTGGGTGGCGTGGTCGGGTCCGGCCATCGCCGAACTGCTCCGGCAGTTCGTTGCGCACAACCGGATGGTCTCCGGTGGATTCGTGATCAACGGTGATCTGGTCTCCCTCACCGAGATCACCTGTCCGGTCCTCGCCTTCATCGGCGACGCCGACGACATCGGCCAGCCCGCCGCCGTGCGAGGTATCGTTCGGGCGTCTCCCGACGCGGAGGTGTACGAATCCACCTTGCCGGTCGGACATTTCGGACTTGTGGTCGGCAGTGCGGCGGGCGAACACACCTGGCCGACGACTGCCGACTGGGTGAACTGGCTCTCCGCCGACCGTCCCCGCCCCGAACTCGTCTCCGAGATGTCGCTCGTGGAGCCGGGGCACGGCGGTGGCGTCAGCCTGTCCTCACGCATCACCCACGGCGTGGGATCGGTCGCGGACGCCGGTACCGCCGCGTCGCGCGAACTGCTCGGTCTCGCCAACTCTTTGCAGCGGACCTCACGGGCGGTGGCGTCGGAGTCGGTGCGGACGGTTCCCCGGCTGTTCCGCCTGGGGCAGATCCAGAGCGGGACGCGCATCTCCCTCTCGAAGCTCATGGCCGAGAACACCAAACGCGGCGGCGACAACGAACTCTTCCTGTTCGAGAACCGCGTCCTCACCCATGCACAGGTGAATGCGCGCATAAACAACGTGGTCGCCGGACTGGTCGAGTGCGGCGTGCGTCCCGGTCAGCACATCGGCGTCCTGATGGATACCCGGCCGAGCGCCCTGGTGGTCATCGCCGCGCTGTCCCGTCTGGGCGCGGTGGCGGTGCTGCTCGCCGCGGACGCCGACGTGCGCGAGATGATGCGGCTCGCCGACAGTTCGGTCATCGTCACCGATCCCACGAACCTCGACCTCGCCGGCGCCGCCTCGGAGCGGGTGCTGGTGCTGGGCGGCGGTAGCGGCGACTCCCGCGCCATCGAGGGCGCCGACGGGACGTCGATCGTCGACATGGAGCGCATCGACCCTGACGAGGTCATACTGCCGACGTGGTACCGGCCGGACCCCGGGCTGGCCGGCGATCTCGCGTTCATCCTGTTCAGCCGGGCCTACGGCAAGCTCGTTCCGTGGCCGGTGACGAACCACCGGTTCGCGATGTCGGCCTTCGGCGCGGCGTCGGCGGCGGCACTCACCGACCGCGACACCGTGTATTGCCTACCGCCGCTGCACCATGCGTCGGGACTGTTGACCACGCTGGGCGCGACCGTGGTCGGGCGGTCGCGGATCGCGCTGTCGAACGGCATCGATCCCGCCAACTTCGCCGTGGAGGTGCAGCGCTACGGCATCACCGTCGTGTCCTACACCTGGTCGATGCTCAGCGACATCGTCCGCGATCCGGAGTTCCACATCAACCAGCACAACCCGATCCGGCTGTTCATGGGCTCGGGGATGTCGGCGGGACTGTGGGAGGACGTGTGCTCGAGCTTTCCTCGCGCGCGCATCCTCGAGTTCTTCGCGACCGCCGACGGTTCGGCGATCCTCGCGAATGTGTCGGGGGACAAGCTGTCCTCGGTGGGCCGGCCTCTGCCGGAGACCAACCCCGTCGAGGTCGCGGCGTACGACATCATCGGCGACCGGCTGCTCATCGACGAATCGGGCTTCGTCCGCCGTGCCGAGACCGGGGAGCCCGGTCTGCTCCTGGCCAAGGCGAAGCACAAGTTCGACACCAACGGGACGGTGCTTCGCGATGTCTTCACGACTCGTGATCGGTGGGAGGTCTCCGGCCACCTGTTCGTCCGCGACGCCGACGGCGACCTGTACTTCCTGGGTGCGACCGACCGCGTGATCCGGACTGCCGACGGGCCGGTGTTCATCCCGCCGCTCACCCACGCGCTGTCGCGACTCAAGAGCGTCGACCAGGTCGTCGTGTACGGCGTCGGCGAACCCGGTCACCAGATCGTGGTGGCGGCGATGACTCTGCGTCCCGACGTCAAACCGGACTCGCTGACGGTCACGCAACTGCGGATAGCGTTGGGGGAGTACCGGGCCGACGTCCGGCCACATCTCATCCACGTCGTCGACGAAATCCCCAAGTCGGCGTCGTTCCGTCCGCTGAGCACGGGTCTGGTCGAGGACGGCCTGCCGAAACCGGGAGCGCGCGTCTGGTACCGCGACGACGAGGGACGCTACCGCCGGTACACGCGAACCGTGGTGGACAAGCTGGACTGGGCCGGGTCCCGAACGAGCAATGCCCTAGGCTGATCGGGTGACGACACGCGCTGAGGCCATCGACCCGATCGTGCGCGAACGCCTGGCCTGCCCGCAGGACCACGGTCCGCTCATCGACGCAGGCGACGAGCTCTACAACCCTCGTCTGCACGTCGCCTACCGCATCGACTCCGACGGCATCCCGGTGATGCTCATCGACGAGGCGCGTGCGGTCGACGACGCCGAGCACGAGCGCATCGTCGGGTCGCAGTAGTCCAGACCGCCGGGCGGGCTCCGGTGAGTGCCGGACTACCGACCTCCTCACCTCACCCGCGCGCTGATCCCGTCGGATGACAAGATCGGGGGGTGAGTGCTGACAACGCCGAGACCCCCCAGCCGACCGCTGTCCCCGCAACCGTCGACATCCTCGACGAGCTGCAGTGGCGTGGGCTGATCGCTCAGTCCACCGACCTGGGCGCGCTGGGAGAGGCGCTCGCGAACGGGCCGGTCACCTTGTATGCGGGGTTCGATCCGACGGCGGCGAGTCTCCACGCCGGTCACCTCGTCCCCTTGCTGACGCTCAAGCGGTTTCAGCTCGCAGGTCATCGGCCGATCGTCCTCGCAGGCGGTGCCACCGGTCTGATCGGTGACCCTCGCGACGTGGGGGAGCGGACGATGAACTCACCGGACACCGTCGCCGAATGGGCCGGCCGCATCGATTCGCAGCTGCGACGATTCGTCGACATCGAGGACACCCCCACCGGTGCGGTGGTGGTCAACAACCTGGACTGGACCGGCAAGCTGTCGGCGATCGAGTTCCTGCGCGACCTGGGTAAGCACTTCTCGGTGAACGTGATGCTCGCCCGCGACACGGTGAAACGACGCCTCGAGGCCGACGGCATGAGCTATGCGGAGTTCAGTTACCTGCTCCTGCAGTCGAACGACTTCGTCGAACTCCATCGCCGCTACGGATGTGCGCTGCAGATCGGTGGCTCCGACCAGTGGGGAAACATCGTCGGCGGAGTGGACCTGGCCCGGCGACTCGACGGATCGGCGCTGCATGCGCTGACGGTTCCCCTCGTGACGTCGTCGGACGGCAAGAAGTTCGGGAAATCGACCGGCGGCGGGAGCCTGTGGCTCGACCCCGAGCTGACCAGTCCCTACTCCTGGTACCAGTACTTCGTGAACACCGCGGACGCCGATGTCATCCGCTACCTGCGCTGGTTCACCTTCCTCGGGCGGGACGAGATCGACGAACTCGAACGTGCCACCGCCGAGACCCCGCACCTGCGCCGCGCGCAACGACGACTTGCTGCCGAGATGACGACCCTCATCCACGGGCAGGCCAACACCGATGCGGTCGAGTTGGCCAGCCAGGCGCTGTTCGGGCGGGCCGAGCTCGACGAACTCGACGAGGCGACCCTCGCCGCGGCAGTCGGGGAGACCTCGATCGCCGAGTACCCGGAGTCGCGCCCGACCATCATCGAGCTACTCGTCGACACCAATCTCTCGGAGAGCAACAAGGCGGCCCGCCGTGCGGTGTCGGAGGGCGGCGCGTACGTGAACAACCTCAAGATCACCGACCCCGAGTGGCAGCCGGCGGACGCCGACCTGCTCCACGGACGGTGGTTGGTGGTGCGGCGCGGCAAGAAGAGTTTCGCCGGCGCAAAACTAGGCCACTGACCAGGCGATTTGACGCGTTGTTCGCGCCTGTGTAACTTAATCGACGCACCGCAGAGAGCAACTCCCCCGGAGCCGCAAGCCCCGGGGAAGTAAAAGTGCCCGAGCCACTCGCTCGGGCCGCCATTGCGGGGCCACTCCCGAGAACAAGATCGCGAGTAATCATCGCGCTCTGGGAGAGCTCATCGGAGCCGGCTTCATACCGAAGACGTCTGGTGGGTGTGTGTTCTTTGAGAACTCGATAGTGTGTTGGTGGATTGTTTGATGCCATTTACGGTGTCAGATGATTTGCTTGGATGATGTGTCCCGCGACTTTTTGTCGCGAGACGCTGATGAGTTTATTTTTGATGCCAGTTCTATTTTGAGGATTATTTTGGTCAGGTTTTGCTTTCCTGGTTGAAACATTTGTGTTGAAACGCCGGCTCTTTGGGGTTGGTTTGGTTTCTGCATTTTTTCATGGAGAGTTTG
>NZ_JBHYNC010000041.1:0-45994 GCF_042743165.1 Gordonia sp. NPDC058843
TCTTCTGGGAGCATGGATTTCAGACACTGACGAGTGTTCTTTCGTGGTCCACGACGGCCGCCAGGCCGCAGATACTGAGGTGCGAGGAGCGATAGCGACCACCCCTTGCCCCCTGAGGTGCGAGGATCGATAGCGACCGCCGTCTTGCCCCCTGAGGTGCGAGGAGCGATAGCGACGAGCCACGAAGGGTCCGGCTACCGGCGACTCTTCCGGAGCAAGTAGATGTCCATGATCCAGCCGATGCGTTCCCGTGCCTCGGCACGCGCCTCGACGATCCGGTCCGCGACCTCACTGACCCTGCCGCTGATCAGGATCTCGTCGTCGGTGCCGACGTAGGCTCCCCACCAGATGTGATCGTCCGGGTCGGCGGTGCGCCGGAAAGTGAGGTCGGCGTCGAGCATCACGATCTGGTTTGCGTCGGCGCCCGCGGGTGTATCCGGCAGACGTCGGCCGGTGGTCGTGTGGATCGGTTCGCCGACACGGTTGGCGACGATGCCGTGTGCCGCGGTGAGTGCGCTCGCACTGGTCACCCCCGGGATGACCTCCACGCCGAGTTCGAGGTCGTCGCGGGCGGCGAGATCGTCGACGATGCGCAGCGTGCTGTCGTAGAGCGCGGGGTCGCCCCAGACGAGGAAGGCGGCCACCCCCCCGTCACCCACCTCGTCGCGTAACGCCGAGGCGATCAGGTCGGCGCGCGCGGCGTGCCAGCGCCGCACTTCCGCGTCGTAGTCCGCCGGCTCACGGTCGCGCGGCGGGTCGGGTATCTCGACCAGCGAATGCCCCTGCCGCGCATGCTCGTCGAGGATCGCCCGCCGAGCATCGAGCAGACCGCTCTTGGAGTCGCCCTTCTCGAGCGCGAGGAAGGCATCGACATCGGCCATCGCGTCGATCGCCTGCAGCGTGATCTGGCGCGGTCCGCCGGGACCGATCCCGATGACGCGCAGCGTGATTCGCACGGTCAGATCTTCACCTTCGGCAGCCCGTGCTTGCGGGCCGTCATGTCCAGGATCAGCTGCCTCGGCGCAAGGCGCCGGAGCAGGAAGACCACGCCTGCCTGATTGCCCCTGGCGTAGAATGGCTTCGGATGTTCGGCGAGAGCGGCGTCGACGATCTGGGTCGCCATGTCCTCCGCGCTGATGCCCGCGTCCTCGTTGCGCCGGGTGGCGGCCGCGAGCGTCTCGTACTCAGCGCGGTAGGGCGACTCGTCGCCGATGTGGATGCTCCGGCGATCACCGATGCCGGTGGCGATCGTGCCGGGTTCGACACTGATCATCCGTATTCCATACGGCGCCACCTCGCGACGCGACGCGAGCGCGAAGGCTTTCAGCGCCGACTTGGTCGCGGCGTAGTTGGACCGGAAGGCGACCGGGAAGCTCGACAGCATCGACCCGACCATCACGACCGTCCCCCGACGGCGCCGACGCATCCCCGGCAACACCGCCTTCGTCAGTGCGATCGGCCCGAAGACGTTGACCCGGAACAGGTCCTCGATCGCAGACATCGACGTGTCCTCGAGCGCACCGGCCTGGGACTCACCGGCATTGTTGACCAGGATGTCCACCTCGCCCACGAGCGAGGCACACGCTGCCGCGGACTCGTAATCGGCGTTGTCGAGGCGGACATAGGTGACACCGGAGATCGGCGTCCGCACGCGATCGGGATTGCGGGTGGTGCCGTAGACGCGGTGGCCGCGGGCGACGAACTGGCGGGCCACCTCGGCTCCGATGCCGCTGGTCGCGCCGGTGACGAGGACGGTCTGTGAACTCACGACCGCAACGGTAGCGCAGCGGACGCGCGGTTCCGATGGACCGCGGCACTCGCGTCAGACGAGCTTGTCGTACCGGCGGGTGAGAATGCTGAGTTCCGCGGCGACGCGGTCGGTGTCGGGACCGTAGGGGCGTCGCTGATCGCGCGTGAGCCAGTCGGCAAACCGCTGGCCGGGCGTGCGGACGCCGGCCTGCGTACGACGCCCGAGGAACGCCAACACACCGGCGGCACCGGCGACCGAGAGAACAACGACGAGGGCGAGAACGAAAACAAGAATCATGGCAGTAATGATCTGCCCGCAGGTTTCCCGCCAACAGTGGCAGCAAAGCCATTGTTCGCAAATTATCTGCCATACTGGGTCGGTGCTGAAATCCGTCGGCGTCCTCCTCTACGGACGCGTCGCGCTGTTCGAGTTCGGAGTCGTCCATGAGGTGTTCGGCCTCGATCGCACCGACGACGGTGTCCCGGCCTTCGATTTCCGGGTCGCGTCGCCGCAACCGGGTTCGTCTCTCGGCGTGGGCAACGGGGTCTCGCTCCAGGTGTCCCACACCCTCGCCGAGTGTCGCGATGTCGATCTCGTGGTGATCCCCGGCGGCAGCATCAGCGGCGAGTACCCCGAGGAGATCCTGGACACCGTGCGAACGGTCGTCGACCGCGGGGGCCGGGTGCTCACCGTCTGTTCGGGCGCCTTCGTCGCCGGCGCGGCAGGTCTGCTCGACGACCGGCGGTGCACGACCCATTGGCGCTACGGCACCGATCTCGCGCGCATGTTCCCGCGCGCCCGGGTCGACACCGACGTCCTCTTCGTCGACGATGGCCCCGTCACCACGAGCGCGGGCACAGCAGCCGGGATCGATGCGTCCCTGCACCTGGTTCGTGAGGCATGGGGATCAGCCGTCGCCAATCGGATCGCGCGCCGGATGGTCGTGCCACCGCACCGCGACGGCGGCCAGCGTCAGTTCGTCGACGCACCGGTGCCGGCATGTACCGACGAGGGGTTCGGCGAACTGCTCGCCTGGTTGACAGCAAACCTCGACCGCGACATCAGCATCGACGACATGGCGTCCCGCATGCACATGTCGGGACGCACCTTTGCCCGCCGCTTCGTCGATGAGGTCGGCATCTCGCCGCGCCGCTGGCTGACCGAACAGCGGGTGCTGTCGGCGAAGAATCTCCTGGAGTCGACCACCGCGAGCGTCGACGAGGTGGCACGGCAGGTCGGCTTCACGTCGGCCACGCTCCTGCGTCACCACTTCGCCGCGAGCGTCGGTGTCTCACCGCTGGTCTATCGCCGGCGGTTCGCGAAGTCCGCCGCGGGCTCATAGGCCGACCCGCGCTGCACGCGGGTTCGGCCCGTGAACTGCACAGATGTCGTGGTGCCCTCGGTAGGATTCGAACCTACGACCTACCCTTTAGGAGAGGGTTGCTCTATCCCCTGAGCTACGAAGGCGGACCGCGAGAGGCCCACGCAGGCGTGGCTCCCGACAGCGGGAGTCTACGCGAGCCGCAGCCGCCGACGATACACGCGCCTCAGATGGTGAAGATCGTGTAGTTCGTCCCGTGGCGCCGGTTCTCGGCGCGCACCCGACCCACCAGCACTACCGCGGCACCCCCGGCCGCCACGGCGCCGACCCCAGCGGTCAACGCCGACGGCCCGGTGTTCCAGGTGAGCGCCAGACCCGCGCCGAGAATGCAGCCAACCGCGCAGAACGCCGCACACACCATCAAAACCGCCATTTTTCTCATGTCGCCACCCTCGCGGACATCCACCGGCGCGTCATGATCAATAATTGATCAATTGGAAACTCGAAGCGGAAACGCACTGGAGAAACGGATCACTCATGGCCACCGACCGCCGGGCTGTTGCGTACACGTCGGCTCCGGTCGTGGCGTTGCTCGACGCCGAGGGGCGGCCGATCCCGTTGCGCCCCACCGCACAACGTGCCCTCATCGTGCTGCTCCGACATCGCCGGACCGGGATCACCCCGGAGGATCTCATCGCCGAGATCTGGCCCTCGACCAGACCGCACCATCCCGAGGCTGCGCTCCGGACCGTCCTCAGCCGACTTCGCGACCGTCTTCCCGCGGACTGCCTTCAGCGGACCTCCGATGGCGTCCGCCTCACCGGACTGGCCGGCCCCGGTCACGTGCCGCCCCCGTTCGTCGGCCGCGACGCCGAGGTCCACGAGATCACCCGCATGCTCGACGTACACGATGCGGTGCTCGTCACCGGCCCCTTCGGTGTCGGGAAGTCCCGCCTCCTCGCCGAGGTGTCGTCCCGCATCGGCGGCCGACATCCGCATCGTCGTGAGGTCGTGATCCTCCCGCCGTCCCTCCACGAGCTCCACGCACGTTCCGGCACGGACGGTCCCGTCGACGCCCTGCGTCGTGACCTGGTCACCGGAGGGCGGCCGCCGACCCTCGTGGTCGTCGACGACATCCACCGCGCCGACCCCGCCATCCTGGAATACCTGGTGGCGCTCACCGACCTCGGCCCGGTGCGACTGCTCACCGCCGCTCTGTCAGAAAGCGCTGTGCCGGAATCGATCACGAAAAGCCTGCGGACGAATCGATGGACCACCTTCACGCTGGGACCACTGGACGAGGCAGCCTCGGCCGTCCTGGCCGGGATGGTCGGGGCGCGATCCGACGTCGCGCAGGCGGAGGGGAACCCCGAGCTGATCTGCGCACTGGCACGCGCGGACGCATCCGGGCTCGGAGTCGTCGAGGCCGTTCGGCGTCGATTGTCGGCCCTCCCCCGGGACTGCTCGGACGCCCTCGCGCTCGTCGTCCTCGCCGGCCTGCTCGACTGGGAGTGCGTCGTCGGACTCGGCGCACTGGACGCGATCGTCACGCTCGAGGACCACGAGTTCGTCGCCACCGATGCGACCGGCGTCCGGCCTGCGTCCGCACTCGTCGCCGATGCGGTCGAGCGATCGACGACGCCCGCGCGCCGTCGCCGGTTCGCCGAGCGTCTCCATGCCGCCGCCGCGACGCCCGTCATGCGTGCCTCGTGGGGCCTCGACGTCGGACAACCGGTGGCCACATCCGACCTGTTGGCCGCCAGCGCATTTCATCTGCGGTCGGGCGACCCCGATGCAGCCGAACGGTTCGCTGCCGCCGCCTGGACATCGGACCCGACGCCGGACGCCGGGTTCGCGTGGGCACAGGCCCTCGCCCTGGGCACTCGACCCGGCCACGAGATCGGTTCCCGGCTCGCCGCAGTACGCGCGCGCTTTCCGCTCGCCACGCCTGCGATCACCGTCGCCGCCGCCGTGTCGACATTCTTGAAAGATGCCGATCCGGACGGCGCGAGACGGCGGCTACGGACGGTCCGGGAACCGGACCACCCGCTCGTCGAAGTGGCCGAGGCCCTCATCGACACCTACACGGGCCGGCCGGACGCCGAGACACCGTGGCGCGTGCTGCAGGGCAACGCCGACCCCGACGTGCGCGGTGCTGCGTGGGCCACATGGTTCCTCGCGTCCGACCTGACAGCGGATCCACGTATCGACACCCTGCTGCCGGACCCCGACCGGGCCGCCGACGAAGGGTTGTCGCTCGCGCAGCTCCACGCGATGCGCGCCCGCGCTCTGCTGTCGACCGGTAATCCGGAACCGGCGGGGCGGCACCTCGCGCTCGCCGCTGCGTCGACGCCACTCGGCGACCTCCGGATGCGCGCATGGCTGGCGACCATCCGCTCGGAGCTCAACTTCGGGGACGCGGACTTCGCCGCCGCCGCGACGTGGGCCCTGCGTGCGTCGGAGCTTCTCGCCCGGAGCAGACACCTCAGCGACGAACGCATCGCGCGGCACTGGCTGGCGCTGACCCGGGCTGCTTCCGGCGACATCGACGGCGCCGGGACCGCCCTCGACGACGCCGAGCAGTTGCCACCGGCCGCGGTCATCGGCGATCACCACGGCGACGCGGCCCGCGCACTGATCGAGTGGCACCGGGGACGAACGACAACTGCCGCCGAGTGGGTGGCGACCGGATACGACCGGGCCACTCGCCACACGATCTCCGATGATCTGTCGCTCTCGGTGGTGGCTGCGCTCGTCACGCCCGAGGACCACCGGGACAGGTCGCGCGCGGCCGCCTGCACCGCGGGACGTGAGCGGATCGTGCGACGCCTTCGCGAGCAGAGCGGTGCGGAACCGCGAGTTGCCGGCCTGACAATTCGCGAACGCGAGATCCTGCGCATGTACGCCCGCCGCCTGTCCGCCGCGGAGATCGCCGCCGAGCTCGGGCTCGCCACGACGACTGTGCGCAATCACGTGGCCCGGGGCTTCCGCAAACTCGGCATCGGCAATCGCCGGGACATCCCCGACGACGTCTGACGCCGCCGCCCTCAGCGGCCGATCACTGACCTCGGTAGGATCGGGACTCAGCAAGAAACGGACATTTCCGGCTGTGATTGTCGTCACTGAGCACACCCCGGCGTTGAGGTTGCTGCCAGCTTGTGTCCGTACACTGCCTACCGCATACGTTCTACCGTTTCACTCGGGGAGGTCTTTTCGTTGGTGCACGCGGCATCAGGATCGGCGCGCACCGCCGACGACGAGACCACGACAACCGCTGACGAGTCGCCGGACTCCGCAGCCGTCGCAGCACCTCGTACCCCCGAGACTGACGCTCCCGCAGCCAAACCCCGCGGACGCGCGCACACCGCCGACTTCGTCCGGGTGGTGCTGTTCACCTTCGTGGTCGTCGCGCACAGCGTCAACGCCATCAACGGCGGGGTCGACGAGGTCCGTGGCGCGAATCTCGTGGGAACCCTGTGTCACCTCACCCGCTACGGGTTCGTCGCGGTGACGCTCTACGTCCTGGTGCTGAGCATGCAGGGCCGGGAGATGTCACCGTGGCAGTTCTGGCGGCGCCGCTTCGGTCTGGTGGTGGGCCCCTACCTCGCGTGGACGCTGATCTACACGATCACCGACCACATCGTCCTCGCCGACAACCCGTTCCCGCCGATCGGTGAGATGCTGCCCCACCTCGCGCACGACCTCCTCGTCGGCGAGGGCAAGTACCAGCTGTACTTCCTGCTGATCTCGATGCAGATCTACCTGTTCTTCCCACTCATCGCGTGGGTGTTCGAGCGAGGCCGCAACCGCCCATGGCTGTTGCTGGCCGGCGGCTCCGCGATCCAATTGCTGGTGTTCGTGGTCTACCAATACCTCCCCCGGCCGTCCGGTCACGCCTGGGACGTCGCCTACCAGCACCTGTGGAAGACGCTTCCGATGTACGCGCTCTTCGTCGCGATGGGCGTGCTGGCCGCGCAGCACCGCGAGGCCGTCGACCGATGGCTACGCGAACACATGGCCACCGTCGTTCTGGTCGCGGCGGGGTGCGCGGCGTTCAGCGTCGCGGGCTACCTGCTGGCGACCTCGCCGGGCAACGTGCCCTGGAAGGCCAACACGGCCTGGAACCCGGTGTCGCTGCCCTGGTACATCGGCGGCTTCGTCTTGTTGTGGCTGATCGGTCTGGTCTGGGACGACCGGCGCGCGGCCGGGCGGCCGGCCGGCGGAAAGCTGGTGTCCCAGGCCACCTTGCGGGCGTTCGGAGTCTTTGCCGTCCACCCGCTGATCCTCGACGTCCTGGGTCGCGTCGGATTCCTCAGCGGCCTGTTCGACTGGTTCCCCCACTCGGCGGTCCTGCGGTCGATCATCCTGATCACCGTGGTGCTCGCGGCGTCACTGGCGCTCGTCGATCTTCTCCTGCGCCTACCGTTCAGCAAATGGCTGACCGCCCGACCCCGCATCCCCGTGTTCCCGAAGCGGAACACGAAGGAGCAGGACCGGGCGGTGGAGGTCAGGGAGCCGGCGGGGGCTGAGAAGGTGTCCGCCGACTAGACGCGGGCTATTTGTACTTCGGGTTGTTCATCACCGGGATCTCGATGTTGATCGGCATCCGCAGTTCGGACATGTAGAACAGGACGAACTGACGGAGGAACTCGTCGAACAGCCAGTACGCCTCGCGCGGCATGCCGACGTTGAGCAGGCCCTCGCGGATCTGCACGTACGGACCCCACGCCGTCTCGAGCAGCGGGCTCCATACCGGTTCGCGCGGGATCTGGTACCAGTTGGCGACCTGGTCGCCGAGCACGAACCGCGTGAGGGCACCCAGCACGCCGCGTGAGATCAGCGAGAGGTCGAGGTTCATGCCGAGATCGAGCAGCATGTCTGCGAGCTTGCGGCCCTCCGGTGTCGGGGCCAGGATCGGATCGAGCACCTGTTGCGCCTGCGAGTCGGCGCCGGCCCACGACGCGGGGATGTACTCGTCCTGGACGCCCAGCAGGCGAGCGGTGATCTGCCACGAATGCAGGAATCCAGCGGACTCGTCGGCCGCGATCGGGACGTTCCACTTGTCGAAGTTGCGCATGACGGTGGTCGGCAGGCTGTGCCAGGTCACCATGATGTCGGCCTGACTGATCGGCTTCTTCTCCGTGGCCCCGTGCGCCCAGTGCGGCGATTGCGGCAGGAGGTGGCGCACACCTGCGTGCGCCATTCGCGTCTTGACACAGGTCACGATCATCTCGCCACCGGGCTGATAGGCGTTGAGGGAGCCGATGTCGTAGCCGAGCTTCGCGGTCTTGGTGATGCGGTCCTTGAGGTCCCATCCACCCTTGGAGTAGTAGACCGACCGGGCCTCGCGCGGGATGACGGTGCTCATCATGCCGCTGGCGAAGCCGTACAGGACACCGAGGTAGGTTCCGCGCTTCTGGTTGAAGCGCACCGCGTCGGCAAGTTTGGCGTGATCGGTCCACGACGGCAGTTGGCGCGCGTATTCCATGAAGTCGCGCAGCTCCGCGGGAAGTCCGGCCGGCAGCGGCTGCGAGTTGCGATGCCAGGTGCGCAGCAGTCGGTTGACCTTCTGCACCTGCCCGCTGTCGATGACCTTGGCGATCACCGGATCCGCCTCGTCGTCCCACAGCTGCCGGGGATCCGCGCCCCGACCTCGGCCGGGCACCGAGTTCGCCGGCGACCATGTCCATGGCTTCGCCTGCGACACCGCTGCCACCGCACCAGCGGCGCCGACGACACCGCCCGCACGTATGAGATTGCGCCTACTGAGATCTTCCATGCCCCGTCCCATCACTCTCATGTATCAATGTGACAAACAACGTATCCTTGTATCATTGATACCACCGAGTGGTCCAGAACACACCGAAATCGCGAAGTTTGCGATCATGGAAGCTCGCGCCGTCATCATGTCGAGAGAGGGGGGACACGTGACCACGCAATCGTCCGGCGCTTCGCTGTCGAGTTCACTGCTCCAGCGTGCGTTCCTCGAGTCGGCGACGCCGTCCGACGAGGTGGCCGACCCCACCGCCGAACGCCTCCTCGACGCGGCCTTCGAACTCTTCTGCCGACTGGGCGTGCAACGGACGCCGATGGAGAAGGTCGCCAAGAGCGCGGGCGTCACGAGAGTCACCCTCTACCGCAAGTTCGCCACCAAGGACGCCCTCGTCGACCAGGTGGTGCTCCGCGAGTTCCGCCGGTACTTCGACCGGTTCCGCGCGGAGATCCCCCGCGCCGAGACCGTCGCCGACCGCGTCGTCTTCGGATTCGTCGGTTCGCTGCGTGCGATCTCCGGCAACCCGTTGATCGGCGAGATCACCGATGCCGAGCCCAGCATGCTGATCGAATCGATGATCGGCGGGGACGGCATGCTGCTCGCGACGGTCCAGCACTTCGTTGCCGCGCAGCTGCGTCGGGAACAGTTGGCGGGCAACATCTCCGATCAGCTCGACGTCGATCTCGTGGCCGAGATGATGGTCCGTGTCTCGGCGTCGTTCCTCACCGTCCCCAGCCGCGTCGTCGACATCACCGACGACGCCCAGCTCGCCACGGTGGCGCGGCAGTTCCTCGTACCGATGCTCAATCCCGCGCAGTAACGCGTCGGACCTGCAAAGATCAGAGCGCTCACCACATCTGAGGAGACTGACGATGCGCTCTTGGTCTGTGATCATCATCCTGGCAGTGTCACAGTTCGTTATGGTGCTCGACAGCACCGTGATGAACGTGTCGATCTCGGTTGTGGCCGACGACCTCGGGACGTCGATCACCGGCATGCAGGCCGCGATCACCTTCTACGCGCTCACGATGGCCGCGTTCATGCTGACCGGAGGCAAGCTCGGTGACTTGATGGGCCGCGCAAAGGCTTTCAAGATCGGGGCCGTCATCTACGGCATCGGCTCGCTGACCACGGCGTTGAGTCCCAACCTGACCGTTCTGCTGATCGGCTGGTCGCTGGTGGAAGGCCTGGGTGCAGTACTCGTCATCCCTGCGATCGCGTCGCTGGCCGCCATCAACTACACCGGCAAGGCGCGAGTCACCGCGTTCTCGATACTGGGTGCGGTGACCGGACTGGCCGCCGCCATCGGCCCGCTGCTCGGGGGCGTGATGACGACGTACCTGTCGTGGCGCTACGTGTTCGTCGCCGAGACCGTGGTGATGGTGGCTGTCCTGTTCGCGGCCAGACTGATTCATGACGTTCCCCGAGACCCGAGCGTGCGCATCGATCCGCTGAGTGTCCTGGCATCCGCGGGCGGTCTGTCGTTGATCGTCTACGGCGTCCTGCAGTCGAAGACGTGGGGGTGGCTGAAACCACAGCATCCGCCGGAGATCGGTGGCACGGAGATCGCTCCGCTCGGCGTCTCGCCCGTCGCCTATCTGCTCCTCCTCGGAGTCGTCGTCCTCTGGCTGTTCGTCCTGCGGCAACGAGCGCTCGCCGACTCCGGCCGACAGCCGCTGCTTCGCGTCGAGCTGTTCCGGATCTCCGCACTCCGCAGCGGACTCGGCGGTTTCCTGGCCCAGTACTTCGCCATCGCGGCCCTGTTCTTCGTGGTCCCGGTGTACCTGCAGACGATGCTCGGACGCGACGCACTGCAGACCGGGGTGAAGATCCTGCCGCTCTCGGTGGGTCTCGTCGTCTTCTCGATACTCGGATCCTGGCTCACCGCACGACGTTCCGCTCGATTCATCGCCCGTGGCGGACAGATCACGATGGCGGCCGGGACACTTCTCGTCATCGCCTCGGTGGGTACCGACCTGCGCAGCGTCGTGTTCGGCGCGGGCATGTTCGTGGTCGGTGCGGGTTTCGGACTCCTCGCGTCCCAGCTCGGCAACGTCAACATGTCCGCAGTCGAGGAGAAAGACACCTCCGAGGTCGGCGGACTCCAGGGCACGTTCCAGAATCTGGGGTCGTCGTTCGGCACCGCGGTCGCCGGGTCGGTCTTCCTCCTCATGCTGTCGTCGGGCTTCGTGTCGGCGGTGAACGACACCGAGAACCTCTCCCCCGCAGACCGGCAGAGCGTGGTCGCGGCCGTGGAGGATGCGGGTGTGCCGATCATCTCCGCCGACGAGGCCCGCACCCTCATCCTCGACGCGGGCGGTTCCGAGGAGTCGGCGCAGGCGGTATCGCAGGCCTACTCGGACTCGCAGATCGCGGCCCTGCAGCAGTCCCTGTTCGTCGTGTTCGGACTGCTCGTCCTGGCGCTGTTGTTCTCGCGGCACCTGCCGAGTCGGATACCCGAGCCCGCCGACCGGGCGGCGGGCTGAGGCGGCCGGCTCAGCCGGCGGCGCGCACCTTCTTGCCGATGGTGGCCTCGGTCTGGCGAACAGCCTGTGCCGCAAACGGTCCCACGACCTTGCCGAGAAGTTTGCCCGCCATCCCGCCCGGCAACGTGTAATTGACCTCGACGTTCATATCGGTTGCCGAGCCGCCGTCGGCGTCGGCGAATCGCCACGTGGTGTTCGCCGCGAAACCCTCGATCGCCTCCAGCGTGATGAGCTCGTTCTCGACGTACTCGGTGCATTTGACGACCGACTTCAGCGTCTTGGGACCGACGTCGATCGAGACCGCGAACTCCGCACCCAGTCCGCTCGTCTGCTCGGTGGTGGGCTCGAAGCGGGTGACCCCGAAGAGGTACTCACTGACGTTCTCGTATCCGTCGACATAGCTGAAGACCTTGTCGCGCGGCCCGTCGATTATCGCCTGATGCCGTACCACTCCCACGCTGATCCCCGTTCGTCGCTTGTGCCGGTCCGTTCAGACGTCCGGCCCGTTTCCCCTCGAGCCTATGCGGTCGGCGGGGGCCGGGGCCTGCGCGACACCGTGCGGGCCTGACTTCGAGGCCGGTTCGCCGGGGTGCGCGGGAAGATAGATCAACGTGAGAACCGCCGCCACCGCGGTGACCGCACCGGCCACCAGGCAGCCGGTGGAGAAGCCGTCCATGAATCCCGACCTAGCCGCCTCTGCGAGGCCTGTGGCCGCGTCCCCGAGCGTCGCCCCGGCCGCCCGGGATATCTCGAGCGCGGCACCGACGGACTCACGTGCGGGTTCGGCGACAGGTTCAGGAATCTGAGCAGAGTCGAGCCGGTCTCGATACACCGACAACGCGATCGATCCGATCACCGCCACTCCGAGAGTTCCACCCAGTTCACGGGTCGCGTCGTTGACTGCCGACCCCATCCCCGCCTTGTCCGGCGAGACCACACCCATGATCGCCTCTGTCGCGGGTGCGCTGGTGAGCCCCATGCCGGTGCCCAGGAAGATCATCGTACCGACGATCTCGTGGTAGCCGGTACCCACGCCCATCGTCGCCGCCCAGACGAACCCGGCGCTCAGCGAGAGCAGTCCGAGCGCGACCACGACCTTCGAACCAACCCGAACTGCCAGGCGTGGACCGATCAGCGACGACACGGCGATCGTTCCCGCCACCGGAAGCATCCGTACTCCGGTCTCGAGCGCTCCGTAGTCGCGGACGAACTGGAAATACTGGGTGACGAGGAAGATGAACCCGAAGAGCGCGAAGAAGGCCGCGGTGATTGCACCGCTCGCGGCAGTGAACCGCAGGTTGCCGAAGAGCCGGACGTCGAGCATCGGATATCGGGTACGAAACTCCTTGGCGGCGAAGACCGCGAGCGCGACCAGCGCGAGAACGAAGCCTGTGATGGTCGGCGCCGACGCCCAACCATGGTCGGGCGCTTCGATGATCGTGTAGACGAGCACACCGAGAGCGATCATCGACAGCAGCAATCCGCCGACATCCAGCGGGGGCGTTGCCGGGTCGCGTGAATCCGGCACAACCCAGCAGGCGGCGACGAGTGTCACCAGCGCGGCTGCGCCCAGGAACAGCAGAATCGAACCCCACCAGAAGGTTTCGAGCAGCGCGCCGCCCACGACGGGCCCGACCGCCACCGACATTCCCGTCGCCGCGCCCCATAGCCCGATCGCCTTGACTCGTTCGGTGCGTTCGGTGAACACATTGGTCAGGATGGACAGTGTCACCGGATAGACAACCGCCGCCGCGACACCCCCGAGCGCACGCCAGGCGATCAGCGTGTCGGGTTCCTGACTCCACGCACCGGCCACCGAGCTCACCAGAAACAATGCCAGGCCACCGATGAGGAACCGCCGACGACCGAATCGGTCGCTGAGTGACCCGGCGGCCAACACCAGCGTCGCAAACGCCAGGTTGAACGCGTCCACGATCCAGAGGAGCTCGCGCGTCGAGGCGCCGAGGTCTGTGACAAGCGACGGGAGGGCGATGTTCACGATCGTCGTCGACACGTTGACCACGAAGACCGCGCTGCAGAGCACAGCCAGTACCACGCCTTTGCCGAATCTGTGACGGGATGGCGTCCCAACGGATGGCATAACGAAGTTATACCACGGCTGCAATCGATTTCGCTTCTAACGCCGACCAGACAGCGCGCTCGTGAACGTGAGAGCATGACGTCATGAGCGACGAGTACGACACATTCACCGGAGAACCCCGGTCGGAGTCCGTCCGCGATCGGCTCATCGGGGCCACCATCAGGTTGCTGGCCGACGCGGGGCCCGCTGAGATCAAAGTCCGTCGAATCGCCGATGTAACGGGCGTATCCACCGTCGCGGTGTATCACCATTTCGGTGGGGTGCGCGAGTTGTTGGAAGCCGTCGTCGGTACCGGATACCGCGCACTGAAGGCCGCCCTCGAGAACGCTTCGAACGCCGATCCCGACCCGGGCGCCCAGTTGTTCGCGATGGCATTGGCCTGTCGCGAATTGGCGCAGCGCAACCCTCATCTGTACGACATGATGTTCGGCCTGTCGACCCGGGGGACGTATCGCTACGTGGCCGATGCACCGAAGGACGGACCGGTCGCGGCGTTTGTCGACGCTTACACCGTGTTCGCCGACGCCTGTCACAGACTCGTTCGCGCCGGGCGCATCACGATCGTCGACGGGTACGTGGTGGCCGCTGAACTATGGAGCGCTGTGCACGGGTTCGTCACCCTCGAGATCGCCGGACACTTCACACGGTTTCCGCATCCCGTCACCGATGTTCTCGCCTCGATGGCGGTCAACCACCTGGTCGGGATGGGTGACGACAGGGACAGAGCACAGCGGTCCGCGACCACGGCGATCGCATGGTGGGAGATTCGACACGCGTGAGTTCGCGTGGACCGCACGCGGCAGCCGTGGACGACATAGCGTGGGGTGATGGTACGACTGGTAGCCGGCCTGATGGCCACCGCTCTCGTGCTCACCTCGTGCGGCGGCGGCGCCGACGAGCCGACTGCCGGGTCGGTCACGTGCGCCGAGATCCCCAACGGGGAGATGATCGCCGCCCGGGGTGATGAGTCCGGGGCCCCCACCGACATCGCCACGCGGCCCGAGGTCGCGTCCGGTTACCGAACCGGCATGCGACCCGTCACCACCGGGACCTTCGCCGCTGCGACCGCCAATCCCCTGGCCACCGGCGCGGCATGCGAGGTCCTGCGCGACGGCGGTACGGCCGCCGACGCCCTGGTCACCGCGCAGCTGGTGCTCGGTCTCGTCGAGCCGCAGTCCTCGGGCATCGGCGGCGGCGCCTTCGCCCTGTACTACGACGCGACGTCGAAAACGGTGCGCGCGTTCGACGGGCGAGAGACCGCGCCGGCCGCCGCCACCGAGACCTACCTGACCCGGATCAGTCCCACCGACCCCGCACCGCCCGTACCGAGCGCCCGGGCCTCGGGCCGGTCCATCGGCGTGCCGGGCGCGCTGCGAATGCTGGAGATGGTCCACGGCGAGTTCGGCGAGCAGTCGTGGCGCGACCTGTTCGGTCCCGCAGTACAGCTGGCCGACAACGGTTTCGAGATCAGCCCGCGACTCGCGACCGCGATCGCCGCCTCGGCGGCCGAGCTCGCTGTCGACGAGGAGGCCCGCGCCTACTTCCTCACGGGCGACGGCACCGCGAAACCGGCCGGAACCCGGTTGGTCAACCCGGCGTACGCGAAGACGCTCGGCACGCTGGCCGCCGACGGGGCCGGGGCCATGTACGACGGGCCGATCGCCGAGGCCATCGTCGCCGAGGCCGGCAGCACCGCCGGTGGGATGACGCCGAGCCTCATGACGGTCGAGGACCTTCGTGATTACCGTGCGATCGCCCGGGATCCGGTCGTCACGACCTATCGCGGACGCGAGATCGTGGCCATGCCCGGACCGTCGTCGGGTGGGATCGCCGTCGCGTCCGCGCTCGGCATCCTGGAGAACTTCGACCTTCCGTCGATGCCGCCGACCGACGTCGACGCCGACGGCGGGCGTCCGGATCCGGCCGCCGTGCATCTCATCACCGAGGCCGAGCGCCTCGCCTACGCCGATCGCGACAAGTACGTGGCCGACCCCGACTTCGTCCCCCTGCCCGGGCGCGGGGTTGCGACCATCCTCGACCCGGCGTATCTCCGGTCGCGCGCGGCACTCATCACACCCGATTCCTCGCTCGGCGAGGCACCCGCGGGCGACCTCGGACCGGTGCCCCTGGGGTCGTACCCGGGTACCGAACACGGGACCAGTCACATCACGGTCGCCGACCGCTACGGCAACGTCGCCACGATGACGACCACCATCGAATCCGCCTTCGGCAGTTACCACATGGTCGACGGGTTCCTGCTCAACAACGAGCTGACGGACTTCTCGGCGGAAGCCCGCGACGAGAACGGTGTCCTGCTCGCCAACCGGGTCTCGCCGGGCAAGCGACCACGATCGTCGATGGCGCCGACCCTGATCATGCAGCCCGGCGCCGACGGAGCCCCGGCCGAGGTGGTCGCAGCTCTGGGCTCCCCCGGCGGGTCGGTGATCATCCAGTTCGTGATCAAGACGATCGTCGGCATGCTGGACTGGGGGCTCGATCCCCAGCAAGCCGTGTCGATGATCGACTTCGGCTCCGCCAACACCCCGACCTCGAACGTCGGCGGCGAACATCCCCTCGTCGACACCACCGACGACGGGGCGGAGGATCCTCTCGTCCGAGGACTGCGGGAACGCGGCGCCGAGGTGTCCGTGGAGGAGCAGTCGAGCGGGCTCAGCGCGCTGCTGCGACAGGACGGCGGGTGGATCGGCGGAGCCGACCCGCGTCGCGAGGGAGCGGTCATGGGAGACGACGCGACGCTGCGCTGACCGTCCCGCTCGCGGGCCTCGGGAACGACACTGCGTCAACCGGTCTCCCGATCACTAGTTTTCCTCAGCGTCACATGGGTGCAATCGGACGCATACACCCAGCTCATAGCGTCGAATCGCTCGCATCTGCGACAACGGCGTAGCGACGTCGTCGTGCGACCCCCGCGCACGTGGGGGCCGAGATCATCCAGGAGTAACCATGAGTGGCAGCATGTCCCGCCGTCAGGCGATCGAGGCCGTGACGACCTACGACGTGTCCGCACCCGGCTTCACCGAGCCGCTGGCAGATACGTTCGGGCGCAACGTGTTCAGCCTCTCGGTCATGAAGAAGCGGTTGCCGAAGCACGTGTTCAAGGCGGTCGCCGCGACCGTCGACACCGGCTGTGCGCTCGACCCCACCCTCGCCGACTACGTCGCGGTGGCGATGAAGGACTGGGCCATCGAGCGGGGTGCCACCCATTACGCCCACGTCTTCTATCCACTCACCGGATTCACCGCCGAGAAGCACGACTCGTTCCTCGAACCCGATTCCACCGGTGCATCGCTCGCCGAGTTCGCGGGCAAGACCCTGATGCAGGGCGAGCCCGACGCGTCGAGTTTCCCCAACGGCGGCCTGCGCGGGACGTTCGAGGCCCGCGGCTACACGGGCTGGGATGTCACGAGTCCCGCCTACCTCCTGGAGAACCCGAACGGCAACACCCTCTGCATTCCGACGATCTTCATCTCGTGGACCGGTGAGGCCCTCGACAAGAAGACCCCGCTGCTGCGCAGTCAGCAGGCGATGAGCAAGCAGGCGATGCGACTGCTCCGGCTGTTCGGTCACGACGACGTCGACACCGTCGTCTCCTACGCCGGCGCCGAGCAGGAGTACTTCCTGATCGACGAACACTTCTTCTACGCGCGACCGGATCTCATGACCTGCAACCGGACCCTGTTCGGCGCGGCACCGTCGAAGGGCCAGGAGTTCGACGACCACTACTTCGGCGCCATCCCGGAGCGCGTGCTGTCGTTCATGATCGAACTCGACCGCGAGTTGTTCAAACAGGGCATCCCGGCGAAGACACGGCACAACGAGGTCGCGCCCGGGCAGTTCGAGATCGCACCGGTCTTCGAACGGTCGGTCCTCGCCCACGACCATCAGCAGCTGATGATGACCACGATGAAGGCCGTCGCCGAGAAGTACGGCATGAAGTGCCTGCTGCACGAGAAGCCGTTCTCCGGAGTGAACGGTTCGGGCAAGCACGTCAACTTCTCACTGGGCAACGCCAACCAGGGCAACCTGCTGAATCCCGGGGACACCCCGCACGAGAACATGCAGTTCTTGACCTTCTGCGGAGCGATCATCCGCTCGGTACACCTCTACGGCGGGCTCCTGCGAGCGGCGGTCGCGTCGGCGTCGAACGACCATCGTCTCGGCGCCAACGAGGCCCCGCCCGCGATCATCTCGATCTTCCTCGGCGAACAGCTGATGGACGTGTTCGAGCAGATCGCCAAGGGCGGCGCCACCGGGTCCAAGGCCGCGGGAGTCATCGAACTCGGCGTCGACACGCTCCCGCCCCTCAAGGCCGATCCGGGTGATCGCAACCGCACCAGCCCGTTCGCATTCACCGGCAACCGGTTCGAGTACCGCGCACCGGGTTCCAACCAGTCGATCTCGGATCCGATGGTCGCCATCAACACGATCCTCGCCGACTCCATCGACCACATCGCCGCGGACCTCGAGAAACTCCTCGCCGATGGGTCGGAGCTCGCCGACGCCGTCCAGAAGGTGCTGCAGGACATCGTCAACACCCACGGCGCGGTCATCTTCAACGGCAACGGCTACTCCGACGAATGGCAGGAGGAGGCCGCAGCCCGCGGCCTGAAGAACCTGCGGACGACGGTCGACGCGGTGACGGAGTACACCTCACCGGAGGTCGTCGAGATCTTCGAGAAGTACGGCGTGCTGTCGGCACGCGAACTCGAGGCCCGCGAGGACGTCATCTTCGAGTACTACGCGCTGACCCTCCTCGTCGAGGCCAAGGAGACCGCCGAGATCGCCAAAACGATGATCATGCCCGCCGCGATCCGCTACCAGGGCGAGCTCGCGGGGACCGCGGCGTCGCTCAAGATGGCCGGCATCGACGCTCCCACACCGCTGCTCGAGGAACTGACCGGACTGATCGGCACTCTGCACGAGGGGTTGGCAGCACTGGATGCCGGTATCGCCGGGATGCACGGTGAGTCCACCTTCGTGGAGTCGAAATACGCGCTGGAGACGCTGATCCCGGCCATGGCCGCAGTCCGTGAAGTCGCCGACACCCTCGAATCCATCGTCGCCGACGATCTGTGGCCGCTGCCGACCTACAACGAAATGCTCACGATCCTCTAGACCCACACGCCGGCCACACTCCCCCGCGTACGTCGTGGGGGAGTGTGGCCGGCGTGGCGGCCACGGCGTCCCACCGGTGCGCCTCGCCCGTTTGCACATCCACCATCCCGTGCGGGTAGAGTGTGCCGCGTCCGTAGGACCGGCCGCGGCAGTCATCGTCGCCGACGATCCGGCGAGGCGTGTAACCCTCTGCGCGACAATCGTTCTTGATCGCTCGCGAAGTTGGAGCCGCCGTGACTGCCGAGGTGCTGACGCCTGCCCGACAACAGTCGGTGTTGTCCACTCTGCGCTCCCCGCGAAGGTTGCGCACCGAGGTTCTCGCCGGGCTCGTGGTCGCACTCGCGCTCATCCCCGAGGCGATCTCGTTCTCGATCATCGCCGGCGTCGACCCTCGGGTGGGCCTGTTCGCTTCGTTCACGATGGCGGTGACGATCGCAATCGTCGGCGGCCGTCCGGCGATGATCTCAGCGGCCACCGGTGCCGTGGCACTGGTCGTCGCACCACTGGTCGCCAGCCATGGTCTGGATCACCTGATCGCCGCCGTCCTCCTCGCCGGTGTCATCCAGATCGCGCTCGGCGCGCTGGGGGTCGCTCGATTGATGCGCTTCATCCCGCGCAGCGTGATGGTCGGTTTCGTCAACGCTCTGGCCATCCTGATCTTCACCGCCCAGCTCCCCCACCTGCTCGGCGTCCCGTGGCTGGTCTATCCACTCGTCGCGGTCGGGGTCGCCATCATCGTCGGCCTGCCGAAGCTCACCTCGGTGATCCCGTCGCCCCTCGTGGCGATCGTGCTGCTCACCGCGGTCACTCTCGCCGTCGGGTTCTCGGTCCCCGACGTCGGCGACGAGGGCGAACTGCCGGACAGCCTGCCCAGCCTGATCTTTCCCGACGTCCCGCTGAACTGGGACACGCTGACCGTCATCGCCCCCTACGCATTCACCATGGCCCTCGTGGGGCTGCTCGAGTCGTTGATGACCGCGAAACTGGTCGACGACCTCACCGACACCCACTCCGACAAGACGCGGGAGGCGACCGGTCAGGGAATCGCCAACATCGTGACCGGATTGTTCGGTGGCATGGGCGGGTGCGCGATGATCGGCCAGACGATGATCAACGTGAAGGAATCCCGGGCCCGCACCCGCATCTCGACGTTCCTCGCCGGCCTCTTCCTGCTCGTGCTGGTCGTCGGGCTCGGCGACATCGTCGCCCTGATCCCCATGGCCGCGCTCGTCGCCGTCATGATCATGGTGTCGGTGGGCACTCTGGATTGGCACAGCGTCAACCCGAAGACCTTGCGCCGCATGCCGAAGAGCGAGACAGCGGTGATGCTCGCGACCGTCGTCGTGACCGTGGCCACCCACAACCTCGCATACGGCGTCATCGTGGGCGTCCTCACCGCGATGGTGCTGTTCGCGCGCCGGGTCGCACATGTCACCGAGGTGGTCGATGTCGCCGACCCCGACCCCGGGACCCGCGTCTATGCCGTTCGGGGCGAGCTGTTCTTCGCGTCCAGCAACGATCTCGTCTACCAGTTCGACTACGTCGGTGACCCGGACAACGTCGTGATCGACATGAGCGGCGCACACATCTGGGATGCGTCGACGGTCGCCACGCTCGATGCCGTCACCACCAAGTACGCAGCCAAGGGCAAGACCGCGACCATCGTCGGGCTCGACGACCACAGCGCCGAGCGCCATCGACGCCTCAGCGGACATCTCGGCGACGACTGACCGGGTGGAGAGGACACGTCGTGGCCGACGGGGTCGGCCTGGTGGTCCCGTCCGCCCGTTCGGCCGGAGGGTTCCGGCTGTAGACGGATCGACATCGAGCGGCTGCTCGTCACCCGGCGGGTGACACCCCCAGTGGCCACCGGGTGCCCGTGAGAATCTCGGCCTCGGTCCACAGCCGGCCGGCCACATCGTAGTCGCACGCCGTTCGGGCCCGCCCCGACAGCACGGGCCGGCCGCGCAGTCCCCACGGGCCGTCGACCCCCACGTAGCTGCCCGGCGGGATCGGTTCGGTCAGACAGTGCAGCGTGGGTGCCGCGCCGGCGTCGAGATCGTTGCCGACCACTCCCGCCAGCCCCTTGGCCGCCTGATGCAGGACTCCCAGGCCGGGCTTGTTCGAGATGTTCGACGCGGCCCAACCCGGGTCGGTGAGCATCGAGGACACCGGCGACCCGCCGTCGCGCAACCGTCGGTCGAGTTCCAGGCCCCACAGCATCACCGCGAGTTTGGAGGCGGTGTAGGCCCGCGGTGACGACCAGCGTGTGCGTCGGTAGTCGAGATCGGCGGGATCGATGCGCGCGCGGCGATGCCCCTCGGAGCCCACCGTCACGATCTGCCGGGTGATACGCGGCAGGAGCAGATTGGTCAGTGCGAACGGCCCGAGAAAATTGGTGCCCATACCGAGTTCGAAACCGTCCCGCGTCGTCCTGCGCTGGTGGGGAAACATCCCGGCGTTGTTGATGAGCACATCGATCGGACCGTCGAGTTCGCCGACGAATGCCCGCACCGAGGTGAGGTCGGCGAGATCGAGCTGTAGCACCTCGCAGTCACCACCGAACTCTCGCGCGCGACGTGCGCCGAGCTCGGTGTCGCGGGCGGCCAGCACCACCCGAGCACCGGCCCGGGCGAGCGAGCGCGCGGTGGCCATCCCGATACCGTTGGTCGCACCGGTGACGACGACCCGCGAGCCTGCCAGGTCGGAGAGGGACTTCGACGATGAGGGCATGGACGCCACGGTACCCATCGGATGCGCGGGTCGGTGTCGCACTCAGTCCGGCGGACGTCCCGGCACCCAGCGAACGCGCAGTGACAGCGCAACCACGAGCCGCGTCGCCGGTTCGTCGAGGTCCATTCCGGTGAGGGCTTGGATTCGACGTATGCGGTAGCGCAAGGTGTTCGGGTGGACGTGCAGCGAGGCGGCCGCCGCACGGACATCACCGAAGTGGTCGAGGTAGGCGCGCAGCGACGCCGTGAACGCGCTGCCGCTGCGGGCGTCGAGATCTGCGAGTCCGACGACCCGACTGTCGACGAGATCCGGGTTCTCCGAGAGCAATCCGACGATCTCACCGAGCAGCACACCGGTGCGGGATCGCTCGACGGTGGTGACATCGTCGATCAGCTCGGCTTCCCGCTCGGCGGCATCGAGGACCCGGTCGATCGACCGGCGCAGATCGGTTGCGGTGGAGATCTTGTCGGGCCCGGCGACCACGGCACGCACCGGCACCGCGAACTGGCGGTCGGCGGCGTCGACGGAGACTCGCGCCCAGGTGACGGCATCGTCGAGCGCGACGCCGGGCAACACCACGTAGGCGCGGTCACCGATGGTCACCGTCACCGAGAGCGGGCTCAATGCGCTGGCGTGCAGCATGAGTGCCGACACCTGTCCCGCGCGGATACCGTCGGGTGTCGCGAGGCCAACGATCGTCACGGTGGCCGTCGGCGCGATGCCGAGTTCGGCGGCGAGGTGATCTGTGTCGACCGGGTCGCCGCCCACCCCGAGGAGTCGCCGAACCCGCTCATCGTGGTCGGAGCCGGCGGAACGACGTCGGGAGATCACCCGTGCCGCAACCGCCGCGGCGCCGACGAGGACCTCGTCGGTGTCGCGGGCCGGCGGACGCGATCGCTCCTGGAGCCAGATGACGCCCAGCGGGACGTCGCCGGGACCACCCTCGCGGACCGATGCCGGCCGGATGGCCACCGCGCGCCGCGGCCGCAATCCGAGGTCGGCCCGGGCGTCGACCATCACGACGCCCGGGGACCTCCGCACCGCGTCCATCACACCCCACTCCCGCAACCAGGCGAGCATCTCCGGCGGCCCCTCGCGCCCCAGGATGGACAGTCTCCGCAACTCGTCGGCCTCCTCGCCCGCGGAGCTGTAGGCCAGGACGTGCGCGTGCTCGTCCTCGATGCTCACCAGGCCACCGGTCCGCCGGGCCACCTCAGCCGCGAGCTCGAAGAGGTCGCCGGTGCTTCCCGACTCCATGGACTCGCCGTCCCCGGTCGCGGGGCGTCCGGCCTCGAGCACCCGGGTGACGAGGTTGTAGATGCGCTCCCAGCGCGCGTGCGGGTCGATGGCGATGACCGCGATCCCCAGCCGTTCGGCGAGGCCGATCAGCGTCGGTGTCGGTTGCTTGCTCAGCACGGCTACCGGGCGGTGTGCACCGAGGCCGCCGAGCCATTCGACACCGGCCTCGTCGGCCAATCCGACGAGAAGAAACAGGTCGGCCGATCGCGCGGCATGTCCGAGTCCGTAGCGGATGTCGTCGGTGTCGACCATCGCCAGCGTCGCCACCGGCGCGTCGAGCCCTCGCGGAGACGAGACGAGTGTCGCGAGAGTCTGATCGAGGGCCAGGACCAGCCGTCCGAGTGCGATACCCGCCGGCTTGTCCATATCGACAACAATACGGCGACCCGCTTTGCCGACCGGCCATATCGCGGGGACGAGCGGCACGATGCACTGAATCCATGGATGCCATCACCACTCCCCCTCGACCGGCCAATGAGCCCGTCCACACCTATGCCCCCGGTTCCCCCGAACGCGCGCGCATCGTCGACGAGTTGACTCGGCAGTCGCATGCCGGCCGGCGCGAGTTCCCCCACATCATCGGAGGCCACTTGAGCCTCGGGCAGGGCGAACCGATCGACGTCGTCCAACCCCACGCGCACCGCGAGGTCCTCGGCTTCATCACCAACGCCACGCATGACGACGCCCGGGCTGCTGTCGACGCCGCGCGGGCCGCTGCCGCCGACTGGGCACATACGAGCTTCGACGACCGAGCGGCCGTCATCCTGCGCGCCGCCGAACTGCTCGCCGGGCCGTGGCGCGAGCGGATCGCGGCCGCGACGATGCTCGGTCAGTCGAAGTCGGTGCAGCAGGCGGAGATCGACGCCCCGTGCGAACTCGTCGACTTCTGGCGGTTCAACGTGACCTTCGCCCGCGAGATCCTCGCCGAGCAACCGGAATCGTCACCGGGCGTGTGGAATCGGCTCGACCATCGCCCGCTGGACGGTTTCGTCTACGCCGTGACCCCGTTCAACTTCACCGCCATAGCCGCGAACCTGCCCACGGCACCGGTCCTGATGGGCAATACCGTGGTGTGGAAACCCTCTCCCACCCAGGCATATTCGGCACAGCTGATCATGGCACTGCTCGAGGCGGCGGGCTTGCCACCCGGTGTGATCAACCTCGTCCACGGCGACGGCGTGGCCGTCTCGGATGTGGTGCTCTCCGACCCCGATCTGGCCGGCATCCACTTCACCGGGTCGACGAGGACGTTCCGGTACCTGTGGCGTGAGGTGGGGGCCAACATCGAGCACTACCGGAACTATCCGCGACTCGTCGGCGAGACCGGTGGCAAGGATTTCATCGTCGCGCATGCCTCGGCCGAACCGCACGCCCTCCGAACTGCATTGACCCGTGGCGCCTTCGAATATCAGGGCCAGAAGTGTTCGGCGGCATCGCGGGCCTACATCGCGAGATCTGTGTGGGACCGGATGGGCGACGAGTTCCTCGGGGAAGCCGCCGACCTGGCGTATGGAGACGTTCGCGACCTGACGAACTTCGGCGGTGCGGTGATCGATCGACGCGCCTTCGACAAACAGGTCACGGCCATCGACCGGGCCAAGTCGTCGGCATCGCTGACCGTCGCGGTGGGAGGCGACTGCGACGACACCGACGGATTCTTCGTGCGGCCCACGGTGCTGCTGTCCGACGATCCGACCGATGAGGCGTTCGCCACCGAGTACTTCGGGCCGATCCTCGCCGTGCACGTCTACGACGATGCGCAGTTCGATGCCATTCTCGGGCTGGTTGATTCGACGGCACAGTATGCCCTGACCGGCTCGATCATGGCCACCGACGTCGCGGCCGTCGCATCGGCGTCCGACCGTCTGCGCAATGCCGCCGGGAACTTCTATGTCAACGACAAACCGACCGGTGCGGTGGTCGGACAGCAGCCCTTCGGCGGGGGCCGGGCGTCGGGCACCAACGACAAGGCCGGCTCGAAGCAGAACCTGATGCGCTGGACCTCGACCCGGACGATCAAGGAGACCTTCACCCCGCCGACCACATCGACCTACCCGCACATGGTGGCCGACTGGACGGGTATCTGATGGGCCCCGTCTTCGACACCGTGCTGCGGCCCGCGATCGTCGCGGCGTCACGCAGCGAACGAATCGAGAACGCGTCCCAGCGGTGGCCGGTGACCGAGCGAGTGGTCCGCAGGTTCGTGCCGGGCGAATCGCTCGACGCCGCCATGACCGCCGTCGGAGACGAACTCGACGACGGACTCGCCGTCACCGTCGACTTCCTGAGCGAGGACACCCTCGACGAATCCCAGGCCGAAGCCACCGTTGTTGCGTACCTCGAACTGCTGGAATCGATGTCGAGCTTCCGCCCGGCATCGTTCGGGTCGCTGGAGGTGTCCCTGAAACTCACCGCACTCGGCCTGGGCCTGCCGGAGCACGGGGCGAAGATCGCCGCGGAGAACGCGCGGCGGATCGTCGAGGCTGCCGACAGTCTGGGCATCCTCGTCACCGTCGACGCCGAGAACCACACCACCGTCGACCAGCGGCTGACGATCGTGCGATCACTGCGGGACGACTTCCCCGACACCGGGACCGTCTTGCAGGCCTGTCTTCGACGCACCGAGGACGACTGCGCCGAGTTCGCGTCGTCGGGAGCCCGAATCCGATTGTGCAAGGGCGCCTACGCCGAACCGGCGGCGGTCGCCTTCACCGAGCGTCGACAGGTCGACGACAACTACCTGCGCTGCCTGCGGACGCTGATGAAGGGGCCCGGATACCCGATGGTCGCCACTCACGACCCCACGATGATCGACGCCGCGACCATCCTCGCCGGCGAATTCGGACGAACCCCGGACAGCTGGGAACACCAGATGCTGTACGGCATCCGCGTCGACGAACAGCGTCGCCTCGCCACCACCGGCGCCCGGGTCCGCGTGTACCTCCCCTACGGCGAGCAGTGGTACGGCTACCTCGTCCGACGCCTCGCCGAACGACCGGCCAACCTCGTGTTCTTCCTTCGAGCGCTGCGCGGATGAGCGCCCCTGACCTACGTCGACCGTGCATCGTTTTTCGTTGAGTGTGCGTCGAGTTTCTCGGGTGCGGCAGTCGTGACAACGGCTACAGCGGCTGCGCCCGCCGCACCTGATCGGCAGCGCGAGCAGCGTCGAGTTCGACGTCGGTGACGAGCACCGCAGCTCCGACAGTCAGCGTTCCCGATGTCAGCGGTTGCGTTCGCAATCCGCCACGTCCGATCAGCGCCTTACGCACCCCGTCCCCGGCGACGGTGTCCATCCAGGAGCACGGATGCGCGGGCCGGCCGCCGCGAAACCGGATCGGACCCGACCCGGTGCTCAGCTCGAACTCGCGGCCCCGCAGCGGATCGAGCTCGAGACCGCGCACGACGATGTTGCGCCGAGCCAGAACGGGATCGACGTCCCCGGCTGCGGCAACCCAGGATTCGAGTGCCAGAAACGTCACCGCCGCCTCGGTATGAGCCCGGACCCCGTAGAAGCGGTCACCGCGAATACCTCTGTCGGCGACCACCTCCACGGAATCAGGCGTGCGGGTCTCGACCTCGTCGGCCGGACCGTCCTTGGGCCTACCGAAGTAGGCGTGTTTCGGCGAGACCACGAACGTCACTATCTCGCAGGGGTATTCAAACGACATGGGACAGCTCAGTACCCGGAGAACGAGTCGGTGTGAACACGCCACGGACGTGTTCTCGTGGAGCCGTCGAGGCTGCGGACCGCCGCCGAGGTCCGTTCGACGAACGCCGGTGCGCCCGACACGTAATAGTGTGTGCCGAGCGCGCCCGGGCCGACCAGTTCGGCGAGCCGGGCCGGATCGTCGATCCCGTCGGCGAGTTCGGGCGCCTCGACGGTCACCACGCGTGCTCCCGCTGCCCGGGCACTCTCCAGATCATCGGCATAGACAACCCGTCCGCGGTCCCGAAGGACGTGCACGACGGTCAGTCCCGACAGATCACCGGCCGCCTGCGACTGCAGCACGTCCCGGACCATCGACACGAACGGCGTGATCCCGATCCCGGACGCGATCAGCACGACCGAGCCCCTCGACGGAAAAGTCCGCGGCAGAACGAAGTCGCCACCGACCTCGTCGACGTAGGCGCGGCGCGCGGTTCCCTCGACCAGCGCCGCCTTGTAGGCGGACGGCTTCGTGGCAGCTGTGAAACCGAACTCCACCGGTTGCTGACGTGGTGCGGACACGAACGAGAAGACCCGCCGCGAACCCACCCACACCGGCGCCGACCACCGCGGCACGCTGACACTCGACCACTGACCCGCCCGGAACGACGCCGCGCCACCAACCGGTTCGCCGCGCACCGCATAGGTCCGGTCAGCGACCGGAATGGTCACCAGGTCGAGTGGCACACGGCGGGCGGTCCCGGTGACCAGTCGCACGACGAAGGCGTACAGACATCCGACGAGCAGCGCGACCTCGGGCACGAAAGCCAGCGTGTACGAATCGGTGATCGCGATCGTGTACTGACAGTGCATGAGCACACCCACCAGCGCCGCGTAGACGAGCCGGTGCAGCTCGGTGGCAGGTGAGGTGAGTGGCTCGGGCAGCATGATGGCGGCCACGAACAGCATGGGACTCGACACGATCCACGTCGACAGGTCTTGTCCACCCCGGAACAGTTCGACGACACCGATCGTCAACAGCGAGGCGGCGATGAACACCAGAGCCAACCGCCATTCGCGGATCAGGGTCACGACCACCGCACCGACCACGATCATCGGGACGAGCAGCGGTTCGGCGGCCACCCACCAGAACGGGAAACTGATGCCCTCGACACCGGCGTAGGCCAGCGCATAGCACCCGATCGCACCCGCAACCGCGGGATTGACGAACAGCCGACGACGCCACGCGAGAACGTATTTCGACGCCGCGGCGATGGCGGCACCCACCGCGACGGTGGCCACCGCAGTGTCCTCGGAGCCGCCGGGCAGGACGAAGAACAGGATCAGGCCGGTGATGAGCCACGAATCCGAGTTCGGCGGCACACGTAACACACCCGCGCACAGATAGCTCACCGCAGCGCTCACACCGACCGCCATCACGAGCCAGACTGCGAGTTCGTCGGGCCCGTAACCGAACTCGGAATCGGTCGCAGACACCACGAAAGCGGCCGCCGCCAACACCACCAACCCGCACAGGACAGCTCGATACGGGGTCAGGTGTCTGCGCGCGGCGTCGATCGGCGAGAGCAGCCGTGGGACAACCGTTGTCACAGGAACAACTCCAATCCGGGGATCGCGGTGTGCTCGACACTCCCGTTGCGTCGGATGGTCACGTGATGGAAGCCCTCACGGTGGTGGTCGAAGTCGCCGCGCAAGAACGCCGCGGGCGTGAAGAACAACGCCGTTGCCAGCCCGTCGGCCTCCATCGCCGACGGTGCGATCACCCACGTGGCCAGCACTTCTCGCGCGGGCGAGGCGGTGCGCGGATCGACGATGTGATGCCAGTCCGCCCATACCCGGCGGTTGCTCGCCGACGCGCAGATCGCGCCATCCGCGACGGATACCACGCCGATCGCCTTCGTCGTGTCCAACGGGTGCTCCAGCGCCACCCGCAGTCCGCGGGAGCGTGGCGAGATCACCATGTCGCCACCCGCGTCGATCACGAAGTCGTCGACGCTGCTGCCGACGATCTCCGCCACCCGGTCCACCGCGAAGCCCTTTCCGGCAGCGCCGACGTCGAGCAATGCGGGTTCGCGGATCTCCAGCGCACCCACGTGCTCACCGATCACCGCATCCCAGGCCGGAGCCACCGGCACCCGGGCGGACGCGCGCAGGGTGTAGGCAGCGTCGTAGCCGGCATCGGCGAGGGTCTGACCCACCAGCGGCGACACGGCACCACCGGTGAGATCGTAGAGACGGCGGTACCAGTCGACGAGCGGCTGGTCGGACTCGGCGATCGGATATCGCCCCACCTGGCTGGCCATCTGCGCGACCATCGAATCGTCCCGGAACCGGGACCAGGCCCGGTCGATCCGATCGATCTCGGCGTGCACCGCGTCGACCACATCGGCGGGCAGCGGCTCCGGAGTGCTGATCGTCCACCGGGTGCCGATCGCGTCGAAGGCCCAATGATGGGCCGCGGCAAGGGAGGTCAGGCCTGGGCCTCTTCCTTGATCTGTGTGATCGCCTCGTTGAAACCGCCGGAGGTGAGCGACGAGCCGGACACCTTGTCCACCTCGATCTCGTCGATGTTCTTGCCCACCACGACATCGGAGATCCCGCCGGCGAACTTGCCCTGGTACTCCAGCGACGGGCCCTTGGTCTGGCTGGTGTCCACCGACACCGCGGTGATGACCGAGTTCGACAGCGTGACGGTCACGCCGACACTCTGCGGACCGCCCGGGGAGATGTACTCACCGCGAGCGGTGTACTCACCGTCCTCGTACTCCCCGGAGCCGGCGTCGGCGGTCTCGGTGGCGGCCGAGCTGTCAGCTGTGGTGCCGGTGGTCGATTCGCCCGACCCGGAGTCGTCGGACGAACACGCACCGACGACCAGTCCGACCGCAGCCATGGCCGCGACCACCCCGCCGGTGCGGGCCAGCGCGGACGCACCCCGGGATGGACGAACGGGACGCGGGGAATCGGAGTCGGTGATAGTGCTCGGTTCGAGGGTCTCGGGCGTCATTGTTGTGTACGTCATGCACCAATTGTGCCGATCGCGAGCCCGTTAGTCCCGGCGACGGCGCAGGCGCACCCGAAACGGGCCTTCTAGCGTCCGGCCGCCGCGACCCTCGCCTGGATGGCGTCGACGAACACGGTGCGGATGTCGGCGGCGTTCTCCGCGACATAGGTGGTGCCACCCGTGGCCTCCGCGATCTGCTTGAGCGCATCGGAATCCGCGTCGTCGGAGATACCGATCGTCAGTACCAGCACCGGCCGGGCGGGATCCTCCAGTCGCTTCAGCTCGGCGAGCAGATTGTCGAGGGTGATGCTGTCCGGGTCCTCGTTCTGTCCGTCGGTCATGATGATGACGCTGTTGGAGTAGTTCGGGTCGTAGGTGTCCTGAACCTTCTTGAACGCTGCGAGGGTGGTGTCGTACAGCCCGGTACCGCCACCGAGGTCCGACAGCCCCTCTTCGACGGCCCGGCCGAGCGCGTCACGATGCGTCCCGCTCCCCGAGCGGGCGTCGAGGCGACGGATCGGGGCGAGTTCCTCCCAGTCCTGCCCGGGCCCGCCCTTGTTCACGCTGAACGCCCAGCCGCCGATCATCGTGTTGTTGGGGAAGAGCTTGAGGCCGGTCTGCGAGGCGTCGATCAGCAGGCCTGCCCGGGTGGTCCCGCCGGCCGGCGTCTCCATCGATCCGGAGGTGTCCTGCACGACGAGCGAACGGATCGGCACGCCCAGCACCTGCCACTGCCGCAGCGCCTTGTCGACGGAGGACGGATCGCGCAGCTCGAGTTCCTTGACCGGCTGACCGACGCCGTTCCCGTCGGCGTCGCGGTATCCCGAGTCGGCCAGCGCCGCCCGTCCGGCGTCGGTGTCCAGAGCGGCCACGAGGGCTGCCCCCGCGTCGGCGGACGCCTGCTGTCGGGCCGCGGGTGCCGTGTTGACCAGCGGGTAGTCGAGCATCACGGTGCCGGCCGCGGGGATCGTCGAGGTCAGCCGGGAACCCTGATGGGTTCGCATGAACAGATCGAACTGTTGCTCGGTGGTGACCACCGGCACCTCGGACGTGTTGGCCAGGTTGAGTCGTGTGCCCTCGTTGTCGTTGGCCAGACGCGCGTTGTTCTGCTGGATGGCGAGGATGGTCATCGCCTCGGTGAAGTCCTCGTCGGCCAGTTCGCCGGAGTCGACCGCAGCGAGCGCGCCGATGATCGGCGCGTCCCCGGTGCTGGTGTCCACGGGGCTCCCGGTCCGCAGATTCGGCAGCTTCATGACCTCGACCCAGGTACCCAGTTCGGGCACGTCGGTGCCGGCGACGACGGTCGGGGTCGATGCGATCGACGGCGAGACCAGGTCGAGTTCACGACGCACCTGGGTCGTCACGCGGCGGGCCTGCACCTGCGAGTCGGCGACCCAGAGATCCGGCGCGGCGGCGCCCTGCGTGAGCAGCCCGGGCACATCCGCGCCCGCCGCCGTCTGCACGTCGTAGTCGAAACAGGAATCCGCGGACGCCTGACGTGCCACCTCGCGAAGGGGACCTGTCATCGCCGAGTCCGACGCGACGGCCACCCGGGTCCGTTCACCGCAGCCACCCGAACCCGTCTGCCAGATGATGACGCCGGTGACCAGGGCGACGACGACCAGCAGAACGGCACCCGCCCACAGCCATCCCCCGCGATGACCCCCGTCGGTGTTGCGATGCTCGAAACCGAAGTCGTCATCGCGTCCCGATCGGGAGTTGTCCGACGGCGACTGGGCACGCGGCGAGACCTCCCCACCTGTCCGGTCGTTCTCGTTCCACTCGTTTCCGGCGCGATCGGCACCGGAGCTGTGTCGCCCCATGGTTTTTCTTCCGTTCCCCTCGTACGGCGGTCTGCAGACCTGCCTCTCGCGTGGCCGCCGCGCGACGCATCGACGCATCGGCGGTCGCGGCCTGCACGCTCACGCGTGGCTCAGCCGAACACCTCGCGGAACTTCAGCAGTGACTTACGCAGATCCCCCGATACCGCCATGGCCGCGGTCTTGCCCACGGGCCCGATCAGCGGCAGCCCACCCAGATCAACAGTGAAGGTTACTTCCGATCCGCTCGAAGTGGGAGTGATGCCCAGATCCAGCTTGGCCTTGACCCCGCCTTTGCCGTTCCCCTTGAGGCGGACGTGCGACAACGGTTCGAACTTCTCGACCACCCAGTCGAAGCGGACACGGGTGCCCTTGACCTTCACGATCGACGAGATCTCGGTCCCTTTGCCCAGTTCGGCGGCTGCCGGGATCGGGCTGCGCCACGCCTCGTGGATCACCAGCCACTCGCCGTACCGCGAGAGATCCGACGCCGCGGCCCAGGTATCTTCCGGTGACAGATCAACGTCGATGGAGTCACTCGTCTTTGCCATGATCCAAGAGAGTAGTGCCCGGCCCTCCGCTGCCGAACAGGCACGTTCACTGCTGGGCTCGCACCTGACCGGGCACGGGGTGACGATCCGCCTGACCGAGGTCGAGGCCTACGCCGGTCCCGACGACCCGGCCTCGCATGCCTTCACCAGAACAGCTCGCTCGGAGATCATGTACGGACCGCCGGACCGGCTGTATGTCTATCGCATCCACGGTCACCACTGCGCGAACGTCGTCGTCGCCGGTCCCGGCCCTGCGGCGGCGATCCTGCTGCGCGCGGGCGTGGTGGTCGACGGCACCGAACTGGCCCGCTTCCGCCGCGTCGCGACCCGCACCGGGGCGATCCCCGACGACCGGTTGGCGAGCGGCCCCGGCAACCTGTGCCGTGCCCTGGGGATCACGATGGCCGACCTCGACACCGACCTCACCGACGCATCGACGCCGGTCACCCTCGAATCCGGTGCGCCGCACCCCGGCGAACGCGTGGTCGCGGGTCCGCGGGTCGGCGTCCGCCGGGCCGCCGATCGCCAGTGGCGGTTCTGGATCGACGGGGACCCGACGGTGTCGGCGTATCGCCGACACCCACGGCGGGTGCGTGAGCCGTTCTAGCGCTGCGGGTTACCCGGATTCTGGTGTCCCGGATTCTGGTGACCCGGATTCTGGTGACCCGGGTTCTGGTGCCCCGGGTTCTGCTGGGGTGAACCGACGGCCTTGCGCACGGCGTCCTGCGCCTTGTCGACCTGACCCGAGTACTTGTTCTTGGTGACCTTGTCGATGGCGTCGCCGCCCTTCTCGATCAGGTTCGGGTTCTTCTGCAGCGTGGCCCTGGCCTTGTTGACGAGTCCCTTGAGATCCATGATGTCTCCTCTGATCGACGCGCCGGAAGTCTTCCGGCGGCTTGCCGCAGATTCTATCCGTCCGACGTGAGCGCCCCGTCGCGCTGCGTTTCGTCCCCATGCGCGGCGATCCATCGGGGCGCTACTCGCGAGACGACCTCGACGCACGCGATACCGACCGCCGCCGAGACCAGGGCCACCGAGTTCATCCCCCAGTTCGACGAGTCGAGCCGGAAGAGGTCCTGGGTGAACGGCCACGCGAAGATCAGTACGTAGGCACCGGCGGAGACCGCGAGCAGAACGACCTTCCACCAGTTGTAGGGGCGCGCGACGACCGCCAGCACGTAGACCGCGATGGCGATCAGCGTCATCAGTGCCGCGGTGGCGGCCTGCGTCTGCGCGGGCGACATCTCGACGGCATCCCCGCCCACCTCGACACCGGCACCACCGGGGTTGACGAGCACATACGTCGCGAAGGTGCACAGACCGACGATGATCCCGTTGGGTACCGCGCTCAGCAGCACCCGGCGCACGAATCCCCGACGAGCACGCTCGTTGTTGGGGGCCAGCGACAGCACGAAGGCGGGGATGCCGATGGTGAACCATGCCGAGATCGTCACGTGGATCGGCTGGAACGGATAGCTGAGCGGATCGGACCCGAACACCGCGCCGAGCAGTCCGCCGATACCGACGAACAAGGCGAGCAGGACCGCGTACACGGTCTTGGTGAGGAACAGGTTGGAGACGCGCTCGATGTTGCCGATCACCCGCCGGCCCTCGCCCACCACGTACGGAAGTGTGGCGAACTTGTTGTCCAGCAACACGATCTGGGCCACCGACCGGGCCGCCGAGCTGCCCGAACCCATTGCGACGCCGATGTCGGCGTCCTTGAGCGCGAGGACGTCGTTGACGCCGTCGCCGGTCATCGCGACAGTGTTGTCCCGCGACTGCAACGCCTTGACCATGGCGCGCTTCTGATCGGGCCGCACCCGCCCGAACGTCACACCGTGTTCGACGACATCGGCGAGTGCGCTTGTGTCCGAGGGCAACTCACGCGCATCCACCGAGGTCTCGGCCGATCCGAGGCCGAGGGACGCGGCCACCGCACCGACCGAGCGGGCGTTGTCACCGGAGATGACCTTCACCGCCACATGCTGCTGGTCGAAGTACTCGATCGTGCCGCGAGCATCGGGCCGGACCCGTTGTTCGAGGACCACGAGGGCCACCGGCGACACTGTCCCCGGCGCAACCTGACCCGGCGCGGGTTCGGTGTCGACGGGCACGTCGGTGCAGGCGAGCAGCAGTACGCGGAGTCCGGTGGCGCCGATGTCGGAGGCGAGGCGGGCCGTCTCGCCCTGCGGGTCGAGGAGGACATCGGGCGCACCGATCAGCCAGTGCCCGCTGTCGGTCCCGGCCGCCGGGCCCGAGCCCTTTCCGCGGAACGACACCCCGCTCCACTTGGTGGCCGAGGTGAACGGTTTGATGGCGGTCACCGTCCAGTCCGGAGCCACCGGATGGGCCTCGGCGACGGCGATCATGCTGGCGTTGGGGCGCGGATCGTGAGCGGCGAGCGCGGCCAGCACCTGCGCCGCGGCCTCGGCCGGCACCGCCCCGAGGGTCCGTACCTCGGCCAGCCGCATCCCGTTCTCGGTCAGGGTGCCGGTCTTGTCCGCACAGACCACGTTGACGCGCGCGAGTCCCTCGATGGCCGGGAGTTCGTTGACCAGGCACTGCCGCCGACCGAGACGCACGACGCCCACCGCGAAGGCGATCGAGGTCATCAGGACGAGCCCCTCGGGCACCATGGGCACCAGCGCGGCGACCATTCCCAACAGCGACCGCCGCAACCCGTTGTCGCTGATGAAGAGCTGATTGACGATGGTCAGGACGCCGGCCGGGATCAGCAACCAGGTGATGACCCGCAGGATCTGGTCGATCCCCGACCGCAGTTCCGAGGACACAAGGGTGAACTTCGACGCCTCGGCGGCGAGTTGGGCCGCGTAGGCGTCGGCCCCGACTCTCGTGGCGCGGTAGGCACCGCCGCCTGCGACCACGAAACTGCCCGAGAGCACCGCGGCACCCGGGTCCTTGTCGATCGGGTCGGCCTCGCCGGTGAGCAGCGACTCGTCGACGTCGAGCGCGGTCGCCTCGACCACCTCGCCGTCGACGACGATCTGGTCGCCCGCACCGATCTCGATGATGTCGTCGAGCACCACCTCGTCCGGCGGCACCTCGCTCACCGTGCCGTCGCGCCGAACCCGTGGCCGGGTCTGGCCGACGATCGCGAGCTTGTCCAGGGTGCGCTTGGCGCGGATCTCCTGGATGATGCCGATGCCCGAGTTGGCGATGATCAGCAGACCGAACAGTCCGTTGATGAGCGATCCGGTGAACACGACGATCGCGAACAAGACCCCGAGGATCGCATTGATCCGGGTGAAGACATTCGCGCGCACGATGTCCGACACACTGCGTCCGGACCGGTCGGGCAACGCGTTGACCTGACCGTCGGCGACCCGCTGTGCGACCTGGGCCGCGGTGAGACCGGGACTGGCGATCCCCGTCGACGCGCTCACGCCGAGGCCTCCCACCAACCGGGGTGTGCCATACCGCTACCGGTTCGGTGTGTGAGGTCGATCGAGCCGCCCGGTTGCGGGACCAGGATGGTCGGCGTATCCGGTCGTGAGTCCGCCAGCAGCCGCGCGATGGGCTCCCCCCAGGGATGGCGGGCGAGAGTGAACGTCCCCCAGTGGATCGGGACCAGAACCGAGTCGGATCCCGAACCGGGCGAGACCATCCGGTGCACCGCGAGCGCCTCCTCCGGGTTCACGTGGATGTCCGGCCACATCACGTCGTAGGCGCCGACGGCGATGAGGGTGAGGTCGAACGGGCCGAGGCGGGCGCCGGCCTCTTCGAAACGTTCACTGTGGCCGGTGTCCCCGGAGAAGAAGACCTTGTGATCCCGGCCGGCGATCGCCCAGCTGCCCCACTGGGTGAGGTTCCGCTCCAGCCTCCGGCCCGAGAAGTGCCGCGCCGGACCACAGGTGAACCGCAGCTCGCCCGCACCGGTCGTCACGACCACCTCATCCCACCAATCCGCCTGCCGGATGCGATCTTCGGCGATACCCCACGAGGCGAGGTGCGCGCCGACCCCGATCGTCGTGACGAACACGGCGTCGGGCTGCTCGGCCGCGATGGTGGTGACGGTGGTCATGTCGAGGTGGTCGTAGTGATCGTGACTGATCAGGACGACGTCGAGGGGCGGCAACTCCGACGGAGACAGCGGTGCCTCATGCATCCGCGCAGGACCCACGAGTTGGCTCGGCGAACAGCGACGGCTCAGAACAGGATCGGTGATGATGCGCGCGCCGTCGACCTCGACGACGGCGGTGGCATGACCGAGCCAGGTGACGGCGAGGTCGGCCGGCGCGTCGAAACGCGGGACCGTGACCATGATCGGCCGGCGCGGGCGGCCGGGGCGCCGCGCCATGTCGGTGAGGACCTGCAGGCTCGGATCGGCCGGCGACGGGGGTTCCGGGTTGTCGAAGGCGCCGTCGCGCAGGTGGGGGCTCTGCCGCACGTGCGGCGCTATCTCGGCGCGGGAGGCGCCGAGCGCACGGGCGGGGCCGAGTCCCTCGGCGGCGAGCCGCCCGACGACGACGTCGGTCACCGCGACTCCCGCCGAGCCCATGCGCGCGAGAACGTCGCGGCGCAGGTGGTTGGTACCTTTACTGCCGGTCGTGGAGGTCACGTTCACACAGTAGTGCGTGAAGCGCATTGTGCGCCTCACCGGCACTGATAGGCTGCGGCGAGCATTGTCCACCGAGCATGCGCCGGCGCATGTGGTCAGAAAGTTACCGCAGTGGCACGGATGTCCGTCGACCAACGTCGAAGCGCGCTCATCGAATCGGCGTACCGCGTGATCGCCGATCACGGGGTCGAGGGCGCGACGACCCGTCGCATCTGCGCCCACGCCGGGATGCCGCTGGCGAGTTTCCACTACGCGTTCGAGAGCCGTACCGCACTGTTGTGCGCGGTGATGGAGACGGCCGTCCCCATCGACATCGAGCGCATGCTGCACGCCGTGTTGCCGGCCGCCGACTACGGACCCGAACCGGGTCTGGAGACGATCCGGCTGAGCATGGTGCGCCAGTTCGAGGCGTTCTACGACCTGCTCAAAGCCGATCCGGGTCGGATGCAGGCGGCCATCGCCCTCGGCATCTATGCCCACAACCACCCGGAGCTGCAGCAGATCGGCAGGCACATGTACGAGCAGCTCTACCGGGTGGCCTCGGCGGGGCTGCAGTCGATGGCCGACCTCACACCGATCGTGTGGACCACGCCGGTCGAGGATCTCGGCCCGCTGATCATCGCGGCGACCAACTCCATCACCCTCGTCTACCTGAGTACCGCCGACGACAAGGTCGTCGACGCGATCATCCGCTCGATCTGCGATCAACTCATGACCTATGTCAGTTTCGAATGAGGCCCCCGACGAGTCCCCGGTGAACCGGACGACGCCCACCAGGTGGCTGACCGATCCCGAATCCCATTGGGCGGCACTGGACCAGGCAGTCCGCGAGGCGGGCCTCGACGCGCCGGTCCTCGCGCTCGATCGGACCGCCCTGGAGCACAACGTCGCCGACCTCACCCGGCGTTCGGCGGGTGTCCCCATCCGGCTGGCCACGAAGTCCGTTCGGGTGCGGTCGATCATCGACGACATCGTCGGGCGCACCGGTTTCGCCGGCGTACTGGCCTACGATCTCGCCGAGGCGCACTGGCTCTCGACGAGTTCGGGGATCGGCGACGTGCTGATGGGTTATCCCAGCGTGCGGCGGGATGCGCTGGCGGCCTTCGCCGCCGACGAGATCGCGACGCGTCGGGTCAGCGTGCTCGTCGACTCCGTCGACCAGCTCGACATCATCGATGCCGTCGTCCCCGCCGGCACCCGACCGCCGATCCGCGTCGCCATCGACCTCGACGCGTCGTACCGCCTGCTCGGCGGGCGAGTGCACATCGGCGTGCGCCGCTCCCCGGTGCACTCGCGCCGCGACGCACTCGAACTCGCTCGAATCATCGTGGCGCGTCCCGGTTTCGACCTCGTCGGGGTCATGTCCTACGAAGCGCAGGTGGCCGGCGTCGCCGACGCGGTGCCGGGCCGGACGCCGGCCAACCGCGCCGTCCGCGCGATGCAGCGCCGCTCGATGGGCGAGTTGCGCAGGCGACGCGGCAAGGTGATCACCGAACTGCGCCGGCTCGCCGATCTGGAGTTCGTCAACGCAGGCGGCACCGGGTCCCTCGAGGAGACCGCACGCGACCGCGCGGTCACCGACATCGCTGCGGGCAGCGGGCTGTTCGGCGGCCACCTGTTCGACGGTTATGCACGGTTTCGACCTGCTCCGGCACTGTCCTTCGGTCTCGACGTCGTCCGGCGTCCGGCTCCCGGGATCGTGACCTGTGCGGGCGGCGGCTGGATCGCGTCCGGCCCGCCTGCCGCCGACCGGTTGCCGAAACCGGTGTGGCCGCAAGGACTCACCTACGTCGGCACCGAGGCGGCCGGCGAGGTGCAGACCCCGCTGCGGGGTGCGGCCGCCGACGAGATCGCCATCGGTGCCCGGGTGTGGTTCCGGCACACCAAATCCGGCGAGGTGTGCGAACGAGCCCGCGAGGTCGCGATCATCGACCGAGATGACGCCGGGCGCGCGGTGGTGAGCGAGGTCGTGCCGACCTACCGAGGAGAGGGCAAGTGCTTCCTGTGAACGCGACCGCTGCGCGCTCGACGCACGCCTGGCGCAACTGGGGCGGTACTGCCGTTTGCACGCCGAACCGCGTGCTCAGCCCGTCGAGTGCCACCGAGATCGCCGACATCGTCGGCGAGGTGGCCACACGCGGCGGCACGGTGAAGACCGTCGGTGCGGGACACAGCTTCTCCCCCATCGCCGTGGCCGACGACGTGCAACTCGAACTCTCGGGCCTGCGCGGTCTGGTTGCGGTCGACGGTCATCGGGTGACTCTGCGCGCCGGCACCCATCTTCACGAGATCCCCGGATTGCTCGCACCGTTCGGGCTCGCGATGACCAATCTCGGCGACGTCGACCGACAGACCATCGCCGGCGCCACCTCCACCGGAACGCACGGCACCGGACTCGCCTTCGGCGGCATCAGCACCCAGATCGTCGGCGCGACACTGGTCACCGGCACCGGCGATCTCGTCACCCTCACCTCCGCCGACTCCGACCTGCAGGCAGTCGCGCTCGGACTCGGGGCGCTCGGGGTCGTCGTCGAGCTCACCATCGAATGCGTGGACGAGTTCCGGTTGCACGCCGTCGAGGGTCCCGAGACGGCAGATACCGCGATCGCCGCGTTCCTCGATCGGGTGCAGGCGTCCGACCACCACGAGTTCTACTTCTTCCCGCACACCGACTGCGCTCTGGTGAAGACCAACACACGGGTCGGCGCCGACACACCCGTCAGCGGACCGTCCCGCATCAAGCGCTACATCGACGACGAGTTGCTGAGCAACAAGACCCTCCGGCTCCTGTGTGAGATCGGCTCTCGGGCACCGCGTCTGGTCCCGGCGATCAACGGTGTCATCGGTCGCGCACTGTCGCCGCGCGAGCTGACCGACTCCTCGACCCGGATCTTCGTCTCCGACCGCGACGTGCGGTTCCGGGAGATGGAGTACGCCATCGACCTCGACGCCGTCCCGGAGGCGCTGCGCGAGATCCGCGCGTTGCTCGACCGGCGCGAATACCTGGTCAGCTTCCCCATCGAGGTCCGTGCCGCCGCCGCCGACGACCTCATGCTCTCCACCGCATCCGGACGCACCAGCGGTTACATCGCTGTCCACCGTTACCATCGCGACGATCCCGCCGACTCCGACGCCTACTTCGCCGACGTCGAAGCAATCCTGACCGGCTTCGGCGGACGTCCGCACTGGGGCAAGATGCACACCCGTGACGCCGAGTATCTCAGCGGCGTCTACCCCCGATTCGACGAATTCCTCTCAGTGCGTGAGCGTTACGACCCGTCCCGGGTGTTCACCAACGATTACCTCCGCCGGGTGCTGGGCGACTAGCGCCGGGCGTTGCACGGCAAACCTGGCCGGGACCGTGATCGTCTGGTCCACTGGAGTACATGCGCGACGTCCTGCGGTCCCTGATCGACCTCCTCGACAGCGATGACGCGCGTCCTGTCGCGCTCTGCCGGGTCGTCGGCACGTCGGGATCGGCACCCCGCGAGCTGGGCGCCGCGATGATCGTGACCGAGGACGACACCGTCATCGGCTCGGTGTCGGGCGGGTGCGTCGAATCCGCACTCGTTCACAGTGCACGCGACGTCCTGACCAGCGGGGTTGCGGTGGTCGAACACTACGGGGTCGACGATCCCGACGATCCCGCGCCAGGCCTCACCTGCGGTGGGCAGATCGAGGTCCTCGTCGAGCGTGTGGCGCCGACCGCCGAGCGCCGTCGGCACCTGAGACGCCTCATCACGGCACTCGACGACGACGAACCGATCTCCTGGGCGACGACTCTCACCGACGATCCCGAGTGGTATCTGGCGACTCCGGCGTCCCAGCCGTCGTGGCGCCGGCTCGACCGCGATGTCGCCGACCTCCTGACAACCGGCCGCAGCGGACTGATCGGGGTCGACGACTGCGATGCCCCGTCCGACGACCGTCCCCGGACCTTCGTGCAGACCTTCGGGCCGTCAGCCAGGCTGATCCTGGTCGGCGCCAACGACTTCGTGCGCGCACTCAGTTCGCTTGGGACGAGTCTCGGGATGCGGGTGACGGTCGTCGACGCTCGACCGGTGTTCGCGACCCGCGCACGCTTCCCCGATGCCGACGAGGTCGTCGTCGCGTGGCCGGATCGCTACCTGGCGACCCAGATCCGGGAGGGCCGAATCGGCGCATCGACCGCGATCTGCGTGATGACGCACGATCCGAAGTTCGACGTCCCGACGCTGGCGATCGCGCTGGCGTCACCGACGCTCGGCTTCATCGGCGCACTCGGGTCACGGCGGACGGTCGACGACCGCAACCAGCGCCTTCGCGATGCGGGCATCACCGACGAACAGCTCGAGCGCCTGCGTTCACCCCTGGGCCTCGACCTCGGTGGGCACACCCCCGGCGAGGCAGCCGTGGCCATCGCGGCACAGTTGATCGCCGAGCGGCACCGCGCGACCGCCAAGCCCCTTCACACCGGCGACGGACCCATTCACCGCCGGTAGGCGCCGAGCCGGGCTCAGGACCCGACGAACCGGGGCGCGCGCTTCTCGGCGCGGGCCGCCCGGCCCTCCTGCACATCGTCGCTCTCCCACGCGCGCAGCATCGCCGCCGCCCTGTCCTCCGGGGCAACATCGCGGGCACCGTCGCCGTTGAGGACGAGCTTGTAGTGCTGCAATGTGAGCGGGGCGAGGTCGGCGATGGTGTGCGCCCAGTGCTGCGCATCCGTGAGATCGCCGATGCGGTTGGCGAACCCGAGCGTGTGCGCGCGGTCGGCGGTCAACGGGTCGCAGCCGATCAGCATCCCGCGCGCCTGGCCTGCCCCCACCAGCGACACCAGCCGCCGGATCGTCCATTCATCCACGGCAACACCGATTTTGGCGGCGGGGATGCCGGCGATCGCGTCCGGCGCCATGACCCGGAGGTCGGCGGCCATCGCCAGCTGCAGACCCGCCCCGATGGCCGAGCCGTTCAGCGCCGCGATGACGGGCACCGGCGCGGCCTCGATCCGCTGCAGCGTCGCGACCAGATTGTCGAGGAAACCCTTGTCGTACACGGGGCCCGACAGGTCGGCGCCGGCGCTGAACACCGGTCCCCGCCCCGTCACCACGATGGCGCGCGCACCGGCGTCGAGCGCGGCGACGAACGCGCCGGACAGGCCGGACAGCATCTCGTCGTTCAGGGCGTTGCGCTTGTCGACCCGGTCCAGCTCGATCGTGACTACCGACCCGTCGGTGGTGGAGTGGATCATGGGCCCCAACCCTACCGACCGCACCCTCGCAGTTGGTCGTGACAGCGGCACGGCGTGAACGCGGTCGGTCGTGACAAGGTGGTGACGTGCAGATCTCCCGGACCGGCGCACAGCCCGCTCGACATTCGGATGTGTTGATCATCGGCGGCGGACAAGCCGCCCTGTCGGCGGCCTACTTTCTCCATCGCTTCGGTCTCGGTGATCGCTATCAGATGCTCGACCACGCCCCCGGACCCGGCGGTGCGTGGCAGTTCCGGTGGCCGACGCTGACCCTCGCCACCGCCAACCGCGTCCACGACCTGCCGGGCTGGGGCCTGGTCGAGGCGCTCGGACTGGATTGCGACGAGCTGCCCGCCGCCACCGCCGTCCCCGACTACTTCGGCAGATACGAAGAGAAGTTCGGCCTGACCGTCCATCGTCCCGTGCATGTGCGCTCGGTGCGTCGCGAAGGGGACGGCTTCCGTACCGAGCTGGGCGACGGCAGTTCGGTCACGTCGAACCTGATCGTCAACGCCACGGGTACCTGGGACCGACCGTTCATCCCGCACATCCCCGGGGCCGCCGACTTCCGCGGCCGGCAGTTGCACACCCACGACTACACCACGCCCGGCGACTTCGCGGGCAAGCGCGTCCTGGTGGTCGGCGCGGGCATCTCCGCGATCCAGTTGCTGATCGAGATCGCCCGCGAGGCGCACGACAGTGAGACCTTCTGGTGTTCCCGCCGAGAGCCGGTCTTCAACCCCGAACCGTTCACTCCGGCGCAGGGTCGCGAGGCCGTCGCACGTGTCGAACGCCGCGTACGCGCCGGCCTCCCGCCCACGTCGGTGGTGTCGGTGACCGGGCTGGCGCTCACACCCTCGATAGCAGCGGCAAGGCGGGACGGAATCCTGTCGTGGCGTCCGATGTTCACCCGCATCACCGAGACCGGCGTCTGTTGGGACTGCGGCTCCGCCTCATCCGGACACTCGGACGACTTCACCCACTTGGACGTCGACGTCATCTTCTGGAACACCGGATTCCGTAGCGCCATAGACCACCTCGCCCCGTTGCGCCTGCGGGCGCCGGGCGGGGGCATCACCATGACGGGTCGCCTCGCGACGGTCGTCGATGCCGACCCGCGGATTCAGTTGCTGGGCTACGGCCCGTCGGCGTCGACGATCGGAGCCAATCGCGCCGGGCGCGAGGCCGCCCGGGTCGCCGCGGAACTCCTGGGAGTGACGGCGCGCTGACTCTGGACATCGTTTCATTGCCAGCACTTGACAGGATGTTGTGTTTTCACAACACTAGATCAGGTGAGTCCAATACGCCGTGGGGAAAAGCTCCCCATCTACAACCGCATCGGCGTGCTGCGCGCGGAACGCGGGATGTCGCGAGCAGAACTCGCGGCGGCCGTCGGCATCAACGTTCAGTCGGTGGGCGCACTCGAACGCGGCGACAACTACCCCAGCCTCGATCTCGCATTCCGCATCTGCGATGTCTTCGACCTGCCGGTCGAGGCAGTGTTCAGTCGGCGCGAGTTCGGCGCCATGTCCGCAGCGCTCTACCGGCGCGAACCGTCCCCGACCTCGCCCGGCGCACAACCCGTCCCCAGCATCCACACCGACGACACCGGAGGTGAACGATGACCGATCCGTACTCGGCCATCCCCGAAGAGGCCACGCCAGCCCTGTGGCGCCGCTACGAGGAGTGGCGTGGGCAGCGGCACCAGGAGTTCAACGACAAGAACGCCCATCGCCTCACCTCGTGGCGAACCCGGCGCACGTTCCGCCGACTGGTGCTCATCCAGACGTTCTTCGCAATTCTCCTCCTCATCAGTTCGGTCATCGCCTTCTTCACGAACAAATGGTTCCTCGTCCCCTTCATCATCGGGCTGCTGGGGATCATCACGACGCTCTACCTGCTCCGCGTCGTGACCGGATCGATCGCCGACACTCCGGTCACCGCGCTCGACGAGATGCAAGTGGCACAACGAAACTCGGCGCGCTCCATCGGCTTCACCGTCTTGTACTGCCTGATGTTCATCCCATACGCGATACTGATCGTCCTCAGTTTCCGGGACGAGGTGCCCGGGCAGGCCGTCTACGGCGCGGCCGTCCTGCTCATCTCGCTCGTCCTGGCGGCGATCTGCGTGCCCTCCATGCTCACCGCCTGGTGGATGGCCGATCCCGATCCGGAAGATCTCGAAGCGTTGCACCGCGAACACACCACCCGTCCCACCACGTCAGCAACGACCACGACCACCGAGAGTGAGGAGAGTGCGCCGTGACCGCACCATTGATCGTCGACGGGCTCCACAAACGCTATGGAGACCTCGTCGCATTGCGTGACATGACCTTTGCCGTCGATCCCGGCGAGATCTTCGGCTTCGTCGGCAGCAACGGCGCCGGCAAATCCACGACCATGCGGATCATCCTCGGCGTACTGGCGGCCGATGCCGGCGAGGTCCGCCTGGGCAACGATCCGATCGACCTCGACCTGCGCCGACGGATCGGGTACATGCCCGAGGAACGCGGCCTGTATCCCAAGATGAAGGTGGGCGAGCAGCTGACCTTCCTCGCACGGCTGCACGGAATGTCGGCCGCCGAGGCCCAGGACTCCGTGAAGCGATGGACCGACCGCCTCGGCGTGGGTACCCGCTACGACGACAACGTCGCCGACCTCAGCCTGGGCAACCAGCAACGCGTCCAGCTCGCCGCAGCCCTGGTCCACGACCCCAGCGTCCTGGTACTCGACGAACCCTTCTCGGGGCTGGATCCGGTCGCCGTCGACGTGATGAGCGACGTGCTCAAAGAGAAGGCAGCCGAGGGCATCCCGGTCATCTTCTCCTCGCACCAGCTCGACCTCGTGCAGCGACTCTGCAATCGTGTGGGCATCATCGCGCGCGGCGAGATGCGTGCGCTCGGCACCGTCGACGACCTGCGCGCGCGTGAGGGCATCACCCTCGAGATCACCGGGCCGCGAGCCGATGTCGCGTGGGCCGACACCCTCCCCGGTGTGCGTCGCGTCGACTACGGCGAGACCACCCGCCTCCTCATCGATCCCGACGTCGCCGACGATCAGCTGATCCTGTCGACCGCGCTCCAGAACGGGCCGGTGCACCGGTTCGCGACCTCGACACCCTCCCTGACCGACCTGTTCCGAGAGGTGGTATCCGCATGACCACGCTACCCGACACCCCGGTGGCCGCCACCGGATCCGATCCCAGAGCCTCTGCCGCACAGGCGATACGACTCGTCGCCGGCCGCGAGATCGCCACTCGCGCCAAGACGAAGTCCTTCGTCGTCAGCACCGCCCTGCTGATGATCGTCATCGTCGCCGGCGCCATCATCATCAACCTGTTCTCCGGCGGCGACGACACCGAGAAGGTCGCCGTCGTCGGCCAGCCATCGGCCGTCACCGAGTCCATCGTGGCGGTCGGCGAAGCGTCCGGCACGACCATCGCCACCGAACCGGCCGACACCGTCGAGCAGGCGCGAGAACGAGTCACCAGCGGCGACGTGGCGGCCGCACTCGTCCCCGGCGAGACACCCGGCTCGTATGTGATCATCAGCAAGAGCAGTCCCGACCCGACCGTCGAGGGTCCCATCAGAACCGCCGTGTCACAGGCGAATCTGTCGGCTGCGCTGGCCGAGCGAGGCATCGATGCCACGGCGCTGCCCACCGTCGACATCACGGTCTCGCAAACCGAACCAGACAAACCCGACGAGGGTCAGCGCCTGTTGATCGCGATGGTCGGAGTGGTGCTGCTCGTCACCGCGATCATGATGGGCGGCACGATGGTCGCCGTCGGCGTCGTCGAAGAGAAGACATCGCGCGTCGTGGAGCTACTCCTGGCAACGATCAAACCGTTGCATCTGTTGTGGGGCAAGATCATCGGCATCGGAGTCGTCGCCCTCGGACAGGTGGTCCTACTCGGCGCCACCGCCCTGATCGCGGGCACCGCCACCGGAATCCTCACCCTCCCCGGCGCCGCCATCGGGATGTTTGCTGCGGTCATCGCCTGGTTCCTCCTCGGCTTCCTGTTCTTCTCCTCGCTCTATGCGGCGACCGGGGCCATCGTCTCCCGGCAGGAAGAACTGAACTCGTCGTCGGCGCCGCTGACGTTCCTCGCGGTCGCCGTGCTGTACTCGGGCATCTTCGGAGTGCAGGCGATGGATTCGACGCTGATCGAGGTCCTCAGCTGGATACCGCCGTTCAGTGCGGCACTCATGCCGATGCGCATCGCGACCGGGGACACCGACGCCGTCCAGATCATCGTGACCTTCGGCCTGATGGGCGCTGCGTGTGCGGCAGCCACCTGGATCGCAGCGCGGATCTACCAGAGGTCCATCCTGCGCACCGGTTCGCGCATCGGCTGGGGTGAGGTGCTCAAGCTCGCGCGCTGAGCACCCCCTGCTCCCTGAGGTGCGAGCGAAGCCTCCGCCTCTGCTTCCATCCGAAAGAACCGCATAGCCCCTGCTCCCTGAGGTGCGAGGAGCGCAAGCCGCCGGGCCGAGCAAGCGACGAAGGAGCGCGTCGAGGTCGACGAGCCTCGAAGGGCCTGGTGA
>NZ_JBHYNC010000042.1:0-13680 GCF_042743165.1 Gordonia sp. NPDC058843
CTGAGGTGCGAGGAGCGCAAGCCGCCGGGCCGAGCAAGCGACGAAGGAGCGCGTCGAGGTCGACGAGCCTCGAAGGGCTCGGTGAGACACGTTGCTACACCCTTCGTCGCTCGCTTCGCTCGCACCTCGGGGAGCATGGATTTCGGAACACTCACGAGTGTTCTTTCGTGGTCCACGACGGCCGCCAGGCCGCAGGTACTGAGGAGCGCCCGGAGCTTGCGGAGGGCGCGTCACGAAGGGTCACGCCGTCAGCGAATCCGAGTCCTCGGGATCGTCCTCGGCGAATTGGGTGCGGTAGAGCTCCGCGTAACGCCCGTTGCGGGCGAGGAGCGTCGGATGATCACCGCGTTCGACGACGCGTCCACCCTCGAGCACGACGATCTCGTCGGCGGCCCGGATCGTCGACAGCCGGTGGGCGATGACGATCGAGGTCCGTCCCTCGAGTGCCTCGCCGAGCGCCTCCTGGACCGCCGCCTCCGACGTCGAGTCGAGATGTGCGGTCGCCTCGTCGAGAATCACGACCGATGGCTGGGCCAGGAGCAGTCGGGCGATCGTCATCCGTTGCCGCTCGCCCCCTGACAGCCGGTAGCCGCGTTCGCCGACGACGGTGTCCAGTCCGTCGGGCAGCGAGCCGACCAGGTCGTCGAGTCGAGCCCTACGGAGCGCGTCCCAGATGTCGTCATCGGACGTGTTCGGCTCGGCGAGAACGAGGTTCGCGCGAATGGTGTCGTGGAAGAGGTGGCCGTCCTGGGTGACGAGGCCGACCGTCCGGTGCACCGACGCGGTCTGCAGTCCCCGGATGTCCACCCCGGCCAGCCGAATCGAGCCCTCGTCGACGTCGTAGAGGCGGGTCGCGAGACTCGCGATGGTCGACTTACCGGCACCCGAGCTGCCCACGAGGGCCACCATGCTGCCGGCCGGAACGTCCAGGTCGACGTGGTGCAGAACCGTCGTACCGGCTCGATTATCCAGTTGGGCAACCTCTTCCAGCGACGCCAGGGACACCTTGTCGGCCGCCGGGTAGGCGAAGGACACGTCGTCGAAGTGCACTGACACCGGCACGGGTCGCCCACTCTCGGTGCCGGGCACCGCGATCGCGTCCGGTGCGTCGGTGATGAGGGGCTGCAGATCGAGAACCTCGAAGACGCGCTCGAAACTGACCAGGGCGCTCATGATCTCGACGCGTGCATTCGCCAGGGCGGTGAGTGGTGCGTACATCCGGGTCAGCAACAGTGCCAGCGAGACCACCGCGCCCGCGGACAGGCGGTCCTGCACCGCAAGCCATCCGCCGAGCCCGTAGACCAGGGCCAGGGCGAGCGCCGACACCAGCATCAGCGTCGTCATGAAATACGCCTGCAGCATCGAGCGGCGTACGCCGATGTCGCGGACGCGGTCGGCGCGGTCGGCGAACTCGCGTGACTCGAGGTCGGGACGCCCGAACAGTTTCACCAGCGTGGCGCCGGGAGCGGAGAACCGCTCGGTCATCTGTGTCGACATGCGGGCGTTGTGTTCGGCTGCCTCGCGGGACAGCGCGGCCATGCGGCGGCCCATCCGTCGCGCGGGAATCACGAAGACCGGCAGCAGGACCAGTGCCAGCAAGGTGATCTGCCAACTGATCGCCAGCATCACCGCGAGCGTCAGGGTGAGTGTGACGATGTTGCTCACGACGCCGGACAGGGTGTCGCTGAACGCGCGCTGGGCACCGATGACGTCGTTGTTGAGCCTGCTCACCAGGGCCCCGGTGCGCGTGCGGGTGAAGAAGGCGACCGGCATCTGCTGCACGTGGTCGAACACGGCTCGGCGCAGGTCGAGGATGAGACCTTCGCCGATGTTCGACGACAGCCACCGGACCCCGATGCCCGCGCCCGCCTCGGCGACGGCGATCACCGCGATGGCGACCGCGAGTCCCGCGATCATCGACGCCGAGCCGCCCTCGGTGATGAGGTTGACGACCCGGCCCGCCAGCAGCGGGGTCACCACCGTCAGCACCGCGGTGAAGACCGACAGCACGAGGAACAAGGCGATACGACGCCGATGGGGCCGGGCGAAGTCGCCGATGCGGCGGAGTGTCACCCGGCGGTCGCCCCGCAACCGCTTGCTGCTGGGCTGGGTGGAGGACTTGTACATCATGTCCCAGGCCACGGACTGCATGCTCATGCCGTCCACGGTAGAACTTCAAGTTGGCTTCAAGTCCAGTGTGTTCGCTTCCGGAGGAATCGCCGGCAGCGAACACGCAGCGTCGTCGGTCCCGGCCGAGTGGCGGCGACGGGCTGGCGACGTCGGCATTTCCGGGCATGCTCTACGTTGGTATGCGAGGTCACAACACGATTCGGCCGACAGACGGGCCGGCCCGGGCCGGTGGTGAGGCCGGCGGCAAAGGAGCGACGGACATGGCAGAACTCAAGCTCGGTTTCAAGGCATCGGCGGAGCAGTTCGATCCGCGCGAGCTGGTGGAGATCGCGGTCGCGGCCGAAGAGCACGGCATGGATTCGGTTGCGGTGAGCGATCACTTCCAGCCCTGGCGGCACAACGGCGGGCACGCGCCGTTCTCCCTCGCCTGGATGGCCGCGGTCGGTGAGCGCACCAAGCGGGTGCAGATCGGCACCTCGGTGATGACCCCCACCTTCCGGTACAACCCCGCGGTCATCGCACAGGCCTTCGCCACGATGGGCTGCCTGTATCCCGGCCGCATCATGCTCGGCGTCGGAACCGGCGAAGCACTCAACGAGTACGCGACCGGCTTCCAGGGGGAGTGGCCGGAGTTCAAGGAGCGGTTCGCGCGCCTGCGCGAGTCGATCAAGCTCATGCGCGAACTGTGGACCGGCGAGGAGATCAACTTCGACGGTGAGTACTACCACACGCAGGGCGCCTACATGTATGACATTCCGGAGCAGCCGATCCCGGTGTATGTCGCCGCCGGCGGCCCCGTCGTCGCCCGTTATGCCGGCCGTGCCGGTGACGGTTTCATCTGCACGTCGGGCAAGGGTTCTGAGCTCTACACCGAGAAGCTGCTGCCGGCGGTCGCCGAGGGGGCGCAGAAGGCCGAGCGAGACCTCGACACCATCGACAAGATGATCGAGATCAAGATCTCCTATGATCCCGATCCCGAACTCGCGCTGGAGAACACGCGATTCTGGGCGCCGCTGTCCCTCACGCCGGAGCAGAAGCACAGCGTCAACAGTTCGACGGAGATGGAGCGCCTGGCCGACGAGCTCCCCATCGAGCAGGTCGCCAAGCGGTGGATCGTGTCGTCCGACCCGGACGAGGCCGTCGAGAAGGTCAAGTTCTACACCGACGCCGGGCTCAACCACCTGGTCTTCCATGCTCCCGGGCACGACCAGCGCCGGTTCCTCGAGAACTTCGAGCGCGACCTCGCCCCGCGCCTGCGCAAACTCGCCTGACCCTTTCTCCCGTCCGCTGAGTTCCCCCGCCGGCTGAGTTCCCCTCCGCCGGCTGAGTTTCCCTCCGCCGGCTGAGCCTGTCGAAGCCCCCCCATGGCCCGAAGCTGCGCAATGCGCGGCTTCGGGCTATGGAACCGGTTGGCCGACAGCGGAATCGAGCATTTCGAGTACGCGCCTGACCGGTGGTAGTTCCACTCCGGCCTGACGCACCCGTACCCGGACCTCGCGCACTGGCGTGGGGTCCACGATGGGGACCGCCACGACGCCCGGTGGCAGGTCGATCAGCGCGAGCCGAGGGACGACGGTGAGTCCGACGCCGGCCGCGACGAACCGGATCGCGGTCGGATAGTCCTGTGTCTCCACGCTGAAGTCGGGTACGAAGCCGACCGAGGTGCACGCGTCCAGCAATCCCTGCCGGCAGGGGCCGCGCGCCACGTCGTTGTCGACCCACGGGACCCGGGACAGTTCACGCAGCGTCACCGACTCGAGCGCGGCCCACGGTGAATCCTCCGGTACGACAGCGTGATAGGGGTCCGTCGTCAGCCGGCGACCAACGAAACCGGCGACGTCGGTGGAGGGCCGCTGACCGTCCTCGACGTAGATCTCGATGTCGGGCGATGCCGACGACGGACCCACGAGTTCGATGAGGCGCAGATCCAGTCGCAGTCCGGGGAACTCGCGGGAGATCGCGGCGACGATCGGTGGGATCCAGGTGGCGCCCGCGGAGGCGAAGTAGTTGATCCGGAGCTGGCCGAGTCGGCCGTCGCGCAGTTCTGAGATCAGACCGTCGACGCGGGCGATCTGCTCGAAGACCGGGTCCGACTCACGAGCCAGGGTGATGCCGGCCGCGGTGGGCACGATGCCGCGCCCGTCGCGCTCGACCAGCGACAGTCCGGTCTCGCGCTGGAGCGTGGCGATGTGCTGACTGACCGCCGACGGGGTGTAGCCGAGCGCGGCTGCCGCGCCGCCGATGGACTGCTCGCCGATGACCGAGCGCAGGACTCGAAGCCGGTGGATGTCGACCATGCGGCGACAATACAACGGCCACAATGCAGTGTCACTGAATTGTCAGGTACATATATTCACTTGTGCTGAATTGCCAGATGGGTGAATCTGGAGGGCATGTCCTCGCGTCTGCCGGCAGCTTCTGTGTCCGCCTCCGCATCGCTGCCCGCGCTCGCCGCGATCGTCACCGTCGTGCTGTGGGCGTCGGCGTTCGTCGGCATCCGGGCGCTCGGCGACACGTTCTCCCCGGGCTCGATGGCGTTTCTGCGGTTGCTCGCCGCGGTGATCCCGTTGACGGTCATCGTGGCGGTGGTGCGTCTGCGCTCACGGTCGGCCGGCGTCCAGGCCCGGCCGCTCCTCCCGCGAGGTCGCGCGCTCGGCATGGTGATGGCGTACGGCGTCGCCTGGTTCGCGGGCTACACCATCCTGCTGAACTGGGCCGAGCGTCATCTCGACGCCGGGACCGCGGCGTTGCTCGTGAACCTGGCGCCCATCCTCGTCGCCGTCGCCGCGGGTTTGTTTCTGGGCGAGGGTTTTCCACGTCATCTCGTCATCGGCATGTCGATCGCCTTCGGCGGCGTCGTGCTGATCGCCCTCGGCGGGTCCGCGACCGCGGACGCCCACGCCGACTGGCTCGGCATCGTTCTCGGGGTCGGTGCGGCGGTTCTCTACGCAACAGGCGTGCTGATCCAGAAGTCCGCACTGCGCACCGTCGACGCGCTGACCGCGACGTGGCTGGGTGCGGTCGCGGGTCTCGTGGCCACCGCGCCGTTCGCGCCGGTCGCCGTCGCCGAGTTGGCCGGAGCGCAGTCGGAGGCGATCTGGGCGGTGATCTACCTCGGCGTCGGACCGACCGCGATCGCGTTCTCCACGTGGGCCTACGCCCTCGCGCGCACCGATGCGAGTGCGATGGCGGCCACGACCCTCGTGGTCCCCGCGATCGTCATCGTGCTCTCGTGGGCGCTGCTCGGCGAACTGCCCACCGGTGTCGGCATCGTCGGTGGTCTGCTCTGCCTCGCCGGTGTCGCCATCGCGCGCCGATTGCTTCCGATGAGCCCGCGAGTCGGCCGCCGTCCGCGTAACCTGGACCCATCGTCGTCGCCGATGACGCCTCTCGACCCACGACGGGTTTCCGGCACGACCGCAACCGAGGGGACACCGCCATGCGCAAGCTCGCCACCGGTCTCGCGATCGGTGGATCGCTGATTCTCGGAACGACCGCAACGCTTCTGGCCGTGGACTCGGAATCGCCCGCGGCGTCACCGAGCCAGGGGTGCGGCCCGCTCTCCGGTGCCGGCCCGATCCCGGGTTGTTCGTTCCGCGTGGACGGGACCCGCCTGCAGATCAGCCTGTACAACAATGCGACGCGTAACCCGGCGGTGGTGTGCACCCTGACGCCCAGCGGAGCGCTGCACCCCACGGACACGACCACCATGGCGCCGGGCGCCCGCGGGACATTGGGAGCCGCGGTGTTCCCGAACGCCTCGCGCACGTTCTTCGTCGATTGCCGCGGGGGCGGCGCGGGCACCGACCGCGTGGCGCGGCAGACCACGATCACCGCACGCGCCGAGGCGGCGCCATCCGAGCGGACGACGCCACCGATTCGTCGCTCGTCACCTGCTCCGGCCCCGTCGGCCCCCTCCTCGTCGCTCGACTCGGACGACCCCGCCGACGTCACGACCACCCGGCCGAGCACCGAGGATCCCGCTCCCGAGCGGACCGCGACCACGACGCCGACGATCACGACGACCACCACGACGGTTCCCGCCTCATCCTGATTCGCTACGGTTTTCGCATGGATCGTGACCGCATGGTGGATGTCGGAGTCGGGCTGGTGTCCCGGTTCGGGGCCAAGACGCTGAGTTTGACGTCGGTGGCACGGCACGCCGGGGTCGCGCGGGCCACCGCGTACCGGATGTTCGGCGGCCGCGAAGCGCTGGTCACGGCGATCGTGGAACGCGAGGTCGCACTACTGCGAGTGAAGTTGATGGAGTGGTCGGCTAGTGCGCCCGACGCGGCGGGCAAGATCCACGCCCAGGTGGTGAACGTGCTGCCCTACATCCGCAACCACGACGCGTTGCAGTACGTGCTGCGCAAGGAGCCCGAAGAGGTCGTGCGCGCTCTCGTGGCCACCACTGATTCGGCCGGGCCCACGCTCATCCATCAGATCGTGTCGGAGACGCTGCCCGATCTCGAACCCGAGATCGGGGACCAGCTGTTCCCGAACCCGCGTGGGGCCGCGGAGTTCCTCGTGCGCACCATCTATTCCCTCATGCTCATCCCCAACAGCTATCTGAGCGACGAGCAGATCGCCGAACTGGTCGTCCGGGCAGTCGTACGAGAAGACACCGGGGGAGACGGCTCCGCAGGCGGCGCGTCGGCCGGCGGCACCGGAGCGGGCGTGGCTCGATGACCGGCGACGAGCGCTTGTCCGACGAAACCGCGATCCCCGTCGTCCAGATGCGCCGTCCGCGATGGGGAGACCCGGCGCACTCCGCCGAACTGCCCGGGGCGGCGGCAGCGCTCGCTGGTGGCGCCGAAGCCGACACGGGCGTCGACCCGACATCCATCACGCTCCCGCGACCGATCGTGAACGCTGATGTCCGAGATGAGCTCTCGGCGATCGTCGGCATCGACAACGTCTCTGACGCCGATGCGTCGCGGGTCCAGCACACGCGCGGGTACTCCACGCCGGACATCCTGCGGTTGCGTGCGGGCGACGCCGACGACGCACCCGACCTCGTGGTGTTTCCCGGCGACCACGATGAGGTGGTCGCGATCCTGCGGTTGTGTTCGGGGCGGCGGATCGCGGTGGTGCCCTTCACCGGCGGCACCTCCGTGGTGGGTGGTCTGACACCGGACCGCGCCGGCTTCGACGGTGTGATCAGCCTCGATCTGCGACGACTCGACCGCATGGTGGAGGTCGACGAGATCTCCCGGATGGCGACCCTCGAAGCGGGCCTTCGGGGCCCGGCAGCCGAAGCGTTGCTGCGCGAGAAGGGTTGGACCATCGGGCATTTCCCGCAGTCCTACGAAGGCGCCGGGATCGGTGGCTACGCGGCCACCCGCTCCGCCGGGCAGTCGTCGGCCGGCTACGGGCGTTTCGACGAGATGGTCGAGGGCCTCGTGCTCGCGACCCCGCGCGGAACGATCGAGCTCGGTACCGCTCCGCGCTCGGCCGCCGGACCCGACCTGCGTCAGCTGGTCCTCGGTTCGGAGGGCGTGTTCGGTGTCATCACGAGCGTCCGGGTGCGCATCCGGCCGGCCCCGACGACCCGCGTCTTCGACGCCTGGCGATTCGGCTCGTTCGCCGACGGCGCGACCGCGCTTCGCCGGCTCGCCCAGGACGGTCCGCTGCCGACGGTCCTCCGACTGTCCGACGAGGTGGAGACCGCGCTGAATCTCGCCGATCCAGCCGGCGCCGGGAGCGGAGCGAGCGGGCCGAATGATGCCGGCGCCGGGAGCGGAGCGAGCGGGCCGAATGATGCCGGCGCCGGGAGCGAAGCGAGCGGGCCGGATGATGCCGGCGCAGGGTGTCTGGTCGTCGCCGGTTATGAGGGTGCGGCCGACGAGGTGGCGCGCCGACGCGACGCGGCATCGGCGGTCTTGACCGGTGCCGGGGGCAGTGCGTTGGGTGATGGTCCCGGGGAGGCCTGGCGTACAGGCCGTTTCGCGGCACCATATCTGCGCGATCCGCTGCTCGATGCCGGGGTGCTGGTCGAGACGCTCGAGACCGTCGCTTTCTGGTCACGCCTGCACGACGTCCGCGTCGCGGTGACGGCCGCCCTCACGGACTCGCTCACCGCGTCGGGTACGCCGCCGCTGGTGATGTGCCACATCAGCCATGTCTACGAGTCGGGGGCCTCGCTGTATTTCACGATCGTCGCACCGTTCGGCGACGATCCGCTTGTGCAGTGGGCGGCGGCGAAAACCGCGGCCAATGCTGCGATCCGGGCGTCCGGCGCCAGTATCACCCACCATCACGCGGTCGGGCGGGATCACCGCGACGCCTACCACGATGAGATCGGGCCGCTGGCGCTCGACGCATTGCGGGCGGTGAAGGCGTCGCTCGACCCGGCCGGGGTGTGCAATCCCGGGATTCTGATCTGACGCTCCATCCGACGACCCGGTGCGCCGTCCGCCCGCCACTATGCTGGGGCGCATGGCCACGGATGCAGTCCAGACCGCGAACGCCGACGGATCCGCGAGTGCGGACCAGGTCGTCGCCGACCCCACGACCAACATCTATGTCGCCTCTGCCGAGGGTGAGACCGGCAAGTCCATCGTCGCGCTGGGATTGCTGGCACTGCTGTCGGCCACCGGCGGTCGGGTCGGGGTGTTCCGGCCGATCTCGCGGACGGCCACCGACGAGCGCGATCCGATCCTCGATCTGCTGATCGATTACGACTCGGCCGACATCCCCTACGAGGACTGTCTCGGCGTCACCTATCAGCAGGTCCACGACGATCCCGAGGGTGCGGTCGCCGAGATCGTCGCCCGGTTCCACGCCGTCGAGTCCCGCTGCGACCGCGTCGTCATCGTGGGTTCGGACTACACCGACGTGGGCACGCCGTCGGAGTTGAGCTACAACGCCCGGATCGCCGCGAATCTCGCGGCCCCGATGGTGTTGGCCATCAGGGCCATCGACCGTTCGCCCGAAGAACTGCACGGTCTGGCCGAGGGCATGATCGCCGAGGTGACCGCCGCGCATGCGACCCCGGTCGCGCTGGTCGCGAACCGGTGTGACCCCGATCGGCTCGACGACATCCGGGAGCAGTTGCGCAGCACCAGCTTTCCGGCGCTGTGCCTGCCGGAGGAGCCGGTCTTGTTCGCGCCGACCATGGGCGAGCTGAAGGAGGCGCTCGGCGCGACCATGTACAGCGGCGACGAGGAACTGCTGGATCGTGAGGCGCTGCGGGTGATGGTCGGCGGGATGACGGTCGAGCACATCCTGGAACGGCTCACCGACAGCACGGTGGTCATCACACCCGCCGACCGGTCGGATGTGCTTCTCGCGCTCGTGAACGCGAACACCGCACAGGGTTTCCCGCGCCTGGCCGGGATCATCCTCAACGGCGGGCTGAAACCGCACCCGATGATCGAGGCGTTGGTGAGCGGTCTGAAACCGACCCTGCCGATCATCAGCTGTCCTCAGGGCACGTACGACACCGCACGCACGGCTGCCCATACGCGTGGCCGGCTCGGGGCGGGCTCGGCGCGCAAGATCGAAGCGGCGCTGTCACTGATGGAGACCCACGTCGACCCCGAGAAGGTCATGCTCAATCTCAACGTGTCGACGCCGACCGTGGTGACACCGCAGATGTTCGAGTACCGCTTGATCTCCCGCGCGAGAGCCGACCGGAAGCACATCGTGTTGCCGGAGGGAGATGACGACCGAATCCTGCGTGCGGCCAGTCGGCTTGCCCGGCGTGGTGTCGCCGACCTCACCCTGCTGGGCAATCCCGACGCGGTGCGGGAACGTTCCATCGAGCTGGGACTCGACCTCGCCGAGGTGACGGTCATCGACCCCGCCGAGTCGGAGTATCTCGACGAGTTCGCCCGGATCTACACCGATCTGCGCAAGCACAAGGGCATGGATCTCGAACGGGCACAGGAGAAGATGCGGGACGTGTCCTACTTCGGCACGATGATGGTGCACACCGGGCGCGCTGACGGGATGGTGTCGGGTGCGTCGCACACCACGGCACACACGATCCGGCCGGCCTTCGAGATCATCAAGACGAAGCCGGGGGTGTCGACCGTCTCGAGCGTGTTCTTCATGTGTCTGGCCGACAAGGTGCTCGCGTACGGGGACTGCGCCATCGTCCCCGATCCGTCCGATGAGCAACTCGCCGACATCGCCATCTCGTCGGCGCAGACCTCGGCGGCCTTCGGCATCGATCCCCGGGTCGCGATGCTGTCCTACTCCACGGGGACCTCCGGATCGGGTGCCGATGTCGAGAAGGTGAAGACGGCAACCGAACTCGTACGTAAGCGGGAGCCCGAGCTCCTCGTCGAGGGGCCGATCCAGTACGACGCCGCGGTGGAACCGTCGGTGGCGAAGACCAAGATGCCCGATTCGCCGGTCGCCGGGCGCGCGACCGTGCTGATCTTCCCCGACCTGAACACCGGTAACAACACGTACAAGGCGGTTCAGCGGAGCGCGGGTGCGGTCGCGATCGGCCCGGTGTTGCAGGGTCTGAACAAGCCGATCAACGATCTGAGTCGAGGAGCTCTCGTCTCCGACATCGTGAACACCGTGGCCATCACCGCGATCCAGGCCCAGCAGGAGGGTGTGGACCCGATCGCCGAGAACGCCGGCGCCGCCGACTCCGAGGCCCGTCGATGAGCGCCGCGGCCGGCGCGGTGCTGGTGTTCAACGCCGGCTCGTCGTCGTTGAAATATCAACTGGTGCAACCGGCCGACGGCACGGTGCTCGCAGAGGGTATCGCGGAACGGATCGGCGACTCCGGCTCGTCGATGACGCATGAACAGAACGGGGAGACGGTCACCGAGACGCTGGAACTCGACGATCATCTCGCCGCGGTCCAGCGTGCGGAGCGGTTCTTCGCCGATAACGGAACGGATCTGGCTGACGCGGGACTGAGCGCGGTCGGGCACCGGGTGGTGCACGGCGGCAGGTCGTTCTACGAACCGACTGTGGTGACCCCCGAGGTGATCTCGGAGATCGAGCGGATCTCCCCACTGGCGCCGCTGCACAATCCGGCGAACCTGGTCGGCATCCTGGCTGCGCAGGAGTTACTGCCCGACGTCCCGTCGGTCGCGGTGTTCGACACTGCGTTCTTCCACGGGCTCCCCGATGCGTCGGCGACGTACGCGATCGACCGTGCGGTGGCCGAGGAGCATGCGATCCGGCGCTACGGGTTTCACGGCACCAGTCACGAGTACGTGTCCGGCCGGGTGGCCGAGTTCTTGGACCGCAACCCGGCGTCGCTGAACCAGATCGTGCTGCATCTCGGCAACGGTGCGTCGGCTTCGGCCATCGCGGGCGGTCAACCGATCGACACCTCCATGGGTATGACCCCGCTCGAGGGGTTGGTGATGGGAACCCGCAGCGGCGACATCGATCCCGGGTTGGTACTGCACCTCAACCGGGTGGCCGACCTGTCCGTGGCCGAGATCGACACGCTGCTCAACAAGCGCTCGGGACTTCGAGGTCTGTGTGGCGAGAACGACTTCCGCACCATCGCCGAGTTGATGGAATCCGGTGACGACGCCGCCGGACGCGCCTTCGACGTCTACATTCACCGCCTCCGCCGCTATGTCGGTGCCTACGCCTTCGCTCTCGGCCGCGTCGATGCCATCACCTTCACCGCCGGGGTCGGAGAGAACTCGGCAATTGTCCGCGCCCGGGCGCTGGCGGGGCTGGAGCGGTTCGGGATCGTGGTCGACAAGGAGCGGAACGCTGTGCGCAGCAAGAATGCTCGACGCATCTCGGCTGATGACAGCGCGGTTGACGTGCTCGTGGTGCCGACCAACGAGGAGCTGGCTATCGCGCGGCAGTCGGCGGCGGTGGTCGGGGGTTGACTCACAGCAGGCCGGACGTCTAGCTGATCGAATCTAACGACCAGAGCGCAGAACGGTTCGAGTAGCGACGCCCTTACCACGCACCTCCGACAAGATTCGCTCTGTCACCAGACGACGAAAAGCGTTGCACACCAGAGGCATAACCGCTACACTCGAACATGTATTCGTGAAATCGTCTCCGGGGGGTGACCATGTCCGACGGATCCGCCTCGCTGCAACCACGTGCCGTCGAGCTGGTGACCGAGCTGCACGCGATCCTCGACGAACTGCAGGCCGTCGATCTGTCCCCGTGTACCGACGACGAACTGATCGACGTCGCCTCCGCCACTGAACGCGCAATCGCGCGAACCACTTTCGCCGGTGACCGACAAGTCGCCGAAGTCGAGGCTCGTGATCTGCCGCGCAAGACCGGGTATCGCACCCTCATCCAGTTCATGAACCACCGCCTCCGCGTGTCCAATCCGATGCGACGGCGCAAGCAGCTCAACGCCACCGCAGCGCTAACGTGCCTCAACGGCGAACGGCTCCAACCCGAACAGCCCTCACTGTCAGAGTCTTTCGCTGACGGCTCCGTCGGAACCGCGCACGTCCACGCCGCGCTCGACGTCCTCGACCAGATCCCCAGCGCCGTCGAGCACGATGTGAAGGTCGCCGCCGAACGGCAGATGGCCGAGATCGCCGAAATCCACACCCCCGCGGAGATCACGCAGCTCGGCGCACGGCTGCTCGCCCATCTCGATCCCGATGGCACCCTTGCCGACGAGAACGAGCGGAAGCGGCGTCGAAATCTATGGGTCAATCGGCAACGCGCCGACGGCACCGCGAAGATGACCGCCACCCTGACGCCCGAGTTGGCCGCCCGGGTCACCATGCTCCTGGCGGTGTGGGCCAAACCCGGCATGAACAATCCCAACGATCCGCATTCGCCCACCGGGTCATTCGAAGACGCCGACCCGGACACCCTCGTTGCCGCGGCGGAACGTGACGATCGCACTCCGGCCCAGATCAACCACGACGCACTCAACGCGCTGCTGAAAGCAGTGCTCGAGGACGGGCTGCTCGGGAAGTCCCACCGCGGCCTACCCGTCCAGTTGATCATCAAGGCCGATCTCAAGGACCTGATCCGCGAAGCCGGCATCGCCACCACCGCCACCGGAACGCTCCTACCCATCACGGATCTCATCGATCTCGCCGCCGATGTTCAGCCCTGGCTCGCGATCTTCAAAGACGCCACCGCGGTACCGCTGCACTTCGGTAAGAGCAAGCGCCTTGCCACCCGCGAACAACGCCTCGCCTCGTTCGCCCGCCCCGACGGCGAGGTGTGCTCGGCCCCCGGTTGCGATCAACCCGCGACCCACGTCGAAATCCATCACGCCGAACAAGACTGGGCCAAGGGCGGTCTCACCGACATCGACGACCTCGCCCCCGCTTGCCCACGCCACAACCGCATGGTCGGTGACAAACCTGGCCAGTACACCACGCACATCGAACGCTCCGGCCCCGACGAAGGCCGCTGCGTCTGGCGTTTGAACGCCGAACCCGGCGCGCAACCCAACCCCGACCGGGTCAACCGCCGGCCCGACATGCCGAGTCGGTTCACGACACATCTGAACACCGTGCGCGACGAGATCCACGGACCACCAACTCAAGGGTTTCGCGGGATCGGTCGGCGGACCCTTCGTGACGCGCCCTCCGCAAGCTCCGGGCGCTCCTCAGGGAGCAGGGC
>NZ_JBHYNC010000042.1:13779-40823 GCF_042743165.1 Gordonia sp. NPDC058843
CCACGGACCACCAACTCAAGGGTTTCGCGGGATCGGTCGGCGGACCCTTCGTGACGCGCCCTCCGCAAGCTCCGGGCGCTCCTCAGGGAGCAGGGCTGGCGCGCCCTCCGCAAGCTCCGGGCGCTCCTCAGGGAGCAGGGCTGGCGCGCCGTCCGCAAGCTCCGGGCGCTCCTCAGGGAGCAGGGCTGGCGCGCCGTCCGCAAGCTCCGGGCGCTCCTCAGGGAGCAGGGGTCCCGGCGATCCAGCGCGCCGCCTATGGCTGACAACCAGCCACGTCATCGACGTCCGACCACCGAGGCGCAAGCGTCGCGCGCGTCCATCACCGATCGAAACACACCTCGCGGATCTCCTCAGCCAAGAACCGCTGGTGCGCAACGCAACCGGAGCACCGTTCAGGTCGCCCTAGAACAACGTATTCGGCCGAACGTAGTTGGCGAGGTCGACGAGCATGAACCGGTGGTCCCGGTTGGTGCGGGTCAGGCGGGCCAGCTGACGCAGGGACCGCTCGGTACCGGTACGGATCCCGTACTCGGTGAACGGGAACCCGAGCAGCGTCGAGGGTTCCTTGTCCTGGGTGGCGTCCTCGGGGTTGTCGTGAATCCACCCGAGCGCGGTACCCAGCACGATCAGCAGCATCCGGGCCTTGCGCGGCTCGGTGTCCGGGATCTGCTCGAGCCGCCGTGCCGCCTCGACGATCTGCTCGCGCGTCACCTGTGTGGTGGGCCGACCGTGGACGAGCGCGATGATCGCGGTGGCACGTGCGGTGTTGAAGTGGCGACTGGTCGCCGGCACCTCGTCGAGTGGTCGGATCGCGGCGCCGATGTCACCGGCTGCCACGGCGAGTCGCGCGAGTCCGAATGCGGCGGTCACGATGCTGTGATCGGTCAGCCACAAGTCGTGATAGTGGTGCTGTGCAACGTCATACAGCTTCCGGATCTTCTCCGCAGACTTCGCCGGACCATCCTCGTCGGCGAGCCAACGCCCGATGAGTTCGGCTGTACCGGCGACGGCGAGCTTGGGCGCGACCTCACCCGGCATCGCACCGAGGACCTCGTCGAAGCGTTCGTAGGCGAGTTCGGGCTCGTCGTTCATCAGTGCGCAGATTCCCATGTACCACTCGACGCGCCACGAATCGCCATGGTGCGCGCGGACTTCCTGGAGGAGTGCGAGTGCGGTGTCGACGTCGTCGAGTTGGAGGTGCGCACGGGCCTCGGCGAGGTCGATCTCCCGAGAGGGGTGGGCGTTCTTGACCGGCCGGCCGCCGAAGAGCGACGCGAAACCCTCGGCCCGGGCGGTGTTGATGGAATCGAGGGTCTGACGCGGGTCCGACAGGGCCGCCGACGTCAGCAGGCTCGCCGCCGGGTCGAGCGGGTTGACCAGCGGCACGGGCAGTGCGTTGGCGATGTCGACGGGATCGTAGAACGCCGCCTGATCGGGGTCGAAGAACCCGTCGACGGGGGCGAGCATGAGGTCGGTGCCGAAGGTGGAGCGCTGCGGGGTGAACACCGTCGACAGTGCGGGTCGCGGCACCCCGGTGTGGACGGCGACCGTCTCGCGCAGCACGTTCAGTACCTGGGTGCTCATCTCCTCGGCGGAGACGAACCGGTCGGCCGGATCCGGTGCGGTGGCGCGCTGCAGCAACCGGTAGTACGACGGATTGTCCTGGAAGACAGGCGTCTTCGATGCCGCGGGCAGGCCGTCGACGTAGCGTCCGTGCTGCATCTCCATCGGCACGGTGAGAACCGCGAGTGTGCGTCCGATGCTGTAGATGTCGGTCGCGATCTGCGGTCCGGTCTTGACGATCTCCGGCGCCTGGAAGCCGGGCGTGCCGTAAAGGTGTCCGTAACCGTTGATCGGGGAGACGGCACCGAGGTCGATCAGCTTCACCTCGTCGCTGCCGACCATGATGTTCTCGGGTTTGACGTCGTTGTAGACCAGGCCGACCGAATGCAGATATCCCACGGCGAGAAGCACTTCGAGGATGTACGCCAGACCCTGCTCCACCGAGAGCAGGGCATTGTCCGGGTTGCCTGCGGTGATCTGCTTGAGCGTCTGGCCGCCGATGTACTCCATGACGATGTAGCCGAAGCGGTCATCGTCGTCGACGTGCTCGACGAAGTTGTAGATCTTGACGATTCCGGGATGGTTGACCGAGGCCAGGAACTGCCGTTCCGCGACCGCGACTCGCTGTGCCTCCGAATCCGAGGAATTGAGCAGGCCTTTGAGGACGACGGGCCGGTCGCTCACGTTCCGGTCGATGGCGAGGTAGATCCACCCGAGTCCACCATGGGCGATGGCGCCGGCGATCTCGTACTGATCGGCGACCAGCGTGCCGGGAGCCAGTCCGGGAACGAACGAGTAACGGGCACCGCAGTTTCCGCAGTCACCGGTCGGGGGGCCGGCACCGTCACCCTCCAGGCGACCGACCGGTTTGCCGCAGCGCCAGCAGAATCGCTTGGTCTCGGCGATCACCGGGTCGTCGATGACCGCGTCCTCGGGCTCGATGTCGGTGATCTTGGGCATCTCGACCAGGCCACTGCCGAGCCTGCGCTCGTGCACCGGAGGCCGACGCCGCGGGACCAGCCGACGGCCGAGTGGACCGGAGTCGGGTTCGGGATGGGGCACGGCCGGACGTGACCGTACGACTCGGTCGGTGCGGTCGTCGGGATCGACCCCGACGGTGAACACCGGTGCGACGGCCTGCGTGCCGACATCGGGATCGGTACGACGACCGGGACGTGGGTCGGTGGTGTCGTCGGAGCCCTCGGTCAGTGCCGCCAGGTCGGCTTTCTGGGTGCCGACCTCGGGGACCTGCGCAGTCGTCTCGGCATCGTCCGCGGTGAGTTCGTCGCCGGCTGGCTCGCCATCCCCGAGAAGTGCGTCGAGCGAGACCCGTTGGGTGCCGAGGTCGTCGTTCCGGTCATCGCCGGGGTCGCCGTGGCGGTCATCGCCGGGGTCGCCGTGGCGAACGTCGTCTGTCTCGTGCTCGTTGCGCGCTGTGCTGTCCATGCGCATCAGTCCCGGTAGTACGGCTGGGGAGCGCCGTACCCGCTGTCGAGGATGGACAACCAGCGATCGCGGATCTCCTGCCAGCGACCCGTCACGCGGATGCGCTCGAGCACCCCGTTGACGAAGCGGACCATGTCGTCCTGCCCCTTCGGGATCCCGACGCCGTAGAACTCCTCCCCGAGGCTGGGGCCGACGACCCGCACCCACGGGTCCTGCGCGGCGAGCCCCGCGAGGATCGCGTCGTCGGAGGTGACCGCGTCGATCTGGCCCTGCTGCATGAGGACCAGGCAATCGGCCCAGGTCGTGGTGCTGACCATGCGTGCCCGGGGCTGGATCGACTGGAGGCGACCGATCGAGGTCGTCCCGCGCGCGGCGCAGACGCGCTTGTCGGCGAGCTGTGTCGGTCCGGTGACATTGGAGTTCCGGAACGACAGGATGCGTTGCGATGCAACATAGTACGGGGCCGAGAAGCTGATGTCGCGCAACCGGTCGCAGGTGATGCTCATCGTCTTGATCACCACATCGACGGTCATGTCCCGCAGGGCGTCGATCCGCTGGGCGGAGCTCAGGACCTGGAATTCGACCCGGCGGTCGTCGCCGAAGATGGCGGCGGCGATCTCGTGCGCGATGTCGACGTCGAAACCCTGGATGTCTCCGGTGATCGGGTCACGGAAGCTGAACAGGTTGGAGCCGATGTCCAGGCCGACGATGAGCCGGCCACGTTCGAGGATTCCGGCCATCGTCGAGTTGGGTGGCATCTCACGCGGGGGAGGCATCTGGGCGGGCGGCCGCAGGGTCAGGGTCGCGTTGCACGCCTCGGAGCTCGGTGGCGGTTCGACGGGGACGTCGATCTGAACGCCGGGCAGCACCGGCGGCCCCGCGGTGGCGGTCGGCGGGGGTGATTCGGGTGCGGGAAAGCGCACGCATCCGGTCGCGACGAGACCGGTGAGCGCAAGCAGGACCACGATGGTCAGCAGGCGGCGAGACGAGGAGATGGTCGTCATCGGTACTCCCGGATCCGGGGGATGAGACCGCCCACGATCGCGACGCCGGCGAAGACGGTGAGCAGCAGGATCCCGGTACCGGTGAACCCGAGGACCCGCTGCGCGGTGTTGATGTCGTCCCGGAAGGAGTCCCGGGCGGTGGTGATCGCATCGATCAGGGCGGTGTCCACGGCGGTGTAGGCGCGCGCGGAACTGTCCGGCCCGTCACCGACGGTGTGCAGGCGTGCGAGACCGAAGTTCCCGGTCTGGATGTAGCGGCGGACGGCGGCGTCGGTGCGCCGCCACTCGGTCAACGCCGCGGTGACGGTGTCCAGCTGTTCGGCGGTGACCGCACTGTCGCCGTCCCGGGTGCCGTCGCGGACGTCGTCGACGATGTTGCCGATCTCGCTGGTCGCGGCGGAGAAGCTGCGTTCGAGACCCCCCTGATCGCCGCGGCGGATCAGCGACAGAGTCTCGGCGGACCGGGCCTGCTGAGTGAGGATGCGCGCCGCGGTCAGCTCGCGAAGCGGGTCGGCGCCCTCGGTGCGGGCGTCGCTGGTCGCGGCCACCGACATCAGCCCGGAGGCGAGCAGCCACAGGGTCCCGATGCTGAGAGCGAAGATGGCGGCGACGATCCCGAGGTTGAACCGCCGCCGGGTCCGTCGTGCGAGGTATCGAGAAGTCAGCACCAGCGCGGCGAGCAGGAACAGCAGCGGCGCGTACACGGTCCAGGGCGGACGGGTCAGCGAGTGTTGCGGGTCGGCGATGGCCATCGACCGCAGTTCGTAGAGGCGTTGCGCGGCGGGGAGGATCTGGTCCTGCATCATCGACGACGCCTGGCCGAGATACGCCGAACCCACCGGGTTGCCGAGCCGGTTGTTGGTCCGCGCGGTCTCGATGAGCCCGCTGTACACCGGGATCGACGTGGAGAGGGTCTCGAGATCGGCGCTGACCGCCTGCTCTGCCCGGTCCGATGCAGTACCGGACCCGGGCTCGCCGGATGTGCCGGTCGCCAGGATCAGCGACGACGACGCCGTTGCGAGTGCGTCCGAGTAGCGCTGGCGTAGGTCGGGAGTCTCGAGTCCGCCGGAGATGAATGCGGCGTTCGCGGAGGCGTCGGCGATCGACAGCGAGCTGTAGAGAACCTGCGCGGCCTCGGCGAGCGGCTCGGTCCGATCGATGAGGCGCTGCAGGGTCTGGGTGCGGTCTTCGAGGACCGTCGAGGCGTACAAACCGGTGCCCAGACACCCGAGCGCGAGGATGCCGCAGATGATGACCAGTTTGCCGGGGGTCGTGACCGCGAAGTGGCGGAGGGTCTGGAAGGGCGACTGGGCACGTTCGCGCGCGGTGGCGACGAGTTCGCGCCGGTCGGCGAGCACCTGTCGGATCGGGGGCGAGGACTGGGCCGGACGGATCGTGCGACCGCCACGCGTCAACGCCGTCCGCACGGAGGACGCGTCGCCGGTCACCTACCTGATCCCTTCTCAAACGCTGGATCGTCTCCGGTGCGGTCGTACGGTCACCGGTCCCCGTTCCGGATTCACGTGACCGGGCGATCAACGCCAGGTGTTGTGTCATCTGGGTCATCGTTCACCGGGTCGTGCGTGTTTCACCCTATGTCATCGGGCCGGGTTCCTCCGGGGTTGACCGTCGCCGCGTCGCCGACCTCGGTTGTTCCGTCGCCTTCGCATACAGGTCCCGCTGCGGCGGATCGCGACCCGGTGGCACGAAGGGCTTTGCCGTGTTCCTGGCAGGTGGCGCGCGTCTCACTTACGGTGGAGGCACCCCGGTCGAGGCGATCGGGATGCGAGGAGGCGTGGTGCGCGGCGACGGCGACGGCTGGGTGATCGATCCCGACGGTTCGAGATATTGGGGTGTCCACGGCGCGGCAGGACTGCTGTTGCGCGCGCCGTTGCCGGAGGGATCGACCGGCGTGCTCCTCCAGCACCGCGCCGCGTGGTCGCATCAGGGCGGCACGTGGGCGCTGCCCGGCGGGGCCCGCGACTCGCACGAGGGCGCCATCGACACCGCGATCCGCGAGGCCGAGGAAGAAGCCGGGATCACCGGCGACGACCTGCGCGTCGTCGCCGCTGTCGTCACCCACGAGGCGCCCGGCGGGTGGACCTACACGACCGTCATCGCCGAGACCGACGCGCCGGTCCGCACGGTCGCCAACTTCGAGTCCACCGAGCTCCGGTGGGTCGATGAGACGCGCGTCGACCAGCTGCCGCTGCACCCCGCGTTCGGGTTGGCCTGGCCCACCCTCCGCGAACGCATCGCGATGCTCGACCCCCAGAGCTGAGGTTGGGTCACACCCCGACGCGATCGGCGTCCAGTAGGCGATTCGCTCCCGCGACCAGTGCCTGGACGTTCGCCTCGTCGCTGCTCGAACCCTCGCCGACGGCCCAGGTCTGCCGGCCGTCGTTCTCGCACAGCAGGAACGTCGTGACCACGTCGTCGACCACCCGCTGGTGGAGACGGACGATCTGAACCGGGGCGCCGATGTCGTGCAGGATCGAGGTCATCGCACCGACCGGACCGGCGGCAACTGCGCTGCAGGACATGATCCGGTCGGCGATCGCGAGCGTCGCGCGACACTCGACGAGGTCGCCCGAGCACGATGCGACAGACCATGATCCGAGCCGGATGGTGCCGCCCCGGGAGTACTCGTCGGTGAATTCCTGCCAGGTCATCCCGATGGCCTCCTCGTGCATTCCAGGTGGTAGCCGACGCCCGTACCGCGCGACGAACGGATCGTCACCGCGACGGTCGTCGCTTTCCTGCCACGAACAGGATCGGGGGGACAGATGAAGAGGGTGCATCTCGATAGCCGATTTCGGTCGAAGAATGGGTGACCGACTGGAGAGCGCAACCGACCCGCAACGGGGGGTCGGTCAGATTCAGACCCCGCTGCGGCGGGTTACGAGAACGCTCGTGATGCACAACATGATCGGTCCACCATAGACCCGCGGAACCGACCGGGCAAACATGTTCGTGCAGTGGGAAGGGGGCCGCTACAGCATCCCGGCGAGTTCCCGCGCCGCGACAGTCGGATCGGCCGCGGCGGTGATGGCTCGGACGACGACGATGCGCCGGGCCCCGAGCGCGGTGACCTCGCCGACGCGGCCGGCGTCGATCCCGCCGATGGCGAACCACGGTTTCGTCGATTGCGTTGGCCCCGAGAGTATTTCCGCAGTTGAGGACACGAGGTCGAGGCCGGCGGGGGCGCGGCCGGGTTTGGTCGGCGTGGTCCAGCACGGGCCGACACAGAAGTAGTCGACGTCGTTGTCGGAGATCGCGGTTGCCGCCTGTTCGGGGTCGTGAGTCGAGGCGCCGATGATCACGTCCGGACCGACGATCCGGCGGGCTGCCGACGGCGAGAGGTCTCCCTGCCCGACGTGCAGGACGTCGGCACCGGAGAGCGCCGCGATGTCGGCGCGGTCGTTGACCGCGAGCAGGGCTCCGTGCGCGTCGGCGACCTTCCGCAATCCTGCGAGCAGCGCGAGTTCTTCTCGTGCCTCCAGCGTCCCGAACTCCCGTTCCCCCGGCGAGTTCTTGTCGCGGAGCTGCACGATGTCCACGCCGCCCGCCAGTGCGGCGTCGACGAACTCGAGGAGGTCGCCGCGCTCGCGCCGGGCATCGGTGCACAGGTAGAGGCGGGCCGAGGCGAGCCGACGACGACGGTCCGTCGCGTGGCCGGGATCAGCGGGCGCGGAACTGGTGGGGTTCGGGGTCGTCACGCCGACCAGGCTAACCGGCCGTCCGATGCCCGGGCGTAGGGTGGATCGCACGAACACACGGGAGTCCGGACAGGCCGGGCTGAGAGTGCGGACCGATCCGCTGACCGTCGAACCTGATCCGGGTCATTCCGGCGAAGGAAGGTGATTCCAGCGTGAATTCCCCCCGGCACGACCCTGCTCACCGCACCCTGACGGTGGTAGGCGGCGGCGTCATCGGACTGACCTGCGCACTCACCGCGGCCGACGCCGGATGGCGGGTCCGGGTACTCGACGCCGGAACCGACGAGCGCGCCTCATGGGTCGCGGGCGGCATGCTCGGTTCGCTCGGCGAGGGAATTCCGGGTGAGGAGGCGTCGCTCGCCCTGTCGGTCGAGTCGGTGCGGCTCTGGCCGGCGCTCGCGAAGCGGCTCGACGACCCACGCGTCGTCACCGCCACCGACTCGCTCTTCGTCGCGGCCTCGGCCACCGACCTCGAGTACCTGCGGCATCTGGCCGATTTCGTCTGGGCCGGCGGGCCGCGCTCGGAGTCGGCGTTGCAACCGATCACCGGCCGCGACATCCGGACGCTGGAACCGTCGCTGAGTTCTCGACTCGTCGGTGGCTATCGCGCGATCGGGGAATGGTCCGTCGACAACCGGCGGTTGCTCGAGGCACTCCGAGCCACGGTCGCGACCGCAGGTGTGGAGGTGATCTCCGCGCGCGTCGTCTCTCTGACCGACCTCGACGACCCGGGTCCCGACTCGCAGATCCTGCTCGCCGCCGGGCTCGGGACGACGGCCTTGTGGCCGGGCGTCGAGCTGCATCCGGCGAAGGGTGAGATCCTCCGCCTGAGCCGCACGCGCTGGTCGGTACCGCCACCCGGCCACGTCGTCCGGGCACGCCTGCACGGGCGGGCCGTGTACCTGGTCCCACGTGCGGACGGGGTCGTCGTCGGCGCCACCCAGTACGAGGCCGAGGGGATGACCGACCGGACGCCGCAGGCCGGTGGGGTCGCCGATCTGCTCGCCGATGCGATCGAGGTCCTGCCCGGGTTGCGGACCTATGAACTGACCGAAGCCGCGGCGGGTCTGCGGCCGTGCACTGCCGACGGGCTGCCGATCGTCACCCGCGTGGATGCCCGCACGGTCGTGGCAACCGGGCACGGACGCAACGGGATCGTCCTCGCCCCGGGTACCGCCGAGCGGGTGCTGTCGATCCTGGAAGGAGTCGAGGAATGAGTATCACCGCGAATATCACCGTCAACGGCAAGAGTGTGGATGTCGATGCCGACGCCTCGGTGCGCGATGTGGTCGCCGGGCTCGGGTTGCCGGACCGGGGGATCGCGGTCGCGGTGGACGGCGCGGTTGTCCCACGCGGCCGCTGGGACCGCCACACCATGACCGACGGCGCCGTCGTCGAGATCGTCACGGCGGTGCAGGGTGGCTGACCGCACCGAGACGCCCCCGGCACCGGCGCTTCCCGACGAGGCGGTTCCGGACGCCGACCCGTTGCGTATCGCCGGCCGCGACTTCTCGTCGCGGCTGATCACCGGCACCGGCGGAGCGTCGAACCTCGCGACCCTGGAACGCGCACTGGTCGCCTCGGGTACCGAACTCACCACCGTGGCGGTCCGCCGCGTCGACGCCGCCTCGGGCACCGGGGTCTTCGATCTCCTGCGCCGGCTCGGTATCGCCGTGCTGCCGAACACGGCGAGCTGCCACACCACCGCCGAGGCGGTCCTGACCGCCCAACTGGCGCGCGAGGCGTTCGAGACCGACTGGGTGAAGCTCGAGGTGGTCGCCGACGAACGCACCCTGATGCCCGATGCGATCGAGCTCGTCGATGCCGCGGCCGCCCTGGTCGCGGACGGGTTCGTGGTACTGGCCTACACCAACGACGACCCCGTCCTGGCCGCACGACTCGCCGACCTCGGTGTGGCCGCGGTGATGCCCCTCGGATCGCCGATCGGGACGGGACTCGGAATCCTCAACCCGCACAACATCGAGATGATCGTGGACGACTGTCGCACCCGGTTCGACGACCCGCTGCCGGTCATCCTCGACGCCGGTATCGGTACCGCGAGTGACGCGGCACTCGCCATGGAACTCGGTTGCGACGGAGTGCTTCTGGCCACCGCGGTGACCCGGGCGGAGAATCCCGAACTGATGGCGACGGCGATGCGGCACGCGGTGATCGGGGGCCGGTGCGCCGCGCGAGCGGGTCGAATCCCCAAGCGCTTCTGGGCCCACGCGTCCTCGCCTGCCCGCGAACAGGGCTGACGACCGGCCGCGACAGGCCGTCGGTGATGACAGACCGCCGGCCGGGGTTCGACGGCTAAGGTCGAGGCGTGTTGCGGGTAGCGAATCTGACGAAGGACTTCGGCGGTCAACGCGCCGTCGACGACCTCACCTTCGAAGTCGGGCCGGGACGGGTCACCGGTTTCCTGGGGCCCAACGGGGCGGGCAAGTCGACGACCATGCGGATGATGCTCGGACTCGATCGCCCGACCTCGGGCACGGCGACGATCAACGGTCAGCGCTATCGGGACCTCGACCATCCGCTGCGCCAGGTCGGTGCCCTGCTCGACGCCCGGTGGGTGCACCCCAACCGCAGTGCGCGCTCGCATCTGCGGTGGCTGGCGGCGAGCAACCAGATCCCGGTCGCCCGCGTCGACGAGGTGCTCGAGACGGTCGGGCTCACCTCGGTGGCCAAGAAGCGAGCCGGTGGTTTCTCGCTCGGGATGTCGCAGCGGCTCGGATTGGCGGGTGCCCTGATCGGCGATCCGCACACGCTGCTGTTCGACGAGCCGGTCAACGGTCTCGACCCGGAGGGCATCGTGTGGATCCGCGGATTCATGCGGAAACTCGCGGCAGAGGGCCGCACGGTGCTGGTGTCGAGTCATCTGCTCACCGAGATGTCGCTCACGGCAGACCATCTCGTCGTGATCGGGCGGGGTCGGCTGATCGCCGACTGCTCGGTCGGCGAGTTCACCGGGAGGGCCCGGCAATCGGTGCGGGTCCGCGGTCCGCAGCTGGAACGACTGCACTCGGCGCTCGCGGACGCGGGTCTGAATCCCGCCCCCGGCGACCCGGACGCCCACGGGCGTCCGGTGATGCGTGTGCCCGACACCACCACCGATCATGTCGGCGATCTCGCCGCCGCCGCGGGCATCACACTGCACGAACTGTCGGCCGAGTCGGCGTCGCTGGAAGAGGTGTTCATGTCGATGACGGCTCATGCCGTCGACTACACCGCCGCCGACCACACCGCCGGAAGCAAACAGGGAGGAGGGAACCGGTGATCGCCGCGATCAACGCCGAACGGATCAAACTCGCCAGCACCCGTTCGCCGTACTGGTGTCTCGGCGTCGTCGTCGTGCTGGGGCTGGGCATCGCGGTGCTGCTCGGCGCCGTCGCCGGGACCTCGTACGGCAGTCCCGGCGAGGCCGACACCCTCACCGACGACTTCCTCATCGGCGTCGACCAGTTCGGCGTCGCGGTCCTTGCGATCATGGCGATTCTCGGTGTCACCACGGAGTATCGCTTCGGCACGATCCGCCCGACCTTCGCCGCGATACCCCGTCGGCCACAGGTCCTCCTCGCCAAAGCGGTCGTGTTCGGCGGACTCTCCTTCGCGGTGGTGGCGATCCTGTGCGTCGTCGCGGTGGTGGTGGCGCAGGTGCTCTCGGGCGTCGGGGTCTCACTGACCGGACCCGACACCGTCCGGCATCTGTGGGGCACGCCGGTTTTCGCGATGCTGTGCGCCCTGATCGGTCTCGCAGTCGGTGCGCTGGTACGGCATTCGGCGGGTGCGGTGGCGATCATGCTCGTCTGGATGCTGGCCCTCGAGCGCATCGTCTCGGTGCTCCCGCGCGTGGGGGAGCACATCGTGTCGTTCCTGCCCTTCCTCAACGGCTGGAACTTCCTCGCCGGCGGCAGCGACACCTTCCACTGGAACGCTTATGGTTCGCTGCTCTACTTCGCGGCGTTCACCATGGTGCTGCTGGCGACGGCGGTGGTGGTCACCAACGCCCGGGATGCGTGATTCGCGTATTTCGGGCCGCTGATGTCAAATCCGGGATTCGCTGACTGCCGATCGGGGCCATCCGGTCGGACCACATTGCTGCTTCGGCGCGGCCCATTGTAGGGTCCGGCGGACTAAAATTCGCGGTTATGTCCACGAATTGGCCGCTTGTCGAGCGCGATCTGGAGTTCCGCACGATCCAGGCGGCGCTCAGGGGTGAGACGACCGGCTGCGGCGTGGTTCTGACGGGCGACTCCGGGGTCGGCAAGACGACCCTCGCGCGGCACGTCACCGCCGAACTGCCGACGGGGGTGCGCTGGGTTGCGGGAACCGAGTCCGCGCGGTCGATCCCGCTCGGTGTGTTCGCGCACCTCGTCGGCCCGGCGACGTCGAGCGATCCCGTCACCTACCTTGCGGCAGCGCGAGAATCGCTGCTCGCCGACGGCGACGTCGTCATCGGTGTCGACGACGCCCACCTCCTCGACGAACTCTCGGCGACACTGCTGCATCAGCTCGCGATCGACCGCGCGGTGCACATCGTGGCGACGGTCCGCAGCGGCGAGACCGTGCCCGACGCCGTGACCTCGCTGTGGAAGGACAACCACCTCACGCGGATCACATTGTCCCCGTTCACCAAAGAGCAGAGCGTGGAGCTCATCGAATCGGTGCTCGGCGGTCAGCTCGAGGAGCACTCGGCGAATCTCATGTGGGAGGCCTCCGGTGGGAACGCGCTGTTCCTGCGGCACCTCGTCGACGGGGCGCGGCAAGCGAACACGCTGCGCCAGGTCAACGGTGTCTGGCAGTTGCGCGGACGTGCCGCCATCACCTCCGAACTCGCGTCGTTGCTGGAGGGACGGATCGAGCAACTCGACGGTCCGGTCCTGGGCGCCCTCAAGTATCTGAGTCTCTGTGAACCGCTCGACATCGACATCCTCGCCGAGCTGGCGGGTGAAGAGGCCGTCGAAGAAGCCGAGATCGCCGGGCTGGTGCGCATCACCCGAGACGGACGGCGTCTCGACGTCGCCTTTCACCATCCGCTCTTCGGCGAGGTGATCCGCCGCCGGCTCGGTCTCGCGTCGTCGCGACGGCTGCGCGGCCGGCTCGTCGAGGCCCTGCGGTCACGGCCGACGAACACGCCCGCCGAACGGATCCGTCTCGCCGATCTCGCCATCGAGAGTGATGTGGAGATCGACCTGTCGCTGGTGCGGACCGCCGCCCGCGACGCGTTGAATCTCGCGCAGACACCGCTCGGCGAACGATTCGCGCGCGCCGCGCTCGACGAGGGTGGGGGTCTCGAGGAAGCCGAGCTGCTGGCCCGGGCGGTGATGTGGCAGGGGCATCCCGACGAGGCGCGGGACATCTTGGCGCGCTTCTCGCCCGACGACCTCGACGAGGGCCGACTCGTGTTGTGGGGCAACTCGATCATCGGCAACACCTTCTGGGCCCTCGGTGACGCCGACCGGGCCGACGAGATCCTGCAACTGCTGACCGGGCGCGTCACCCACCCCGCGCTCGTACCCATCGTCACCGGGATCGCCTCGGCCTGTGCGCTCTTCGAGAATCGGATCGACGAGGCGATTGCATTGTCCGACAACGTGTTGGCCGAGTCCAAGGTGTTGCCGTGGGCGGTGGAGTGGGCGGTGTTCGGCGGCAGTCTCGCCCGTGCGGTGGCCGGTCGCGGCGCGGAGGTCCGGGCGCTGGCCGAACACTCGCGTGAGGTCGAGGTCGACGGGTTGCTCAGGTTCCCCACCGGCTTCGGCGAGACGCTCGCACTGACCCTGACCGGTCGTCTCGACGACGCGGATGCCGCCGCGGGACGCTTCGTGTCCGCGGCTCAGACCGCGCAGTACCTGGGTTGGGCGATGTCCGGAATCCTGGTCGCCTCGGTCGAACTCGCGCGTGGTTCGTGTGCCGCGGTCACCCGTCGGATGGAGCAGACGCTCGCGATCCTCGACAGCGGACGGTTCTCCGAGTCCTGGAACTTCCCGGCGCACATCTTCCTGGTGCAGGCGCTGAGCGCGCTGGGCCAGTCCGACCGGGCCGCCGCCGCGCTCGACAAGGCTCGGGAGAAGTCCGGCAAGCACGTGGCCGTCTTCGGGCCGATGCTGGACATCGCGGCGGCCTGGCAGGCGGCCGCGGCCGGAACCGTCACGCCGGCCGTCGAACTCGCTCATTCCGCCGCCGCGTCCGCGCGCACCGCGGGTCAGTTCGCGGTGGAGGCAGAGGCGCTGCACACCGCCGCGCGGTTCGGGGACGGCGGTGTGGCGGATCGCCTCGCCGAACTGGCGGAGCGCGTCGACGGTCCGCTGTCGGATCTGTATGCACGCCACGCCGCTGCGCTCCGCGACGGTGACGCCGTCGAACTCGATCTGTGCTCTGCGGAGTTCGAGGACTCCGGGGTGTGCCTGTCCGCCGCGGACGCGGCCGCGCAGGCCAGTGTGCTGCACGACGCCGCGGACAAGCGGTCGGCGACCGTGGCATCGGCCGCGGTCGCGAATCGACTTGCGTCCCAATGCGGTGGCCTGCGGACGCCCGCGCTGATCTCGGCCGCGCAGCCGTTGCCGCTGACGTCGCGTGAGCGGGAGATCGCCAACCTCGCGGCGGCGGGTCTGTCCAACAAGGACATCGCACAGCGGCTCACCGTCTCGGTGCGCACCGTCGAGGGCCACCTGTTCCGCGCGTACACCAAGCTCGATGTGGGTGACCGTGCCGAACTGGCCTCGCTGTTGCTCAAAGACATTCGGCCACAGCCGGGTTCGCTCTGATCCTGGCCGGCCGTCAGCTCAGCCATCTGAACGGTCGAGAGCGGAGATCACCTCGTCGTCGTCCACCTGGGTGAAGTCCTCGTAAGAGAGGCCGACGGCGCGAAACGGTGTCGGCATCACGAGGACGACGACGTCGTCGACGCCGCGATCCCGAAGTCGGTCAACCGAATCCGACGGTGCTGTGGGGACGGCCACCATTACCCATGCTGCGCCGTCGGCCCGGACGGAGTCGACGGCCACCGCCATGCTCGAACCGGTGGCCAGGCCGTCGTCGACGAGAACGACCCTGCGGCCGGAGAGCTCGGCTTCGGGACGATCGCCGCGATATCGGCGTTCGCGATCTCGCAGCGTGCGCCGCTCCCGGTCGGCGACCTCCTCGAACCCGGCGCGGGACACCCCGAGTCGCCGGGGCATGTCGTCGTTGACCACCAGATGACGGGCGGTGAGTGCGCCCATGGCGAACTCCTCGTGGCCCGGCGCCCCGATCTTGCGGACCACCAGGACGTCGAGTCCGCACGTGCCGGCGGTCGTCGCGATCGCGTCGGCGACCTCACGCGCGACGGGAACCCCTCCGCGAGCGAGACCCAGGACAACGGGTGCTGACACGCCGGACGCGGGCGACGGAGTGGTGTTCAGGACCGCCGCGACCCGCGCACCCAGCAGGCGACCCGCCTCGCGGCGATCGGCAAAGGTGCGCGGGCGCATGAGTCGGCCTCAGATCCGCACGGCGGGACCGACCTTCAGTGCGAAGCTCGGCACGTCGGCGAGTCCGACGGTGGCCTCGTATGTGCGGTCGTAGCCGGTGCTGCTGATGCGCCAACCGTCCGCGGTTCGCCGGTAGGTGTCGTCGTAGAAAGCCGCGCCGATGAGCATGAACGAGAACTCGGCGACGATGACCCGGTCCTGTAGGTACCAGCGTCCGTGCGCGGTGTCCCCGTCGATCTCGATCTCCGGATGCGCGACGCGGTGTTCGGTGATCACCGCGGGACCGACGTTCGTCTGCATGTATCCGACCAGTTCGTCTCGATCGGAGAAGACCAGTCCCTCACCGTAATTGCCGGTGACGTCGTCGGTGAGAGTCGAGGCGAACGTCGTCCAGTCCTTGGTGTCGAGCGACCTCAGGTATCGGTACTTGAGGCTCTCGATCGCGCGCAGGTCCTCGAACGGGGCGTCGGGCGCGCTCACTTCGTCCTCGTCCCGGGCAGGATTCCCGCGTCGATGACGGCCTTCACGACAGGCCTCGTTCGGGTCAACAGGTCTTCGGTGCCGGTCCAGATGGATTCTCCCGCAGCATCGGTCGTGGCCTCGATGTCGTCGTAGGTCGCCGCTCCGGACGCGGTGAGGCGGTGCGCGTCGTCTGTACGTTCGGCCAGTCCGGCGTCGACGAGACGATCCACACTGTCCTGCCAGTCCTGTTCGGACCAGCCGCGGGTCATCAGCACGATGCGCTTGCCCAGGGTGCGTCGGCGGACGGTGGGGTCGGGCAGTTGTGCCTCGTGGAACACGGCCGCGTCGAATCCGTTCAGGCCGTGGAGCGCCAGTGCGGCGATGTGGTTGTCGCCGCGCCATTCCCGGAGGATGGCGACGGCGTGCCACAGACGTAGTCGTGCGGTGTCCGGCCTCGGTGCGGTCGACCAGGCGGCGGCCAGCGGGCGTCCGCCGAATGGTAGGCCGGCAGCGAGATCGTAGTAAGCAGAAGCGAGTTCGTCGAGGGTCGCGTCGTCGATGGCGTCGCCGAGAATCTCTCGCAACGAGTCGTCGAGCATCTGGTTGCGTCGTTCGTGGACCCGGTCGAGTCCGGCTTCGACGGCAGCCGCCCAACTCTTGGCGATGAGTTCGGAGTTGAAGTTGTAGAAGGCCGACGCGATGACCGAAGCCGCACAGGGACCGAACGGCGCACCGCGCGCACCGACGTAGAACGCGTATGGATCGAGCCCGGTGTCTTCCTGCGCGCCTTTCAGTCCCGGGTTGAAGTAGGCGAGGATGTGGAAGGGTTCGAGGGTCTCGTAGGCGAGCCGGGCCGCGGAGCCCGTGCTGGTCGATGTCATCAACCCACCCTCTCCATCCGCGGGGCAGGTGTCAACCACCTGCGGAGCACGCCGGCGGGCTCAGTTGCGTCGGGAGTCGCGGCTGTCGAAGAAGGTGTCGTCGTCGACCGTCCAGATGTCCGGATCGTGCGGCGCATCGTTCGTCGAGGGGCCGCCGGCGACCGTGTCATCGGGCCCGCGGGCGTCGGCCGCTGAGTCTGCGGACAAGGAGTCTGCGGACAAGGAGTCTACGGACGAGGAGTCGCCGGACCCGGGCTCCTCGCGGCCACGGCGCCACCCGCCCTTCATCGGCGGTGCCTCACCCAGGTGGTCCGGGTCGACCGAGCCGTACCAGGCGACCAGTACCGCACCGATCACCGCTCCGACGAAGCCGAGGATCGCCAGCCAGCCGAGTCCGGGTTTGGCCGTGTCCTCGAGGAACACGACTCCCACGAGGCTCGGACCAGCGGTCTCGCCGACCACGAGCACGGCCGTCACCCCGTTCACCGCGCCGAGCTGTAGCGCAACGGTCTGGACGTAGAAGCCGACGGCGCCGGCCGCGGCGATGGTCCAGGCGGCCGGGTCGGTCAGCAGGGCCACGGGATCGAACGGCTGGACCCCGTCGAGGATGCGGACGGCGATGGCGATGATCCCGAACAGCAGGCCCGCCGACGCCCCGCCCACGATGGCACCCGCCGGGCCGAGGTTGTAGACCCCCACCAGGGCGAGGGCGCACAGGGCGAGGGTCGCGATGAACAGGCCCCAGTGGAAGCCGACCTCTTCGCCCCCGCCGGTGTGGTGGGACGACGACACCCCGAGCAGGCAGAGCGACATCACGACGAGCCAGATGGCGACCCACTCGCGGGTGTGCAGGGCGATGTTCAGGATGATCGTGCCGAGCAGCGCGGTGATGACGAGGTTGGCCGACACGATGGTCTGGGACAGGAACAGGGGCAGGAATCGGGCGGCGAGCGCACCACCGGCGAACCCGACGACGACCAGCGTGGTGCCGAGGATGAATGCGGGATCGACCAGGGTCGACATGGTCGACGAGAGGGTCGGCGCGCCGTTCTCGGTGGTGATGCCCTCACCCTCGTCCGCCGCGGCCTCCGCCACGCGGCGAGCGCCGAGCGCTCGCAGGACCGTCGACATCCCGTAGGCGACGGCGGCGAGGCACGCGGCGATCACGCCGATCACGAACAGCTGCATGCCTCCTCCAACTCGGTCCGGATGAGCCCTGAAAGGCTCGGACCGCCGACCACCCCGACTGCGTACTCATACGCCTGCTCACACGGTCGATCTCGACGACAGCGACCGATCGTGGCGAAACTAACAGGACGAACCGACAGGACGGTATCGAATATTCCCGACCTGTCCGGTTTTTTCCGAGGCCCGGGCATCGGGCGCCGAGCGGCGTGCACCGTCGGCACTAGACTCGCTCGGGTGAACAGCGACGGACGAGCCCATGTACTGATCACATTCGGCAGATCGTTCCTGACCCTGGAACTCGCGCGGCTCATGGCCGCGGCCGGTCACCGGGTGAGCATCGTCGATTCCATTCCGGTGGGGATCGGCCGATTCTCCAACGCGGTGAGCGACTTTCATCGTGTCCCGCCGCCGAAGTTCGAACCCCTCGCGTACTGCCATGCGCTCGCTCGAATCGTGACCGACAACGACATCGACCTGGTCATCCCGGTGCACGAGGAGACCGACATCATCGCGATGCTCGCGGAGGTGTTCCCGCCCGGGTGCCGCTTGTTCCTCTCCGATTTCACCACCGAGAACCGACTGCACAACAAGTACGACTTCCAGGAACTGCTCGTCGAACTCGGCATCCCGACGCGCAAGTTCGCGCGCGTGACCGGGCCCGAGGACGTCGGATCGCTCGACTTCACCCAGCCCTTCGCACTCAAACGCTGTTACTCGCGGGGCTCGCAGAAGGTCCACAAGGTGACGCCCGGAGACCCGCTCGCGTGGCTCGAGCACGACGAGCAGAACCCGTGGATCGCGCAGGAATGGGCGTCGGGGACCAACTACTGCACCTATTCGGTCTGCCACGAAGGTCGTGTGTACGCCCACGCGACCTATCCCGTGGACTACGCCATCGACGGCAGCTCGTGCCTCAATTTCCGGTCGGTGAACCACCCGCAGATAGCCGACTGGGTCAGCGACTTCGTGCGCCGGGTGAACTTCACCGGTCAGATCGGCTTCGACTTCATCGAGGACCGGACCGCGTCCGGCGAGGCCGCCGATCTGTTCTGCATCGAATGCAACCCGCGTGCCACGAGCGGCATCATGATGTTCACGCCCGACGACGGAGTCGATCGTGCGTTCCTCGGGACGTGGGACCCCGACGACGGGCCGATCACCCCCGGTTCGGGCGTCGACAAGATGATCGGGCTGGGCATGCTGCTCTACGGGTGGCGGTCCTCGTCCCGCAAGAACCGGACGTTGCGCGACTTCGTCCGCGATTTCCGTGGCGCGACCGACGTGGTGAGTTGTCCCGGCGACCAGAAACCCGCGCTGATGCTGCCGTTCGCCTATGCCGGGATCCTGCGCAGCTGCTTCAAGTACCGGGTCGGACTCGCCGAGGGCTTCATGCACGACCACGAGTGGGACGGGCTGCGCATCAGCCTGTAGCGGGAGACGGCCGGGAAGTCGAAACGCGCGACGGTCCGGGGCGTAGACTTCGTGCACACCATCACCTGCGTGTCGACCCCATCCGCAGGGCTGTCCGGGGGGACTCGAGCTCGAGGAGAGCTGTCATGAACAAGTCGAAGATGATGCGTCGCGCCTCTGTCGGAGTCGCCGCCGCGGGCGCTGCCTGCGCCCTGGGCCTGGCGACCGCGCCGGCTGCGTCCGCTGCGCCGGCACAGGTACAGCCTGTCCAGGCGACCGGCTCGGTGTCGATCTGCTTCGGCATCCCCATCGGTCCGGTGACCATCAGCGTCTGTCTCTGATCTGATCCTGCTGAGATCGCGTTGCGTTCTGTCCCGCTGTGCGGGACAACCAGCGACGTGATCGCGTGACCGATTTGTGCCCGGACCGGCGAGATCCCCGGCCCAGAACCCCTCGCGCACGTACGATTCCCCGATGACGTCGACAACGGCCGAGGTCGAGGCGGGGACGGCTCCGAAGCGGGCGAAGGCGATCCTGGTCGCGCTGATCCTGGTCGCCGGGGTGGCCAACATCAATCTCGCGGTGGCGAACGTCGCGCTACCCGACATCGGCAAGGCGCTCGACGCGAGTTCGACGCAACTGAATCTGGTCGCGGTCGGTTACTCACTCGGTCTCGCGGCGTCGGTGCTCTATTTCGGGGCGCTGGGAGACCGGCACGGCCGCAAGCGGATGCTCGTCTTCGGTATGTGCCTGTCGATCCCGGCGTCCATCGTCGCCGGGTTCGCGCCGAACGTCGAGGTCCTGTTCGGTGCTCGACTGGTGGGTGGCATCGCCGCGGGCCTGGCCTTCCCGACCACCCTCGCGGTGATCACCGCCCTCTGGTCCGGACCGAAACGTGTGCGGGCGATCGCCGCGTGGTCGGCGTTCGGCGGTGCGATCTCGGCGCTGGGACCGGTGTTGTCCGGGGCCCTGCTCGAGGTCTTCTCGTGGCACTCGGTGTTCCTGGTGACCCTGCCGCTCGCCGTCGTCGCCCTGCTCGCGGCGTGGAAGTTGGTGCCCACCGACACCGGTGACGAAGCGGCGGTCGTCGACAACCTGGGCGGCGTCGTGTCCATCGTGATGGTGGGATCGCTCGTTCTTGCGATCAACTTCGCCCCGAATTCCGATCAGCGACTGCAGGTCTACATCCTGGCCGCGATCGCGGTGCTGGCCGGGGCGGGCTTCGTCTGGCGGCAGCTGCGTGTGCGCGTCCCGTTGTTCGACCTGCGGATCGCATCCCGACGCACCTTCTGGGTCGCGGCGGTCGGGGGTCTCATCGTGTTCGGCACCCTCATGGGCGCGATGTTCATCGGTCAGCAGTACATGCAGAACGTGCTCGGATACTCGACACTCGCGGCGGGCGCCACGATCCTGCCTGCTGCGCTGGCGATGATCGTCGTCGCACCGCGGTCGGCGAAACTGGTGCAGAGCATGGGATCGCGGTTCACGCTGCTGAGCGGCTACGTCTTCATCGTGGTCGGACTGGTGCTCGCCATGCTCACCTGGGATGAGCACGCCCACTTCTGGCATGTCGGCCTGGTGTACGTCCTCGTCGGGGTCGGCGTCGGACTGGCCGGAACCCCCGCATCGCAGTCGCTGACCGGCTCGGTGCCGGTGCAGCGCGCCGGGATGGCATCGAGCATGTCCGATCTGCAACGCGATCTCGGCGGCGCGATCCTCCAGTCGACTCTCGGGGCGATCCTGACGGCGGGTTACGCGAACCAGTTGCGGGACACCATCTCCGATTCGCCCCAGGCCGATCAGGTGACCGAACAGACCGAAGCCGCGCTGACGAAGTCGTTCTCGAGTGCGGAGGTCCTGGCCGAGCGCTACCCGCAGTACGCCGATCAGATCATCGGTGCGGCCCGCGACGCGTTCGTGCAGGGCGACAAGAGCGCCTACGGAGCTGCTGCCGTCATCGTCCTGGTGGGCGCGGCCGTGGTGTTCTTCTTCTATCCCAAGCACGAAGCCGAGCGAACGGCGATGGCGGAGTACGCCAAGCAGCGCAGCCTCTGAACCGCTGGATCAACCGGCACCAGAATCCGGTGGTGATTCGAACGCGGCCAACAGCATTCGTGCCGCCATCGCGATGAGGGATGTGCGATCGGCGTCTCGCGGTCGCTGCAAGGCGATGCGCAGGCACAGGCTCGCGGTCGCGCCCATGGTGAGGAAGACCAGCTCGTCGATGGCCTGATCGTCGAGGTCGGGCCGTAGACGCGACGGCAGGACGCGTGCCAGGGGGAGGAGGGGCCCCTCGACCTCGGCCCACGCATCGCCGAAGCCGTGATCCCCGATCTCGAGCGAGGCACGCAGTACCGGTGCGTGCGACTCGAACGCCGAGACGAGGGTCTCGACAACCGTGACCATGGCGGTGTGTGGTTGCTGATCCATCGCCCGCCCGATCCCGCTCGCGAGGGTCGCGGTGATGTCGTGGACGGCGGCGAGACGCAACTCCTCGACGATCGCGTCCATGTCGGCGAAGTAGCGGTACACCGTCCCGATGCTGACGTGCGTGTGGTCGGCGAGTTCGGCTGTGGTCGGCCGACGACCGGGGCGGCGCTCCAGGAGTGTGAGGGTAGACGTGAGGAGGCGCTGCCGCATCTCCCGACTGCGCTGCTGTCGGGGGGACTTGCGGCGTTGCGATGCGGTGCTTTTGGAGCTCGTCGACGGTGCCATCAAAAGTGAATAGTAAGTGAGGATTGCTCGTGTTCTCATGGATCCATGGAACCGGGCGCCCCCACCGATCTCGTGAACACCGATCTCGCCGTGCAGCGATTCGGCGCGGCCGGCCGCGAGTGGCTCGATCAGATGTGGCTCGCCGACCCGCTCGCCGACGCGGTGGCCGCCGACAAACAACCCGGCGGGCCGACGACGACGGTGCTGCGGGCGGCGCTGGCGGACGGCATCGGCGCGGTCGACGACGCCACCGACTCGCTGCGCGACCTGTTCGCGTTCCTCGACGACGAGCCCGACTGGGTCGATCACGATCGGATGAGCCGCGCGGCCGACGCGCTGGTCGTCAACACCGCACCGCTGGGCATCGTGCTCGGGGCGGCATCGCTGGTCCGTGGGGCGGGGAACACGATCGCGGGCAAGCCGCTCGCGGTCACCGGACGCTACGTGTCCCAGCCGGCCGTGCGATCGGTGGAGGTCGGCGAATGGCTGGGGCAGGTGCTGACACCCGGCGGGATGCGTCGCGACGGAGCCGGGTTCGCGTACACGGTGCGGGTCCGGATGATCCATGCGCATGTCCGTCACATGCTCACCACGCGCGGGGACTGGGACGAGAAGGCGTGGGGGGTGCCGATCCCGCAGCCGTACATGGCGTTCACGATCGCCGAGTTCGGCCACATCGCGATCGACGCGATGCACACACTGGGTGTGCGGTTCACCGACCGCGAACTCGCCGACATCTACCACCTGTGGCGGTACGTCGGCCACGTGGTCGGGATGAGTCCGGAGCTCAACCCGGTGTGCGAGGCCGACCACGTCCGCATCGAGGACCTCTATCGGCTGACCTCACCCGGGCCGGGCCCCGACGATCGCGACTTCGTGGTCGCGCTGACCGACGACTACCTGGTCCCGGAGCTGGCGGCGGTCTTCCCGGGGCCAGAGGCACTGCGGCGGCGACTGGCCACGACGGTCATGCACGGACTGCAGCGGGTGTTCATCGGCGATGCCGATGCGGATGCGCTGGGAATCCCCGACGGACGGATCACGTCTCTGCTGGGCCGGGTCGGACCGGTTCTGGCGGTGGCGGGTTCGGCGCAGCGCGCCGGCGGCGCGAGGCGCGCGCGGGCACGGGTCGAGAAGGCCTACCGGGCGCGGGATGTGGCCATGGCACGGATGCGCGAGGACTATCGCGTCACCCATGACCTGGTCGACACCGCGCCGGCTGCGCCGGTGGCCGCTCAGCCGTCGAAGCGACTGGCGGCCGTGACGTCCTCGGTCAGGCAGTAACTCACCGAGAGAGGCTGCGCGAAGGCCCATTTTGTCTCGTCCTCGGTGCAGGTGAGGGAATCGCCGCCCCGGCTGACGGTCTTGGCGAGGATGGTGCTGTCCGCGGGGGAGGCGCCACATTCGACCTCGCGGTAGTCGGCGAGCTTGCCGCCGTTGACGGGGATCTGGTAGCACTTGTCGACCGCGAAGTTGGGTGTGAGGCAGAGCTTCTGGTCGCCCTGGCCGAAGGTGAGCGCAGAGGTGTTGGGGGTGCCGCACTCCGCTGAGGCGTTGACCTTGTCGGCGGCGTAGAAGGTGAGGCCCTCGGTCCCTTCGCAGTCGGCCGTCGTCGCCTCGACCTTGCCGTCGCCGGCCTCACCGCCGATCTGCAGGCACTCGCCCACGTCGATGTCGGAGGCCTCCTCGACCGACTGCGAGCCGACGCTGACGCTGCAGGCCGCCAGCGCGGAGAAGCCCACGCAGGCCGCGATCACCGCGGCGCGTCGACCCAGCTGCCAGAAGGGCTTGTCCACCGACGGAACGTCGATGCCGGGCTCGGCAATCCGGTCGGCGGTGGGATGCGAATGACTGGGGGTGCTGCGCGACATCGTGGTTCCTATCGTTGGGAGTGGGCGGATGCCCGGGTCTCGGTGGCACATCGTGGTCGGCTCATCGTGGTCGGGCTCATCGTGGTGATCGGGTGATGAACGACAGGATGTCTCCGGGCGCTTGATGCGAACTTGGGGTCGACTTGTCCGGCCCTTGAGGGGCCTGTCCAAGTCGCCCCGGACGTCGCGCGCGAGAGAGGAGAGCCGATGTCCGTTCCATCCGGCGATGTCGTCCGTGTGGTGCTGCCGCACCAGTTGTTCGAGGCGCACCTCGACGCGGGGTCCGGCACCCGCTTCGTGCTCGTCGAACACGACCTGATGTTCCGGCAGTACCGGTTCCATGTACAGAAACTGGTCCTGCACCGGGCGAGTATGCGCAGGTTCGCGCAGCGGCTGCGGGACCGCGGCTTCGAGGTCGACATCCTGGAGACCGATGCGGACGTGTCCAGTCACGACCAGCTTGTCGGCCACCTGTCCAGCCGGAAACCGGCGACCGTCCACCTGTATGACGTCGTCGACGACTGGCTGACCGGGGATCTGCTGGCGGCCTTCGAGCACGCCGGGTGCCCACTCGCGGTCGACGACATCGCCGAGAGCCCGAACTTCCTCACCACCCGTCGCCAGGTCCGGGAGTTCTTCGACGGGAGTCGCCCCCGGATGCAGCAGTTCTACACCTGGCAGCGCCGGCGGCTCGGCGTACTCGTCGACGACGAGGGCAAGCCGGCGGGCGGGCGGTGGAGTTTCGACACCGAGAACCGGAAGAAGCTGCCGAAGAACCGTGAGGTTCCGCAACCGACACCGCCGGAGCGGCATCCGGAGGTCGACGCCGCCATCGCCTGGGTGACGGAAGCGTTCCCCGACAACCCCGGTGACGCCGACGGCTTCGACTGGCCGACGGGTCACGACGAGGCGCGCGCGATGTTCGAGCAGTTCCTCACCGACCGGTTCGTGGAGTTCGGGCCCTATGAGGACGCGATCAGCACCGAGCACCCGTTCGTCTTCCATTCGCTGCTGACGCCCGGACTCAACATCGGGCTGTTGAGTCCGCGAACGGTGTTGGCCAGGGCCCTGGAGGTCGGTGACCGCAACGGCGTCCCCCTGGCCAGTGTCGAAGGTTTCGTCCGGCAGGTGATCGGCTGGCGGGAGTACATGCGGGCGTCCTATGAGATCCGCGGACGGGCTCTCCGAAGCCGGAACCATCTGGGCCACGACCGGAAGCTGTCCGACGGGTGGTGGACCGCGGAGACCGGCCTCGAACCGGTGGACCTCGTCATCCGGCGAGTCCTCGCCCGTGGATATGCGCACCACATCGAGAGATTGATGGTCCTCGGCAACGCGATGTGTCTGCTGCGTACGGATCCCGAGGAGATCTACGAGTGGTTCATGGAGATGTTCGTCGACGCCTACGACTGGGTGATGGTCCCGAACGTGTACGCGATGAGTCAGTTCGCGGCCGGCGAGGCGATCACCACCAAGCCCTACGTGTCGGGAAGCAACTATCTGAAGAAGATGTCCGACATCCCGTCCGGGGACTGGGCCGACGAATGGGACGCGTTGTACTGGACCTTCGTTCGCGACCACCGAGATGTCTTCGAGGCCAACGCCCGCTCGAATTTCCTGGCGCGGGCCTACGACCGGTTGCCGTCGGGCACGAAGGCGGCGCACAGCCGCCGCGCCGGCCGCTGGCTGGGCTGATCGCACCGGCGGTTCGGCGCCGACGGGGTCAGGGCCGACGGGTCGGCGCCGACGGGTCAGCGCCGTCCGAGTGACTCGTCGAGTGCTTCGAGCTGTTCGGGGCGGACGTCGCGGAGTACGGCGAGGGTTGCGGTGATCGCGAGGTCGCAGGCTTCGTCGACGCCGGCGCCGTCGACGATGAGGGCGCGGTGGGCGACGTCGAGGCTCATGCCCAGTAGGAGCGAGGCGAGGGTGTCGGCGCTGGCGGCGATGCGCGCGCCGCGTTCGGCGTAGTTGTCGCGCAGGCGGGCGGCGATCCGGGGTTCGAGTGCGGCGTAGAGCCGGCGGTCGCTGCCGCCCTCCCGGTGGCCGATGAGGACGCGTAGGCCCGCCGGGTGGCGTCGGGCGTAATCGAACAGGGCCTGCACCGAGTAGCGGGCGCGGGCACCGTAGGGCATGTCCTCACTCGCGTCGTACACCTCGAACATGAACGAGGTGAAGGTGTCGAGTTCGCGGGTCATCACCCGGTTGACCAGCTCGTCACGGGACCCGAAGTGCGCGTAGAGCGTCACCCGGGTGGTGCCGCCGCGCTCGGCGATGGCGGTCATCGTGGTCCGTTCGGCGCCGACCTCGGCGATGACCGCGCACGCGGCGTCGAGCAACTCGTCGTCGGTGGGCCGGTTGCGCGTGTTACGGGCCGGCCGCGCCGCGCCGGCGTCCGTCCGCACCGGGTCGTCATCGTCTCCGGTGGCCACGTCGTCCCGGTCCCGTTCGTCTCGTCCGTGCCTGCTGACCGCCGCGGCCTAGGAGGCGAGATCCTCGACGGTACGACCGAAGTAGGCCGCCTCGACCATGTCTCGGCGACCGCGGAGTTCGCTCGCGGGCGCCGAGAGCGCGACACGACCATGATGGAGCACGATCGCGGCGTCGGCGATGCCGAGGGCGAGATCGATGTGCTGCTCGACGAGGACGACCGCCATCTGGTGCTCGTCGGCGATCGACCGCAGCCGGGGCAGGAGGTCCTGGACCGCGACCGGGGACAGGCCGAGGCTCAGTTCGTCGATGAGCAGCACCTTCGGGTCCGCGAGCAGCGCCTTGGCGAGCGCGAGCATCTGCTGTTCGCCGCCGGACAGATTGCCGCAGCGCCGGCCCCGCATCGTCTTGAGCTTCGGGAAGTACTGATAGACGGTGTCGAGGTCGGGACCGTTGCGACGCTTGGCGAGACGGAGGTTGTCCGACACCGACAACCGGTGGAACACGCCCCTCGTGTCGGGTACCAGGGTCACCCCGCGTCGCGCGTTGCGCTCGATACGACGATCGATCGGATCACCCAGGGCGGTCACCGTGCCCGACATCAGTCCGAGCGCGCCTATCGCGGCGAGCAGGCTCGTCGTCTTGCCGGCACCGTTGGGACCGAGCAGTGCCAGGATCTCGCCGGGGCGGACGGAGGCGCTCAGACCGCGGACCGCGGGGACCCCGCCGTAACCGACGGTGATGTCGTCGATCTCGAGGACCGCCGCCGACGGCGAGGGGGCGCCGGGCACAGGTGCGGTGGGTTGTGCACTCATCACAGCTCCTTCGGAGCATCGGCGGACGGGGAACCGGCCGGCCCGGGATCGGTGGTCGCGGAGTCGGTGGT
>NZ_JBHYNC010000043.1:0-40596 GCF_042743165.1 Gordonia sp. NPDC058843
TCTCGCAACGTGTCTCACCAGGCCCTTCGAGGCTCGTCGCTAGCGCTCCTCGCACCTCAGGGACCAGGGGTTATGCGGTTCTTTCGGATTAGGGAGCAATGGGGCGCCGCTATCGCTCCTCGCACCTCAGAGAGCAGGGATGGGTCGCTTCGTTCGGATCAGGGAGCAGAGGTGGGCCTCGCACTCACAGAGCAGACGTGGCGACCCGTTCAGGGCGCAGCAGCCTCCGCCAAGATGCCGGCGAGTTCGTCCAGGCTGTAGGGCGAGGTGGTCTTGTGGTCGCGGTAGGCGACGAAACTCGCCTGCTGTGACTCGAATCGGCCGATGAATCCACCGGCGGCGCTGAAGATCTCGCCGGTGATGTGCTCGGCCTTGTCACCGGCCAGGAACACGTACAGCGGGGCGACGTACTCCGGTGGGGCGGGATCCAGAGCGGCATCGCGCGTGAGGTCGTCGAGAATCCCGCGTCGATGAAGCCCTTCGATGTGGGCGACATAGTCGTCCCCGGAGGACAACCGCGACTTCGCGCCGGGCATCACCACGTTGACACGCACCCGGTGATCCCGGAGGTCGGCGGCTGCGGCGAGAGCGAGCGCGTTGACACCGCCCTTGGCCGCGGGATAGCCGCTGCCGCCGAACATCCCGAGTGAGGCGGCCGAGCCGGTCAGAACGATCGACCCGGAGCCCTGCTCGACGAACACCCGGCCGGCGGCCTGTAGCAGGTGGAACGCGCTCAACAAATGGGCGTCGACCTGCGCACGAAACTCGTCCGGAGAGATCGTCAGGACCGTCGAACCCGGCGGTTCGGCGATGCCGGCACAGTTGATGGCGATGTCAAGGGCGCCGAACTCCGCCAGTGCGGTCTCGACCATCGCCTGTGCCACGCCGTCGTCACCTGCAGAGCCGGGGACGCCTACCGCGTAGCCCCCACCCCCGCGGATCTCGGCCACCGTGTCCGCGACCGCCTGCCGGTCACGTCCGTTGACGACGACCGAGACCCCCTGCCCCGCCAGGGCGTACGAGACGGCGAGACCGATACCCCGGGTCGCCCCGGCGACCACGGCGACCCGGCCCCCGAGTCCCGCGCCGCCGGGAGACAAGCCACCGCCGGAGGTCACGCCGAGCTGCCCACCGGCGTTATCGGGATCGACCGCCCACGGTCGATGAATTCGAAACTCGCACCCCCGCTGAAGCGTGCGACGGCCACCTCGCCGTACTCCTTGTGCGGACTGTCCGCCGTGACGATCCGGATGACGAGATCGCCGTCGTCCTCGGTCGTGTCCGCGACAGCGAAGTACGGGTCGACGGCCGTGGCGGCAGCCTGCAGCGGCTCGAGGTGGTCGGCGTCGAGGACTGATATCCAACCACCGTCGGTCATGGCGTCGGAATCCCGAGGGATACGGACCTCGACGGTGTCTCCATGGGCCTCGGCCGTGAGCCCGGTGTACTGCGTCGGACCGAAACACGGGTGCAGGGCGAGCACCTGGGCGAGTCCTGCCGCATCGGTGGACAGTCCGAGTGCGACGCGGATCCGGTCGGCGGCGAGTCCGGCGATGCCGGTCAACTGCTTGCGGTAGATCTCGATGGCCTGCTCCTCGCTCTCGGCAGACCTCCGCAGGCTGACGAGGAACCCCAGCGACAGCAGCTGATGTTGCAGCGCAACCTCTTCGGCAACCCGCACCAAGGCCGACGTCGACCATTCCGCGAACTGCAAGTCCTCGACGAGCGGGCCGCGGTAGTCGACCCAGCCGTCGGTCTCCGTGGTGTCGATCGGCGACAGGACGAGTTGACCTGCCCGGGTTCGGAACATGTCCACGGAATCCGGGGGCAGCGGCAGCTCGTCACGATCCGGCTCGATCGTGACAGTCCACTCGCAATGTGGCGTGCGGTCGACGGGGCGACGTGGCGGACGGTGCACCGGGCGGATACGTGCCCGACGATTGGTGGCGATTGCCGTCGCGTCGAAGGTGGGGTCCTCGATGTCGTGACACATGGTCGTCACGTAGTCGTCGCCGAGGGGTTCGACGTCGAGCAGCGCACCGCAGTGATCGAGCACGAACGACCCGTGATACTCGTCGTCGATGCGGTACCGGAAATCCATGAACTGCGGTGGCGCACCGATGTCGAGTTGCAGACACTTGAACATGTCCTCGACACCGTCGCCTTCGATACCCAGAGCCTCACGCATCCGATGCGTGTACACCGGGCTTGCCGCCATCCACTCCTCGATGGCGACCTTGCCCATCACGTCCCGGCCGAAAGCACTGATGAGATGTGCCATCCCGCTGCGGTCGATCATCTGACCCGACAGCAGCAGTTCCGGTACGAGCACGGCGAGCTGATCCTGACTCAGACCTTGGTAGGTCGGGGCTGTGGAAGTCATCTCAGATCACCAGAACGCGACCGGGGCCTTGCCGAAGTCGTACCATCCCGGGAGGTTTCCCGGCGCCGACTTCTCGACCCGCTTCAGCATCGGCTCGCTCATGGCGTTGTTCTTCAGCATCTCGATGAACAGCGCCGACACATTCCCATAGTCGAAGAAGTCACGCTGCCAGCTGAACTGGAAGTTCCCACCGTACTTGAACCAACTGCCCTGGATGCCCTCGAGGGCGTAGTGGCTGCCGTCCTCGCGCGTGCCCTCGTAGATCTGCTTCCACAGACCGATCATGTCGCCGGTCTTGTCGTCGATGACCCAGGCCTGATACGGGTACTCCCAGCCCTGCAGGCCTTCCATCTCCTGGCCCAGGGCGAGCTCACGGATCTCCTCGCGGCCCACCGCCATGAAGTCCTTCTTGGGCCCGTAGTTCCACCCGTAGGTGGCGTCCTCGGTGTAGAAGTCGGCCAGGGGCTTCCAGTCCCCCGCCTTCTCGGCCTCGATGTTGGCGGCGAGCCACCGCTCCTTCATTTCGTCGAGTTCGGCACGGTCAAAAGACATGTGTTCCACCTTTGTTCAATCGTTCTGGGCTTGCGAGGGTGACGTGTTCAGAGCTCAGCCCTCGATGATCCGAAGGGCTTGGGTCGGGCAGTAGTGCACGCCGGCCTCGACCTCGGCGCGCTTGGCTTCATCGGGGTTCGCGTCGAGGATCTCCACATGGTCGGTGTGCGCGGCGAAGACCTCGGGCGCTTCGAGTTCGCACATCCCATGCCCCTGGCAGAGGTCCAGGTCCACCTCGACGCGCATCACGCGCCCTGACGCTTGCGATAGGCGACGCGGCAGGGCTGCTGCAGTTGGACGACCATCTTCGAGTGGTCGTTGCGGTAGCTCTCCGGAGGCTGGAGCATCTCGAACTCGTAGTTCTGGAAGAGCACCGAGAAGATCGCCTTCAACTGCATGATCGCGAATTGCGCACCCACGCAACGGTGCCGGCCCGCGCCGAAAGGAATCCACGTCCATCGGTTGACCAGGTCCTCCTGACGCGGCTTGTCGTAGCGATCGGGATCGAAGCTGTCCGCGTCGGTGAAGTCCTCGGGCAGCCGGTTGGAGATCGCCGGCGAGACGGCGATCGACTGGCCGGCCTTGACCTCGAAGTCCTCGACGTGAAAGTCGTTCTGCACCACACGCATCAGGATGATGAGGGGCGGGTGCAGCCGCAGTGCCTCCTTGAGCGCGTTCTCGAGCTGCGGCATCTGACGGGTGTGGGCGAAGGTGTACTCCGGGCGCTCGCCGGGCGGGGTCTCGCCGTAGATCTCGTCGAGCTCCTCGTAGACCCGTCGCATGTAGTCGGGATTGCGCAACAGTTCGATGAGGGTCCACGCGGCCGTACCCGACGTTGTGTGATGACCGGCGAACATCATCGAGATGAACATGCCGGTGATGGTGTTCGCGTCGAACCCGACCTGGACGAGGACGTCCATGAGGTCGCGATCTTCCTTGTTCTCGGTCGGATTCGCGATCCGTTCGTCCATCACACCCTGGATGAACTCGACCAGTTCGGCGCGGGCCTCGTCGCGCTTGCGGAAGCTCTCGATGTCTGCTTTGTAATCCACGTAGGCGATCGGGTCCGTACCCTTTTCCAGGTCGTGGAAGAGGTGGGCGATGTGTCCGTTGAGTCGTTCCCGGAACTTCCGTCCGATGAGGCACGACGACGATGTGTAGAGAGTCAGCTCGGCGAAGAAGTCGAGAAGATCGATCTCCCCCTCGTCACCCCAGTCGGCGATGATCCGCTCGACCTCGTTGGGGATCGTCACCGCATGCTGCTTCATGTGTGCGCCCTTGAGCGCCGAGTTGTGGATCGCCTTGGACCGCTCCTCGGGGCTCGTGTCGAACACGACGCCCTCGCCGAACACCGGGGTCATGAACGGGTAGGCGGCCGCCTGGTCGAGATCCTCCTCGGGCGCACGGAAGAATTCCTCGTTCGCCGCCGATCCCGACACGAGTACCACCTCCCGGTCGGCGAGCTGGAACATGCCGACGTCCCCGCACTCCTCGCGGACACGCCAGAACAGCGCGAGCGGATCGGTGGCGAGCTCGTCGAGATGTCCGTGTTCGCCCTCGCCGCCGGAGACGCGATTCGGTTGCTTAAGGCCTGATTCGGTGATGGCAGTCATCCATCCGTCCCCTTCTCCTGTGATCCCTGTCGTTTCTTGTCGCTGATCGCGCCTTCGGCTTCCACCTCGACCGATCGCATGTGCGCGCCGCGGGGCATGGTGACCATGGCCGCGACGGCCTGCGCGATGTGTTCGGGCGAGAGGAAATTGCCGTGCCGGGCCAGACCGTGCGCGATCCAGTCGTTGAGCATGTTCTCGGTCGCCTTCGGATCGAGGTTCATCCCCATGCCGGTGATGGTCTGTCCGGGACGGACGACCCCGGCCCGGACGCCGGTGCCCTCGAGTTCGAGCTGGATGGTCGCAACCAGCCCGTCGATGCCGGACTTGGCGGCGACATACGCCGATGACCAAGGTCGCGGATGGACGGCCACATCGGACCCGATGAACACGAAATCTCCTCGGGCCCGGTCGATCATGCCGCCGATCACGGCGCGGTAGATTCGATAGGCGCCCGTGAGATGAATGTTGATCTGGTCCGCGAAATGGTCGGTTCCGGTCTCATAGGAGAGCCCGATCGCAAGGTCGCCGGCGCCGGCGACGACGATCTCCAGCGGCCCCAGGGCGGCCTCGGCTTTCGCGATGCAGTCGAGCACCGACTGTTCGTCGGTGACGTCGAGTGGCACCGCGACGGCTTCGCCACCGGCCGCGGTGATCTTGTCGGCCAGTTCCTGCAACTTCTCGACGCGACGTGCCGCCAATGCTACAGGATACCCTGCGGCGGAGAGCAATTCGGCGGTAGAGGCGCCGATTCCCGACGACGCGCCGGCAACCAGAACCGGACGACGCTCCGGATGGGGACGGAAAGCCATCAGCGCACCGTCACCTTCATCGGGAGCTCGGCGAAGCCGCGCACGTTCACCGAGTGGACCCGCACCGCCTTGTCGGCGTCGATGTCCACTGCCCGGATCGACTTGACGACCTCGGACAGGCCGATGTTCGCCTCGAGACGCGCGAGGTGCGCGCCGAGGCAGAAGTGGGCGCCCAGCCCGAAGCTCATCAAGGCCTGGCTGCAGTCACGACCGATCTCGTACCGGTCCGCGTCGGCACCGAACACCTCGACGTCGCGGTTCGCCGAACCGACGAGCAGGAGTACGCGATCGCCCTCCGGGATCACGAAGTCGCCGTAGGGGGCGTCCTCGATCACGCGACGCACGACGATCTGGGTCGAATTGTCGTAGCGCAGTGTCTCCTCGGTCCATTGCGGGACGACGACCTCCGGGTCGGCGAAGACCTTCTCGAGTTCATCGGGATTGCGCCACCCCCAATACAGGGCGTTGGCAAGGAGTTTGGTGGTGGTCTCGTTGCCCGCCACCACCATCAGCACCATGAACCCGACGATCTCGTCCTCGGTGAGTTTCGTCTTCTCACCGGTCTCGTCGTCGTCGATCTCGGCCGCGATGAGGGCCGAGACCAGATCCTCGCCCGGGTTCTTGCGACGGTCGGCGATGAGTTCCGAGTAGTACTTGTGCAGTTCGATGTAGGCGTACACCGCGGCTTCGGGGAGGTCGAGATCGCCGTCCTCTCGGTGCAGCAGCAGGTCGGACTGGTGGCGCAGCCGGGTGCGGTCGGCCTCGGGGACACCGAGCAGCTCGGACACGACATCCATCGGGAGCAGGGCGGCGAAGTCGTGGACGAAGTCGAACTCACCCTTGTCGAGACACTTGCTCCAGTGCTGATGGGTGAGAGCGGTGATCCGGCCGGTGAGTTCGTTGACGCGGCGTGGCGTGAAACCCTTGGAGACCAGTTTGCGGATACGCATGTGTTTGGGGTCGTCCATGGCGAGGAACGACATCGACTTGTGCGCGTCGGGACCATACGCCGAGGGGTCCATCGACACGCCCCAACTGTTCGAGAGTCGTTGTGTGTCACGGAACGCGGCACGGACGTCGGCATGTCCGGCCAGCGCCCAGAAGTTCATCCCGCCGTGGTAGTAGACCGGCGCTTCGGTCCGCAGGCGGTGATAGGTCGGGTACGGATCCTCGTGGAAACCATAGGCATACGGGTCGAAGGGGAGCTCGTGCTCCATCCCCGACACCGTCGTCGTTTCGGTCATCACTTCTCCATCAGTAGATGTGCGGCTGCGACAAGACGTTCGGAGGTCTGCTCGTAGGTCATGTGCCCCATACCGGCGTAGACCAGACCGCCGGAGTAGATCATCTCCAGGGCATCGAGCAGCGGACCCGGATTCTCGGGGTCCACTTCGAGTGCGGAGGCAAGACGACGTCGGATGAACGCGCCGATCCGCACCCGCAGATGTTCGACGTCTGGGTCGGTTCCCAGCAGGGCCACCGTCACCGCTCCGCCCAGCTGGCCTTCACCGGCGACGACCAGCGCGACCTCGCGGAGAACCTGCGCGACGCGCTCGCTCCGTGGCGCTCCGGGATCCGGCTCCAGGACACCGGCGGAGAGGCGACGCCAGAACACCTCGGCCACCAGATGACTCTTCGACGAGAAGTAGGTGTATGCGGTGGCCGGCGCGACGCCGGCGATCTTGGCCACCGTCCGCACGGTGAGGCCCTCGAAACCCTCTGCGTTCAGCACATCGACCGCGGCATCGGTGAGGCGTGTGACCGTTTCCGCCTGCTGGCGGGTCAGCCTGCGGCGGGTGGATTCCTGAGACACGGGGCTGGACATGTGAGCCACGCTACACTAGGTTTGAACGCGAGTCCAGACACCTGTCCAGATGGAGTTCCAACTCATGCCTCTTCGCCCCGAATCCGCGTCGGATCTGCTGATCGACGGAAAACTCACCCCCGGGAGCGGTGGCGTCTTCGACGTCGTCAATCCCGCAACCGAGGAGGTCATCGGGCAGGCGGCCGACGGCACCTCGGCCGACATGGACGCCGCCATCTCGGCCGCGCGTACCGCCTTCGACACCACCGACTGGTCGCGCGACCACGCGTTCCGCGCTCACTGCCTACGTCAGCTACGCGACGCCCTGCTCGCCCACGGCGACGAGCTGCGCGAACTCACCATCGCCGAGGTCGGCTGCCCGTCGTTCCTCACCCACGGACCACAGTTCGAGGGACCGGTCACCGATCTCGGCTACTTCGCCGATCTCGCCGAGAATTACGAGTGGACCCGCGACCTCGGCACCGCCAAACCCATGGGCCTCAAGAACCACCGGGAGCTGCGCTCGGAGGGCATCGGCGTCGTCGGCGCGATCACCCCGTGGAACTTCCCGCACCAGATCAACTTCGCCAAGATCGGGCCCGCTCTCGCCGCCGGGTGCACGGTGGTGCTCAAGCCCGCACCCGACACCCCGTGGTGCGCGGCGCTCGTCGGCAAGGTCGTCGCCGAGGAGACCGACTTCCCGCCCGGTGTTCTCAACATCGTGACCTCGACCGACCATCAGCTCGGCGCCCAGCTCAGCACCGACCCCCGCGTCGACCTGGTGTCCTTCACCGGCTCCACCGCGACCGGCAAGAAGGTGATGGCAGCCGCATCCGAGTCGCTCAAGAAGGTGTTCCTCGAACTCGGCGGCAAGTCGGCCTTCATCGTGCTCGACGATGCCGACATCGGATCCGCCTGCGCCATGGCCGCCTTCAACGTCGTCACCCACGCCGGGCAGGGGTGTGCGATCACCACGCGTCTGGTGGTGCCGCGCAGCCGACTCGAGGAGGCGATCACCGCCACCCGTGATGCGATGGCCGGACTGCCCGCCGGGGACCCGACCGACGGCGGCACCATCTGCGGACCGGTCATCTCGGCCCGGCAGCGGCAGCGCATCGAGTCCTACATCGAACTCGCCACAAGCGAGGGCGGCACCATCGAGGTCGGTGGCGGACGTCCGGCCGACAAACCCGCCGGCTTCTTCGTCGAGCCGACGCTGATCTCGGGCCTGGACAACTCGGCACGTGTCGCGCAGGAGGAGATCTTCGGCCCGGTGCTCGTGATCATCCCCCACGACGGCGACGACGACGCGATCCGCATCGCGAACGACTCGCCGTACGGCCTGTCGGGCATGGTCTACGGGACCGACGAGGAGCGGATCAACAAGGTCGTCAACGGCGTCCGCACCGGGACGATGGGCGTCAACGGCGGGATCTGGTACTCCGCCGACGTTCCGTTCGGCGGCTTCAAACAGTCGGGCATCGGCCGCGAGATGGGCGTCGCCGGTTTCGAGGAATACCTGGAGACCAAGGCCGTCGCGCGGCCGGCGTGACCCTTCGGGGCTCGTCGACCTCGACGCGCTCCTTCGTCGCCTACTCGGCCCGGCGGCTATCGCTCCTCGTAACTCAGGGTGCAGATTCCACCGCTCCCTGAGGTGCGAGCGAAGCGAGTCACGAAGCGCCGCTACATCATTCACACAGAAAGCAGGACAATGAGTTCCAACCGTTTCGAGAGCAAGACCATCATCGTCACCGGTGCAGCCGGCGGGATCGGCGAGGCGTACGCCCGCGCGCTCGCCGCCGAGGGCGCCAACGTCGTGGTCGCCGACCTCGCCGACGAGAAGGGCAAGCAGGTCGCTGCCGACATCGGCGGTCTCTACGTCAACACCGATGTCGCCGACGAGGATTCGGCAAAGGCGCTCGCCGCGGCGACTGTCGACGCCTACGGGTCGATCGACGGACTGGTCAACAACGCGGCGATCTACGGCGGGATGAAACTCGACTTCCTCATCACCGTGCCATGGGACTACTACAAGAAGTTCATGAGTGTGAACCTCGACGGTGCCCTCAACGTGACGCGCGCCGTCTATCCGCACATGACCAACGGTGGCGGCGCCATCGTCAACCAGTCCTCGACCGCCGCTTGGCTGTACAGCGGGTTCTACGGTCTGGCGAAGGTCGGGGTGAACGGCCTGACACAGCAGCTCGCCACCGAGCTCGGCGGCCAGAACATCCGCGTCAACGCGATCGCCCCGGGACCCATCGACACCGAGGCCACCCGGACCACGACGCCCAAGGAGATGGTCGCCGACATCGTGAACCGACTGCCGCTGAAGCGTTTCGGCACCCCCGAGGATCTCGTCGGGATGTGCCTGTTCCTGCTGTCCGACGAGGCCGGTTGGATCACCGGGCAGATCTTCAACGTCGACGGTGGTCAGGTCATCCGCTCATGAGCGAGCCGGTATCCGCCCGGTTGGGCTATGTCGGCCTCGGCAACATCGGCGGGCCCATGGCCGGGAGTCTGGCGGCCTGGTCCGGCGGGTTGACGGTGTTCGACCTCTCCTCCGAGGCGATCGCGAAGGTCGTCGACAAGGGCGCCACCGCTGCGGATTCGCTCGCCGGCCTCGCCGCGTCGACCGACATCATCGGTATCTGCGTCCTCGACGACGCCCAGGTCCGATCGGTGGTCGCGGGACAGGACGGTCTGCTGTCGGCAGCTCGCCCGGGCACCATCATCACCGTCCACTCGACGATCGGGCCGGAGACCGCGGTCGAACTCGCCGAACAGTGCGCAGCTCGCGACGTGACCCTGCTCGACGCCCCGATTTCCGGTGGTGCGATGGGCGCGGCGTCGGGCCGGCTCGCGATCATGGTCGGCGGACCGCGGGACGCGTACGAGAAGCTGAAGGAACCGTTCGCGCTCACTGCCGACATGCTCGTCCATGCGGGTCCCGAGGTCGGTTCGGGCACCCGGATGAAGCTGGCGCGTAATCTTCTCCACTTCATCTCGTTCACCGCTACAACCGAGGCCGCCCGACTGGCCGAGGCCGCCGGAATCGACATCGCCAAGCTGGGCAAGGTGGTCCGGCACTCCGACGCCGTCACCGGCGGGGCCGGGGCGATCATGCTGCGCGACACCACTGCCCCGGTCGCCGCCGACGATCCCTGGTACGGAATCCTCACCGGTGTTCGTACCCTGGGCGAGAAGGATCTGACGCTCGCACTCGCGCTCGGCGACGAACTCGGTGTCGACCTGCCCCTCGGGCAGCTCGCGCTGCGGAATCTGGCCGCCGGGCTCGGCGTCCCCCACCTCGAAGGAGAACCAGCATGACCCGATCCAACATCTCCGACGAGGCGCCCGACGAGGCGCGCAGGCGCGGGCTCGCCAAGATGTCCGAGGTCTACGGCTGGGAAGTGAGCGACGGCCCGGGCGACTACTTCGCCCACACCGCCGACCAGGTGTTCGGCAACGTCTGGGCACGGGAGGGTCTGTCCAACCGTGATCGCAGGCTGCTCCTGCTCGGTGCGCTCGCCGCGAGCAACAACATCGATGTCGCCGAGATCCAGGCCGGCGCCGCCCTCGGGAACGGGGAGCTCACTCCCGAACAGCTCGAGGAGATCAGCCTCTTCCTCTGCTACTACGTCGGCTGGCCGCAGGGCACCAAGATGCACTTCATGTTCGGCGAGGTGATCAAGCAGCACCGGAAGAAGAAGTGAGTCAGCTCATGCGATTTCGGGTCCTCACCGGCGGCAACGGGTGTTCGCTGCTGAGTGCCTCGCCGCTGCCCGACCTCTCCGCGGCCGGGTACACCGACGCCGAGTACGCGGCCACGGGGAGTGCCCGCTCGGTCGTCGGTGAGACCGGTGCACCCACCGCCGAGTTCACGACCCGCATCGTCGTCCGGCGCCCCGCGGAGGCCGCGGCCTTCAGCGGTTGTGTGGTGGTCGAGTGGCTCAACGTCAGCAGCGGCACGGACGCTGCCGCCGAATATTCCTATTTGGCAGCCGAACTGGTCCGGGCCGGGCACGCGTGGGTGGGTGTGTCGGCCCAGTACGTCGGCGTCGAGGGCGGATCGGGTTCGGTCGGTGTGGCGACCGGCGCGCCACAGAGCCTGGCCGTCAAGGACCCGGAACGGTACGCCGGTCTGCACCATCCGGGTGACGCCTACTGTTACGACATCTTCGGCTCGATGGGGCAGGTCGTCCGCGACACGACTGCTGCCGACCATCCTCTCGCGGGCCTATCCGTCACGACCGTCCTCGCGGTCGGCGAATCCCAGTCGGCGATGGCACTGACAACCTATGTCAACGCGGTCGATCCGGGCACATCACCGTTCGACGGCTTCCTCATCCACAGCCGCGCGGCCGCCGGGCTGCCCGCGGGCGAGGTCGGCTCGGGGATCGACGTGGTCACCGTCTTCGGGCGCGAACCCACCACGATCCGCGCCGATCTCGACACCCCGGTCTTCGTTGTCCAGACCGAGACCGACGTCCTGACCAACTTCCGCTATCACCTGGTGCGTCAGCCCGACACCGATCGGCTACGGGTCTGGGAGATGGCCGGCACATCACACGCCGATCTACACCAGGTCGGCGAATTCGAGGAGTTCCTCGGATGTCCCGACCCGGTCAATCGCGGCCAGCAGAGGTTCGTCCTGCGAACGGCGTTGCGACACCTGCGATCCTGGGCCGACGGCGGCGACCCGCCTCCGGTCGCCGACCCGCTGCTCCTCCGGGACACCGGCGGTCCCGACCCCGTCTACGAACTCGACGACCTCGGAAACGTCCGGGGCGGGGTCCGCACACCGTGCGTCGATGCGCCGACCCAGATCCTCAGCGGGATCGTCGCCGACCCGGTGTCCCGGATCTGCCTGCTGTTCGGGACCACATCCCCCATCCCCGCCGACGAGTTGGTGGCACGGTACGGAACGCGCGGCGAGTACGAGAAGCACTACCGGGATGCCGCAGACGCCGCCATCGCGGCCGGATTCGTCCTCGCCGACGACCGCGACGAAGTCCTCGCCGACGCCCATCCGGAACTGATCCCGAGCTGACCCCTCGCCGATTCCCCTCGGCGCGCTGCGGTTTGAAAATCACCATGACTCCAACGGTGCCGGTGGCGTCGAGATCTCAGTAGCGTCCCAGAAGTCCTGCCCAGCCCTCTCTCAGGCGGATTTCGATGACTCTAGAACTCACGACACCGGTCGGTGTCGCCCCCGGCCCGTCCGCGGCCGGGCCCGTCGACGCGCCGTCTGACGGTCCGGCCGCACAGGGGCGTCGACGACGGTTCTCCCGCCACGCCGCGACACGCACGCTCCGTCAGTCCATCGGCCTGATCCTGGTGGTCGTCGTCTGGCAGCTCGGCGCGCGCGGATGGCTCGGCGCCACCACTCCCGCACCCACCGAGGTGGTCGAGGCGGGCTGGGAACTGATCAGTACCGGCGAACTCTGGACGCACCTGGCCGCCTCCGGTCGTCGCGTCGCGATCGGACTGGCGATCGGAATCGCCATCGGCGCAGTGCTGGGCGCGGCTGCCGGCCTCTTCAAGGTCGCCGAGGACCTGGTCAACGCACCGGTCCAGGTACTGCGGATGATGCCCGCCGTCGCCCTCGTCCCGGTCTTCATCATCTGGTTCGGGATCGGTGACTCGTTCAAGATCGCCTTGATCATCGTCGCCCCGATCTTCCCCATCTATCTCAACTTCCTGGCCGGGATCCGGGGCGTGGACCAGAAACTCATAGAAGCCGCCGAATCCCTGGAGCTGACGCGCTTCGAACTGGTGCGATACGTGGTCCTGCCGGGTGCGCTACCGCAGATCTTCGTCGGGCTGCGGCAGGCGCTGGGCATCGGCTGGCTGGTCCTCGTCGTCGCGGAGATGCAGACAACCCCGGTCGGGCTGGGCTTTCTCATGAACGACGCCAAGGAGTACCTCCGGACCGATCAGATCTTCCTGGTCTTGGTCATCTACGCGGTCCTCGGACTGCTCACCGACATCGGCGTGCGAATACTCGAGCGACGATTCCTGTCGTGGCGCAACGGATTCGAAGGAAGGTGAGTTGATGTCCACAGATCGCACCGACGGTGTCCGCGTCACCGGGGCCGCACGCGAGTTCGACGGTCGACGGGTTCTCGATCACGTCGACCTGACCATCGATCGAGGCGAGTTCGTCGCGCTGCTCGGAGCGAGCGGCTCCGGGAAGAGCACCCTGCTCCGTGGGATCGGCGGCCTCGACCGCGGCTTCACCGGCACGATCGAGGCGCCCTCGGCCAAGGCGATCGTGTTCCAAGAGCACCGGCTCATGCCCTGGATGTCAGTGTGGCGCAACGTCGCCCTCGGGCTGCGCGGCGGCGACACCGAGGCCCGCGCACTCCGCGCACTCGACGAGGTCGGGCTGGCCGCGAAGTCCGGCGCGTGGCCGTCCACTCTCTCGGGTGGCGAAGCCCAACGCACCGCGCTGGCACGCGCGCTCGTCCGAGAGCCCGACCTGCTGTTGCTCGACGAACCCTTCGGCGCGCTCGACGCCCTGACCCGGATCAATGCGCAGCGCCTCGTGGCGCGCCTGTGGGAAGCGCACCGTCCGGCAACACTGCTGGTGACGCACGACGTCGAGGAAGCCCTGCTCCTCGCGGATCGTGCGCTGATCCTGCGGGCCGGCCGGATCGCGCAGGAGATCGTCGTCGACCTACCCCGTCCGCGCCGGGTCACCGACCCCGAGTTCGTCGCTCTCCGTTCGCAACTGCTCGCCGGACTCGGTGTCGGCGGAAGCGACACCGAATCCATCGGCCCCACAACGACGCCAACACCGACACCCCGGGAGTTCACCCATGTCTGACGTACTGACCCTGTCCACGGACGTGCTGGTGATCGGCGGCGGCCCCGCCGCCACCTGGGCCGCCATCAACGCTCGCGACGCCGGAGCCGAGGTGATCATCGCGGACAAGGGTTACTGCGGCGCGTCGGGTACGACGGCCCCGGCGGGGACCGGGGTCTGGTACGTCGTCCCGGACCCGGAGAAGCGTGCGGCCGCGAAGGCCAGTCGCGAAGCTCTCGGAGGGCATCTCGCAGACCATGCCTGGATGGACCGGGTTCTCGACAAGACCTATGCGAACATGCACCGGCTGGGCACCGAGGGGCGTTACCCGTTCCCGATCGACGAGCACACCGGGGAGCCCGTCCGCACCGGAGTCCAGGGGCCGGAGTACATGCGCCGCATGCGCGCATGGGTCCGACGCCGCGGTGTGCGAATCCTCGATCACTCCCCAGTCCTGGAACTCCTCACCGACAGCGAGGGCGCCGTCCGGGGCGCCGCCGGACACCAGCGACAGACGGGCCGGGATTTCCGGGTGTCCGCCGGCGCGGTCGTCGTCGCGACCGGCGGATGTGCGTTCCTGTCCAAAGCTCTCGGCAGCAACGTCGACACCGGCGACGGCGCTCTGATGGCGGCCGAGGTGGGTGCTTCGTTCTCGGGGATGGAATTCGCCAACGCGTACGCGATCGTGCCGAAGGGCTCCACGGTGACCAAGACCGCGTACTACGGCTACGCCACCTTCTTCCACGCCGACGGACGCATCGTCGAGGGTGCGGGCTCGACAAAGGGACGGTCGGTGATCGCACGGACTCTGTTGCAGGAGAAGGTCTACGCGCAACTCGACCGAGCCGACGAGCGGGTGGCGGCGCAGATGCGCCGAGGCCAGCCCAACTTCTTCCTCCAGTTCGACCGCCGCGGGATCAACCCGTTCACCGACCGGTTCGAGGTCGATCTGCTCGCCGAGGGCACCGTACGCGGAACCGGTGGCATCGACATCGTCGACGACGATTGCTGGACCGGGGTCCCCGGACTCTATGCGGCCGGCGATGCCGCGACCCGCGAACGCATCTGCGGTGGCTTCACCGGCGGTGGCAGTCACAACTCCGCCTGGGCGATGTCGTCGGGCAGCTTCGCCGGGTCTGCTGCGGCACGAGCGGCCCGCGAAGCCGGCGGGGCGTCCCCGCTCGACCGGCTCACGGGCGCAGGCACCGTCGGACTGGGCACCGCCCGGAGCGGGATCACACCCGACGAACTGGTGGTCGGCGCCCAGCACGAGCTGATCCCGTTCGAGAAGAACTACCTGCGTCACGGCGACCGAATGGCGCCGGCCCTCAATGCGCTGGACTCGCTGTGGGCCGAGGTCTCCGGACCGGCCTATGGTGCCCGGACCCCGGCGGGGCGCGTGCGGGCACGAGAGGCCGCCGCGATCACCGCCGTCGGACGGTGGATATATCGGTCCGCCCTCGCCCGCACCGAATCCCGCGGGATGAGCAAGCGTGCCGACCACCCCGAGCTCGACCCGGCACTGGGCGACCACGTCCGCACCGGAGGACTCACCGACGTCTGGGTCGCGGCCCCCGGATCGGCCGCCCGATGGGCGAATCAGCCAGTCCCCCGACTCGCCGACAGGGTTCCCGCATGATCGAGCTCGTCGTCGCGTCGGCGTGTATCGCCTGCGACAAGTGCGTGAATGCCTGTCCCACCAACGTCTTCGACACCGGACCCGACGGGGTGCCGACGATCGCCCGGCAATCGGATTGTCAGACATGCTTCATGTGCGAGGCGTACTGCCCCACCGACGCTCTCTACGTCAGCCCGGAGTCGTCCCCGCTCGGCACCGGGGACACCGTGCCGCTCGAGCTGATCGGCAGCTACCGGGAACGGCTCGGCTGGGGCAAGGGGCGCGCGCCCGGAAGCCTGACCGCCGTCGGACCGCCGATCCCGCACGGAGACCCGCCACCACGACTCGTCGACCAGCGCACCGACTGACCAACTCACGTCGTTGACCATCCCAGATCTCCAGAACAGAGAAACCATGCCCACCACAACCTCTTTCAGACCACCGCTGCGCCGGTTCAAACGCGCCATCGCCGTCCTGTCCGCGGGCGTCGCGCTGGCGGCGGTGGCCGCGTGCGGTTCCGACGACGCATCGTCGGCACAGCGCGACGTGATCGACACGCTCCGGATCGGGGTCATCGGCTCGAGCAACGTCGTCGCCGGACCCGTCGGCTTCGCCCACAGTCGCGGGGAACTGCTCGAGGCCTTCGCCCCGCTGGGCGTCAGCAAGGTCGAGGTCTTCAGCTTCCCGAACGGACCCGATCTCAATCAGGCGCTCATCGGCGGGCGTCTCGACGTCGCGAGCTACGGTGACACGCCCGCGCTCGTCGCCCGCGGCTCGGGCCTTCAGACCCGCCTGCTGTCGATCAACCAGTTCGACAACGATGCCGGCGTGGTGGCCAAGGACCCGTCGATCCGGTCGCTGGCCGACCTGGCCGGCAAGAACATCGGCGTGCCGAAGGGGTCTTACATCGACCGCTATCTGCAAGGCGCGCTGGCCGAGCAGGGCATCAGAGCGAACCTGATCCATTTGTACCCGGCCGATCAGGAGGCTCCGTTGAACTCCGGTGAGATCGACGGAGCTGCGCTGCCCGGCGTCATACCGTCGGTGGCGCTGCAGACCTTCGAGGGCAAGGGATTCCACTTGGTCGACTCGGTGTATCGGGACCACCCCGACCTAGCCGGCACCAGTGTGACCGTGAGCAGTGACCAGTTCCTGGAGAAGAATCCGGAATTCGCCGCGACGTGGCAGCAACTGCACGCGTCGTCGGTCCGCTACGCGAAGGCGAACTGGGAGGAATACCTGCAGTTCGAACTCGGTAATTCCAAGGCGCCCGAAGCCGCCGTCCGTGCCGCCGCCAACCCGGAGGGGTACTCCGAGGAGCCGTTCCCGGCCCGCGCCGTCGAATTGCTCACCGGCACCAAGGCGTTCCTGGTCGAACAGGGCAGCATCGAGGACGACTTCGAACTCGACTCCTGGTTCCAGCGTGCCCCTGCGGGAGCGAACCCGTGACCGGGCCCCGCTTCGGGGTGTGGACCAACGTCTACGGCACCTGGGCGTCGGCACATCATCCCGACGACCCGGTCGACGCGTCCTGGGAACGCAACCTGGCACTGGTCCGGCGCGCGGAGGAACTCGGGTACCACAGCACGCTGATCGCCCAACACGTGATCAATCCGTTCTCGCCGGAATGGGATCAGCTCGAGACATGGACATCGGCGGCCGCACTCGCCGCATCGACGTCCACGATCGAGCTCATCGCCGCCATCAAGCCGCTGCTGTTCCATCCGGTGGTATTGGCCAAGCAGGCGGCCAACATCGAGGAGATCTCGGGTGGCCGGTTGTCTCTGAATGTCGTCAACGCGTGGTTCCGTCCAGAGCTCGAGAAGGCCGGGATCGCATTCCCCGACCACGACGACCGGTACGGGTACGGAGCCGAATGGCTGGGCATCGTCCGCGGGTTGTTGAACGGGGAGAGAGTGTCCCACGCCGGACGGTATTTCACCGTCGACGACTATCAGATCAATCCCACCGGGCGATTCCGGTCCCGTCCGGAGATCTATGTCGGTGGAGAGTCCGACCCGGCTCGCGATCTGGTTGCGACACAGGGCGACGTGTGGTTCATCAACGGGCAGCCGATCGAGCGGGTCCGAGAACTCATCGCCGATGTCGGCCGACGCGACCGGACCGGCCCGCCGGTCCGATATGGACTGTCGGCCTTTGTGATCGCCCGCGAGGACAGCGAATCCGCACAGCGCGAGCTCGACCACCACTGGAAGCTCAACGAACTCGATCAGCCCGTCCTGTCGAACATCGCCGGTGGCGCCGACGAGAAGGCGGTGATGTTCCAGACCTTCGCGCGCTTCCCCGCCATCGGCACGAACGGCGGTACTGCAGCAGGACTCGTCGGTTCCTACGACGAGGTGGCAGATCGGATCGCGGACTTCCACCGAGCCGGGATCGAGACGTTCATGCTGCAGTTCCAACCCTTCGAGGCCGAGATGGAACGGTTCGCCGCAGAAGTGATCCCCCGCGTGCACGAGCGGCTGGGCGCGGCTGTCGCGGCTCCCTGAGGTGCGAGCCAAGTGAACCCACCCCGTTCCCTGAGGTGCGAGCTGAGCGAACCCACCCCGCTCCCTGAGGTGCGAGCGGAGCGAACCCACCCCGCTCCCTGAGGTGCGAGCGGAGCGAGCCACGAAGGGCATTATGAAATGCTCACCCGCCCTTCGTGGCTCGTCGGTATCGCTCCTCACACCTCAGGGAACAGGGGTTATGCGGTTCCTTCGGATCAGGGGGCAGAACGGCCGCCGCCAATGCTCCTCACACCCCACGGAGCAACGGTGTCCCTCACATCAGCGAGCACAGGCCGGGCTCGCTGTCGGACCGTGGGGTCGATGGTGGCGATTCACGTAGGAATTCGTCCGTGGCCTTCCGAATGCTGCCCGAGATGGCGTGTCCGACATGACTACCGGAGTACCAGTGAACCTTTCCACCCCAATGACGATGTAACTGTTGGGCGGCGGTCACCGAGGTCACGCGATCGTTGAGCGCCGCGACCACCATTCGCCGTTCCGGCGTGGGGATGGGTTCCACCGACAGCGGATTGATCACCGACGAAACCGCTCGAACCGGGTCGCTGCGCATCAGCGACGCGAGATGGCGCCCCTTGGATCCGCCGCGTTCCATGTGATGGGCGAGGGTGGCGTGCATCTCGAGCATCGGGACGACGGCCAGGACGGAGCTGATCCGGTGATCCATAGACGCGACCATCGCCGCGATCGGGCCCCCTAGCGACGTCCCGGCGATCGCGATGTCGGCGGGCTCCTGGGCCTCGATCCAGGTGATCAGGGACCGGATCTCGGCGATTGCCCGGATCGTGATGACGGTGTTGACCAGCGGATCGAAACCCGGGTAGGCGACCTTCTCGACCCGCCGGGAGCCGTGCGCCGGCAAAACGGGGAACACCACGTCGTACCCGAGCTTGTTGTACAGATTGGCCGCGCGGAACGCATAGAGATCGTCGGCGCGCCCCTGCGCTGCCCCGTGCACCCAGATCAACCAACGACGCCCGGTCCGTCGGCGCGAAAGTACCCGGACCGAGGCGATCCCGTCGGCATAGGGGTCGGCTGCGGCGATCGACTCAGGGAGAGGCACAGCCACCGAGTAGTCGAGGTGATCGAACGAGGTCGTCCCGAACGTCTTCCGGTCGCGAGAGATGATGCCGGGCGGCCCGGGGTCGAGGTGGATTCCGGACGGCCCCAGCGCCGCCAGCTCCTCCGCGACCCCGACGCACCGTTCCACGCTCTGTTCCACGAACTCGATCGGCGGGATGTCCCGGATGACCGAGTTGATCGCGATGAACAGCTCGTCGACGGCGGTCTCCCCGACCATCCGCGGGCCGCAGTCCGCGGGCGGAACGCCCGCTGCCGGATCACCGTGCCCGGCCGCGCGTGAACTCCCGATCGCACGCGGCAGCACTTTCGCGAACAGCCCCAGTCGTGCTGCCCCCGACTCCCAGTCGATCAACTCGCCTCCTGCGCCATAGCGGTGTCGTCCACGTCCACGGTCGACCGTTCGAGCGCGTCCGCAGCCTCGACGACAGCGTCGGCCACCCGCCGCAGGAACCGGGCCGGGTCGGGCATCGATTCCGGCGTCGCGATGAGGCCCATGCTGAGTCTTCCTGCGTAGCTGTAGGTGGTGAGGTTGACGTCGGCCGGTGCGATCGCCAACGCGAACGAGATCCAGTCGACGACCTCGATGTCCCCGACCCATCGAGTGGTTCGCGGCCCGGGCATGTTGGCGGTGGTGATGTTGTTCATCACCACGGGTATGCGGTTCGCGGCCACGCCGCGAAAGACCGGACCGAGCCGGCCGGTGTAGGTGGCCAGGGCTTCGGTGAGTTCGAAGCCGACCTCACGCCGACGCTGAACGGTCGCCGCGCAGCTCTCCCCCGTCGCCGCGATCCGCTCGACCGGGTCGGCCAGGTCCGACCTCAGATAGGCCATCGCCGTGGCGATCTCGTTGCCGTGAACACGAGTGGACGCGAGGTCCCGGCACACCCCGAAGATGGAGACCGCAACCCCCGGCTCCTCGCCGCGGGCGATGAGTTCCGCACGGATCGCGCCCGCGATGACGCCGTGCAGCGCCCCGTTCACGGTGGTGCCGGTGGCGAGCGCGAGTCGCTGGACGGCCGCCAGCGGCATGTCCCCGGACGCGCAGACGCGTTCGGTACCGCTACGCGCGTTGAAACTCGTCCGGCGGACCGTCAACGGTTTCGGGATGAGTTCGGCGTTCCCCGCCCTGCGTTTCGCCGAGAACGCGCGCGCCAGAGCCGATGCCGCCGACGGGAGACCGCGGACCATACGCCACGAATCCGACCGTGCGGCACGCGCGAGTTCCTGCTCGTCGTAGTCGATCGGGGTCAGGTCGATCGGGGTCGGGTCGATCGGTGCACCACCGACCCGCTCATCCGGACCCGCGGTGGCGGCCATGAAGGTGTTCAGGGCGGCCAGGCCGTCGGCGACGGCATGGTGCACTCGCACGACGACCGCCTGCCGTCCGTCGGCGAGACCGTGGACGAGCGTCAGACCCCAGAGCGGCCGGCTGCGGTCGAGTTGCCGGACAGCGAGGTCGGAGAGGATTTCGTCGAGCTCGCCACGTCCCCCCGGGGCTGTGGCCCATCGTTCGTCCAGATGGTTCGCGACGTCGAAGTCGTTGTCGCGCACCCAGAAGGGACGGGCGCCGTGTCCACGCACCCACGCAAGCCGTTGCGTCGCACGCGGGAACAACCCGAGGTGGTCGGGCAGGACGTCGGCGATCTCGGTGAGGTCGAGCGGGCGGCCACGCCGAGCGGTGTCGAGAACTGCGACCTTCAGCGTGTGCATCGGGTTCGACGTCGACTCCATGTTGAGCATGAGCGCGTCCGGGCCGGACATCCGTTCGGCGCCCGGAATTCCGGCGGAGCGGTCGATCTGCGGGACGGAGTGCATGAATCAGCTCACCTTCCGTTCGGTCGTCGGGCTGGAGTCGAGTTCGCGCTTGAGGATCTTGCCGGTGGCGTTGCGTGGTAATTCGTCGAGGAAATACACGTCGCGCGGGACCTTGAACCCGGCCAGTTGGTCGCGGACATGCTGCGCGATGTCGTCGGCGCCGATCCGGGCCTGCGGCGCACGCACCACATGGGCGACGAGTCGCTGACCGAATCTGTCGTCCTCGACACCGGTCACCGCCACCTCGATCACCTCGTCGAGCGCGCCGATGACCTGCTCCACCTCGAGGGGATACACGTTCTCCCCGCCGGACACGATCATCTCGTCGTCGCGGCCGACGACGAAGAGCAGCCCGTTCTCGTCGAATCGGCCGACGTCGCCCGACACCATGTGCCCGTCACTGAAAGCCTTTGTGTCCGAACTGGTGTAGCCGTCGAATCCCGAATTGTTCGCGACCACGATGCGCCCAACCTCACCGATGGCGACCTCGTGATCCTCGTCATCCAGGATGCGGACGCTGGTACCGGCGAGTGGTCGCCCGGCCGTGTCCGGTGCAGTACGCAGATCCGTCGGGGTGGCGGTGGTGATGAGGCCGGCCTCGGTGGCGTTGTAGCTGTTGTAGACCACGTCGCCGTACCGGTCGAGGAACGCGACGAGGGCATCGGAGCGCATCCGCGAACCGCTCGCCGTGGCGAAACGCAGCGTCGGCATCGGGTGATCGTCCAAAACCTCGGCGGGAAGGTCGGTGATGCGTTCGAGCATCACCGGCACCACGGCGAGGCCGGTGGCCCCGTGGTCGCGGACCAGGTCGAGCGTGGCCTCGGGATCGAATCGGCGGCGCATGATCATCGTGCAGGTCATCGTCGCTGCGATCGCCACCTGCCCGAAACCCCACGCGTGGAAGATCGGTGCCGCGATCACGATCGATTCTCCTGCGCGCCAGGGAATCCGGTCCAACATCGCGGCAAGGGACGCCACGTCGGTGCTCCCTCCGCGCCGTGCGCCCTTGGGAGTTCCGGTGGTCCCGGAGGTCAACAGGACGATTCGACCGGCGCGTGCGGGCCGGCCCGGACGTGCGCCGCTGTTCGCGTCGATCAGGCCGTCGACGGTGGCACCTCGCGGAGATTCGCCCTCCGTCCACGCGTGAATGCGCCGCATACCCGGAAGTCGTTGGGCCGCAGGTTCGACGACGGCATCGAACTCGTCGTCGGCGATGAGCACGTCGGCATGTTCGCGTTCGAGGACATCGGCGAGCTGCGGGCCGGCGAACCCGGTGTTGAGGAGCACGGCGTCGGCGCCGAGCCGCGACGTCGCGGCGAGCGCCTCGATGAGACCGCGATGGTTGCGGCAGAGGATGGCGACGGTGCCGACGGAAGTTCCGGGGAGATCACGGAGCCCTACCGCCAGCGCATCGCACCGGGAATCGAGCTCACGCCAGGTGAGCCGGCCTGCCTCGTCGATGAGGGCCAGACCGTCGGGATCGCGCGCCGCGGCGAGGCCGATGCCACTCACCGGCGACGCACCGCCGTGCCGACGGAGGTTGAGCCCCATGCGGACATATCGGTCCACCCGCAAGGAGCCGAGAAAGCCGCTGCGGATCAGCGTGCGAACGAGCCACAACCGGGTGGTGACGCGATCGCGGAGTTGCGAGATCATCGTCGTCTCCTCGTGGTCAGCCCAGAACCGGGAACCGGCGGGCACGGGCGAGGTCGTCGAGAGCGTGTTGCATACGCTTGCGGACCATCTGGTCCACCTCGTCGTGTTCGGGGTTGTTGCCGAACTCGGCGGTGATGTCGATCGGATCGAGGACCTCGGTCACGAGCTTCGACGGCAACGGGATGTTCGGCGGGAGGTGGGCGTTCAGGCCGAACGGGAAGCCGAAGGCGAAGGGCGCGGAGTCGGTGCGCAGCAGTCTGTCCAGCCGCAGGAACTTCGCCAGCGCGTCGCCGCGATTGAGGAACAGCTGGGTCTCCTGGCCACCGATGGTGACGATCGGGACGATCGGGACGCCCGCCTCGAGAGCGGTGCGTATGTAACCGGTGCGGCCGTGGAAGTCGATGGTCGCGCTCTGGCTGGTAGGCCGCAGGGCCTCCCATTCACCACCGGGGAACACGATGGTCGCCGCACCGGATCGCAAGGCGGCGACCGCATTACGCGGATGGGCCGGCAAGAAACCGACCTTGCCGAAGATCTGTTTGCCCGATCCCGTGAAGATGAGGTCGTGGGCGAGGGTGTACAGCGGACGGTCGGCGCCGAACTCGTCGGCGAAGGCCACGCTGATGACCGGGACGTCGAACGCCATCAGACCGCCGGAGTGGTTGGACACCAGCAATGCTCCACCGTCGGGCACCTTGTCCATGCCCCGGACCTCGGAGCGAAAGTAGGTCTTCGCCACGAGTTTCAGGACGGGTAGGACCCGTTTCACCCAGGTCTCGTCGCGTGCGGTGAGGTCGAAGGTCTCGGCACTCATCGATTCCATCTCCTGTGGGATTGATTTCGCGGTTCGAACGGATCACCGCTCGGTCGGATCGGCGAGATGTGCCGACCGGGGTCGATGTCCTCGGAACCGCAAAATGAGAACACGTTCTAGTGGTTGAATTAGAACACGTTCTATTTCGCGTCGCCACTGTTCGTTACCTATGCCACAACTGACCGATCGGTAGCCAATGGAATTCATCCTGGAAGACATCTCCGAAGACGAAGTCGCACGTCGACGCGCCGTCTACACCCCCCTCACCGACACCGTCCGTGATCTCGTGGACGCGGTGATCCGCACCGAGGTGGCCGAGGAGGACCTCGACGAGGCTCGCCGTCGGATCGCCGAAGTGGTGACCGATCTGCGCAGTCGCCAGATGGATGGAGCGTTCGGGGTGCGCCACACACGTGAGAACACGGGCATGGCCTGGGGAAACGCCGTCATCGGCGTGCGCAACGCCCTCGCCCCGCCCCTCGACGTCGTGCACGTCGCCGACGGGGTCCGTAGCGAGTTCACCCTGGGCGCGGCGTACGAGGGCCCACCCGGTCAGGTACACGGCGGCGTGTGTGCGATGGTCCTCGACCATGTCCTGGGCAATGCCGCCAGCGTCGAAGGCCCCTGCTACACCGGCACCCTCACCGTCCGATATGCCCGACCCACACCGCTGGGTGCGCTGATCGCACAGGCGTGGGTGACCGAGCAGAACGGACGCAAACGCATCGTCCACGGAACCATCTCCGACGGGAACGGGGTGACCTGCGAGGCCGAGGGCGTGTTCATCGTGCCCCGATCGGCGGCCGACGGCCCGGCGGTGCGCTGGTCGGTGGGCTGATGCGCGCCGTCGTGACCACCCCAGGAGAGTTCGGCGCAGGCGGATTCGCCGTCGAGCACCTACCGGACCCGGTGCCGGGCCCCGGCGAGCTCGTCCTCCGCGTCGCGGCAAACGGCATCTGCGGCTCCGACCTGTCGACCGCACCGTTCCTGCCGGCCGGCACGATCATGGGACACGAGTTCGCCGGTGAGGTCGTCGGCGTGGGCGCCGACGACGCGGACGTCACCCACTCCTTCCGGATCGGCGACCCTGTCGCCGCCATGCCGGTGATCGGCTGTCATCGGTGCCGCGCGTGCCTCACCGGTGATGTGGCCCGATGCCCGTCGGCCCGCACGCTGGGCCTCGGCGTCCTGCCGGGCGGGCTCGCGGAGTTCGTCGTGGTCGGTGCGGCCGAGAGCGTCCTGCTCGACGGCATCGACCCGGTCGACGGAGCGCTCGTCGAGCCGTTGGCGGTGGGTCTGCACGCCGTCACCCGCGCGGCCGTGCGGCCCGGCGATCGGGTGCTGGTGCTCGGCGCGGGGCCGGTGGGCCTCGCCGCGCTGCACTGGCTGTCGCGCGGCGTGGCGATCGATCCGGTGTGTTCGGACCCGTCCCCGGGCAGGCGTGCCGCGGCCCTCGACCTCGGTGCGACCTCGGTGTGCACTCCCGACGATCTCCACGGCCACGTCGGAGGGGGCTTCGACGTCGTCGTCGAGTGCGTGGGCAAACCCGGGATGATCGCCGCCGCGATCGACGCGGTCGCGACCCACGGCACCGTCGTGATCGCCGGCGTCTGCCTGGACACCGACTCCTTCATGCCGGTGGCGGGCGTCGTGAAAGAGACCACGATGCACTTCGTCTCGTACTACACCACGAGCGAGTTCCGCACCGCCGCAGCCGAGTTGAGTAAAGGTGCGATCGGGTCGTCGACGCTGGTCAGTGAGATCGCCGGGCTCGCCGAGACCGACCGTGTCTTCCGAGAGCTCTCCGCCCCCAACGACCACCGCAAGGTGCTCATCGCGCCGGCGGTGGCGACCGTCGGCTGATCGGCACTCGCGGCCGGTGACATACCCGGCGTACGGTCTCTGGGGTGAACAGTGCCGTTCCCGTGACCCCCGAGCCGTTCAGTACCGACGAGGCGCGACGGGTGCGCGCGATCTGGTCGGAGCTGGACCTGCCCGGCATCGTCGACGTCCACACCCACTTCATGCCGCGTCCGGTGATGGACAAGGTCTGGGCCTATTTCGACTCGGTCGGACCGTTGGTCGGGCGCGAGTGGCCGATCACCTACCGCGCCGACGAGGATGTGCGGGTGTCCACCCTGCGCGACTTCGGGGTGCGCGCCTATTCATCTCTGGTGTACCCCCACAAACCGAACATGGCCGAGTGGCTGAACGGCTGGGCGCACGACTTCGCCGCGGGACACGACGACTGCCTGCACACCGCGACGTTCTATCCGGAGGAGTCGGCGCACACGTACGTCTCCCGCGCCATCCAGGCCGGAACCCAGGTGTTCAAGTGTCACATCCAGGTCGGCGACTTCTCCCCCACCGATTCGCTCCTCGACGGGGTGTGGTCACAGATCGCCGATTCGCAGGTCCCGGTCATCATCCACTGCGGGTCGGGGCCCGCACCCGGCACATTCACCGGTCCCGGACCGATCCGCGAACTGCTGCACCGTTTTCCGTCGCTGCCGCTGATCGTCGCGCATATGGGAATGCCGGAGTACACCGCATTCCTCGATCTCGCACTCGAGTACCCGAACGTGCACCTGGACACCACGATGGCGTTCACCGACTTCGCCGAGGAGGACGCCCCGTTCCCGGCGGACTACCTGCCGCGGCTGGCGGACGCCGGCGGAAAGATCCTGTTCGGCAGCGACTTCCCGAACATCCCCTACGGTTACACGCACGCGCTCGAGGCGGTCATCCGCCTCGACCTGGGCGACGACTGGCTCCGAGACGTGTTCCACCGCAACGGCTCCAGGCTCTTCGGAATCGAGTGAGCGGGGCGAGCAGCGCCGTCTAGAGCACCTGGGACAGGAAGGTCCGCAATCGGTCCGACTTCGCGTCGTCGAAGACCTGCTCCGGGCGTCCGGTCTCCACCACCGCTCCGTGATCCATGAACAGCACGCTGTCGGAGACGTTGCGCGCGAAACCCATCTCGTGGGTGACGACCACCATGGTCATACCCTCGGCGGCGAGATCCGCCATGAGCGCGAGGACGCCCTTGACGAGTTCGGGATCGAGCGCGGAGGTCGCCTCGTCGAAGAACATGACCTCGGGCGTCATGGCGAGTGCTCGCGCTATCGCAACCCGCTGCTGCTGACCGCCGGAGAGTCGTGCCGGACGGACATCGGCCTTGTTGGTGAGCCCGACGATCTCGAGCTGCCGGAGGGCGACCTCGCGAGCCTCCTCCTTGCCCAGCCCCTTCAGCTTTCGCGGTCCGAGCGCGACGTTGTCGACGACGGTCTTGTGCGGGAAGAGATTGAACTGCTGGAACACCATGCCGATCCGGCGTCGGAGCTCATCCGGGTTGTCCTTGAGTACCGACCGCCCGTCGAGCAGGATGTCTCCCTGGCTGGGTTCGTGCAGCCGGTTCAGCACGCGCAGCAGGGTCGACTTCCCCGACCCGGACGGTCCGATGACCGTCGTCGTGGTGCCGGCGTCGACCTGGATGTCGACACCCCGCAACACGTGGTGCTTCCCGAACGACAGGTGGAGATCGGTACCGGTCAGCGACACCGCCTCCCGGACGACAGTGGCACTCGGGGATGATGACTCGGATTTGTTGAGATCGGGCACGGGCCTATCCCTTCTCGACGACGGTCGCGGGCAGCGGATCGTCCTGGACGTCGGTGGGCCTACCGGTGCGCAGGCGGCGGTCGATGTAGTTGACCAGATGCGTCAACGGGATCGTCAGGATGAGGTACATGATGCCCGCGGCCACCAGCGGTGAGAGATTTCCCGTCTGCGCATTCAGATCACGGCCGACCGCGAAGAGCTCCCGCTGACTGGCCAGCAACCCGAGGAAGTACACCAGCGAACTGTCCTTGATCAGGCTGATGAACTGGTTCATGAGCGCCGGGAGCACTCGCCGGACGCCCTGCGGCACGACCACCAGCCGCATCGACTGCCGATAGCTGAAGCCGATGGCACGTGAGGCCTCGAGCTGCCCGTCGTCGACGCTCTGTATTCCTGACCGGAAGATCTCGCCGATGTAGGCCGCGGCGAGCAGGGCGAGCGCGACCGCGCCGAGCCAGTACGGGTTATTGCCGGTGATGCCCTTGACGACCGGACCGACGCCCAGACCGACGATCAGGATGACGACCACCGCGGGCAACCCGCGGAAGATGTCTGTGTAGACCCGTGCCGGCCAGCGCAGCCACCGCGATCGCGAGATGCCGCAGATCGCCAGGATCATGCCCAGGATCGTGCCGAGCACCCCCGAGACCAGCGACAGGATCAGGGTGTTGACGAGGCCGGTCTTGATCAGCTCCGGGAAGGATTCCTTGTAGAGATCCCAGTTGAAGAACGTGTCGCCGAGCTGCTCGAAGGTGCTCTTGGGGGCGGTCTCCTCCGCGGGGCCGGCCTTCTCGGCGTTCTCGGCCGCGATCGCGGCGATGTCCGGCAGATCCGGGGCGGGGGCCGACTTGCTACCGGGCTTCCATCCCTCGGGTAGCTCGCGCGGCACCCAGTCGACGTAGAGGTCGGAGTACGTGCCGTCGGCGATGATGGCGTCGAGTCCGGAGTTCAAGGCCTCGGTGAGCCGCGGCTTGTTCTTGCCGACTGCCCACGCGACGAAGTTGTTGACACTGAAGGTGTTCTCGACGATCGCGGTTCCGTCACCTTCGCGGACCGCTCCCTCCGCCTGCTGCGACGGAGCGACCCAGGCGTCGACCTGACCGCTCTTGAGATTGGCGTAGGCGGTGGCGTAGTCCGGGAACTTCACCGGGTCGAGGCCCAGGGTGTTGACGACGTAGTCGTCCTGGACGGTGCCTTGGACGACGGCGATCCGCGTCGAGTCCGAGAGGTCGCCGAATCCCTTGATCGGGCCGCTGGTCGGTGCCACGAGGGAGAAGTAGCCGAAGTCGTAACCGTTGGTGAAGTCGACGGTCTTGCGACGGTCGTCGGTGGTGGTGATCGACGACGAACCAACGTCGAAGCGGTTGTTGGCCACCTGGGAGAGAAGACCCGCGAACTCGGTGCCGTTGAACTCGATCTGCAGACCCAGCTTCGCGGCTACGGCCTTGAGGAGCTCGTTGTCGAAGCCGGTGAAGTCGCCCGCGCCGTTGACGCAGATGCTGGGCCCGGCATCCGACAGGGTGCCGACGGAGATCTTGCCGGGCGACAGCAACTCGAGCTGACCGACGTCGATCTGGTCGAGCGGGGTGGTCGACTCCGTTGTGTAACGGTCTTCGCCACCCTGATCCGCCGCGGCGAGATTGACCGGGGCCGCCGACGCCGACGCGAGCCCGGCAGGCGCACAGCTGTCCGCAGGAGCGGCCTGCGCGCGCGGCGCCGGACCGCCGAGAATGGTCAACAGGCCGACGATGGCGGCCGTCAGGGCGATCGCTACGACGCGAACGGCGCGCGGCGCAGCCCTGTGGGCGCGATGGGATCGGTGGTTGGACACCGTGACGACACTATCCGGACGCGCAAGTGGTGTCCCAAACTTTCGCTCGCCGGTGGGTTTAACCTGCCTGAACAGCGCTTTTCGCCCATTCACACCAAGCTGGGTGTGCGGGTGGCCCGGGTCGAGACATCTGGCGTCCCGACGCGTCACCGGGTCGGGCCGGCCCGCCGCGTCGTCCTCGATATCCCTGTGCGAAACGTCGATTTGCTTGTCGACCTCAATCGGCCGTGCTATCAATGATACAGGGAAACGGACTTTGTAACATCAATTCTCGAGCGCCTACGAATCGCGCCGCATGCGATTCATCCGGCGATAGTCCCGCTCTCCCAATGGCCGTTGACGTGCGGCAATGCCGCGGCTTCCATCCTCCGTCGTCCGAGAAATGAAAGCGGGAAAAATCATGCTGTCTGCAATCTTCTACGCAATCGAAGCCTTCGACAATCTGCTGTGGGATATCGCGGAAACGATTGTCACCGGGAGCGACGAAGCCGCCGGGTCGTAGGTTCCTCACCGCTCAGCGATTCAGCAGTAGGTATCGCCTGGCGATACCTACTGCTGAACCTGCGCACGGAGCCACTTACACGCCGGCGCCAGACCACCCGGGGTACGACGGCCCAGGTGCCGTCAGGTCACCCATGTCACCACAGATGCTCGGGTCAACAGGCTGTTCGCCGGGCCTCAGCCCGGCCTCGATGTCGAGGGCCTTCCAGTCGCCGAACACGTTGTCGCCGGGGAACAAGCTGTCGCCAGGCTTGGACTCGGGCGGAGCTGTTCCTTCGCGTTGAACGGTCACGGACACTACAGCGACCCGACCAAACGGACCCTCCGGCCGAAAATCTGACGAGAAGTACGGTGGGAACGATATTTCGCTACTACTCGCCCGGCCGACTGTGCACACCTCGATGACCGTCTGCTCGCCTCCCAACTGCTGCACACTCGCGATCCGGAGAATTTTGTCTGCCGTGTGATATGGGTCGCTACTTGGAGCCGGGTCGAGAATGTCGGGTATCGGTACGGCCTCGCGAACCCCTGGGTACTCACCTTCGATGTCCCAGTCGTAAAGCACGAGTAGGTGGGACTCAATGACTGCACGAACAAACGTCCCCAAGGACGAGTGGAGGCCTACGACTCCATCATCCCGCCACCGCATGCGCCACTGCAGACCCTGTTCCAGGCGGGCAGCCGATGGAGAAATCGTGGTCTCGGCGGCCGACGTCCGGGCCCCACTGTTTTGCCCCTGCGGCGAATCGCTGGTGCTACATCCGACCGAGAGCGTCAGGCACAAAACGAGGCTCGCGGTGGCGCTAGCGAGGCGCACTATCGGAGACTTCAAATTCATCATCAGTTTCGTCGATCGTCGGATCCTTCTCCGATTCGTCAAAATGGTCGTTGTAGCCGAACCGGATCGTTTCAGCGCCAATGTCACGTGAGAACTCGCGGAAGGCCTCGCCGTGTTCTCGTACCATATCTGTGTCGAGTGTCCCGTTCTCCTTAACAAAAGTGAACGTCGTCCCCGTTCGATCGTGCCACGGCCTACCCCATAAATCCGGTCGATCCTCAACGACACCAGAAGTCACCTGCACCACTCGATCCGTACCCGCGGTCAGCTTGTCCAACCGCGTCTCCATGTCACGAATCTCGGCCCTCCAGGTGCTTTCGTCCTGTTGCGGGTCCGCGGTCGGGAGGCTGATCTCCTCGGCCTTCACGAGCGGCACGGTGAGTCCGGCGACCTCGGATAGACCCGGGATCCACAATCCGCCCGCCCCCACCAGCGCACCCGCGGAGTCGATCAGGAACGTGTCATCATTCCATTTGCGGAACCGTTCCCACTCGTCGTTGTCCGCCAGCGTCTCCAAGGCGTTGCTCAGCCCGCCGCTCATCGAAGAATGAATCTTCCCTGCGGCAGTGGCAAGTTCAGAATTGTCCGGGTCGCTTCCGAACTCGTGCGCAAGGTAGTTCTCCCACTGGACGGCCGCGGTCAGGGCGATTCGGCCGGCGCCTGGATCGGTGGACAGGACTCCGATCAATTGAGAGAACTCAACTGTGTCTGCGAGCGGCCCGGCCGTGTGATTGGTCAGAACCTCGCTGGGTGCGTCGGCAAAGTTCCCGAAGTAGGGAGCGAGATTTGCAGCAAGCACTTGTGCAACAAAGGGATTCCGCTCACCAAAGGTCTCGTACTCAGTGTTTCCGCTGTGATCTTTGTTGACATACAACGCATCCAGTGACTTCTCGTTCTCGATGAGCAAACGCGCCAGCGCATCCGCCGACTTACCTCCGAGCTGGCCCTCATGGCCCGGCGTCGCTGCCGCTTCGCCGATCCAGCCGAACAGATCTGTGGGGCCGCGTTGGTCGTCAGGACTGCATACTCTGGGATCCCATTCGGCCCAGTTCTCGGTGAGGATATTCAGCACATGTGCGTCCGCGTCGTACCGGTGTCCTTCTTCGACCGTTACACCCATCCGCTCACCCGTGAGGAAGTCTGTCACCGCTTGGTGGTCGTGACTCGCGGTGCTGAGCATCGAGCTCGCGACCTTGCGGACCTCGTCGAAAGACTGATTTTCGTCATAGAAACCGAACGGCGTGTCCTCGTCATGCGGGAGCGCTCCGACGATTTCCGATGCCTGTTTGAGCATCCCTCGATCGACATCGGTGCCCAATTGCAGAGTGCGGTCGGTGCGGTCGCTGAGGATCGTGTTGAGCGTCTTGAAATCGTCGAGACGATTCACGCCTGTAAGCGAGTACAAACGACCACCGGACCCGACCATCTCATGCTTGATCTGGTTTTCTCGAAGCAACGAGACGACAGTGCCGGGAAGCTTGTCGAGCCCACCGGCGGACCCCGCCTTCGTTCGCACGTTCGGAGAGGACATCACCCTGAGCGCGTTTCCGAGCACACCAGGCGCTTGCTCGTGGACCCGCAGCAACTCGTTCATGTTGGCCGAGTCGACCTCGCTCATGAACGTTCGTAGATAGTCGTACTGCCCCTGCGGAATCTCAGTCGGCTGACCCTGACGGAGCGACTCGAGTTGTTCCGGGGAGAAATGCGTCGCATGGTTCAGCCGCGCGAGACCCGCGGGCGAAATATTCCCTTCGCGTAGGGCTTTGACGTCGAGTTCTGCTTGGCGTGAACTCAATCCAGCGGTGACCGGCGCCATCGCACGAATGAGTTCTTCCGCCTGCACAATCGCGCGCTTCGTGTCGACGTCGGCATCGTGCAATTCGCGTGCTAGTCGTTGGAGCCGGACCGTCTCGTTCGTCGCCTCGTTCCGCCGTAGCTCACGATCGTTCGCGATTCGAGTCAATGCGACGCTGTCACCCTCATTGCGCCGCTCCTCGGCCTCATAGTCACGGAGATCGCGGACCGTCCAGTCGTTGTCGACCGAGAACCGGTCCCCTTCCAAATTGGTGGCCGTGGTGTTGAGCGTCTCCACCATCGGCGTCATCCTGCTCGCACCTGACTTGAACGCCTCGGCTAGTTCATCAACGGCGGCGGCGACACGAGTCATCTGGGTCTTTTCCCACTCTGCCCGGGTGACAGCGCCGTCGTACGAGGCACCCTTCCAGTCGAGACCAGTCACCTTCGAATAGAGCTCTCCAGCCCTACGCTCGATCGCAGTCGACACCGGACTCAGCGCACCAGCGGCGTGACCGAGCACTTCAGGATGTGCGTTGGCAACAATGCTGCGAGTTTTCGCACTCATCATTCGGGTCGCTGGTTGAGGTTGCCGAGCGACTGCAGAAGCCTCCCAGCGACGTCGTCGACGTTCACCAAGACCGACGCCGCCGAGTCCAGCGCATCACCGAACTGCTCATGCCGGCCGGCGATCGTCGTCAGCGCCTGCTTGACGGAGGCGCCGACGCTGTCTGCCACCGCAGCGACCTCAAAACCGGACATCGACATCAAGATGGCGCCGAATGTCGGCGATTCAATCAAACGAATCGACATCCCGTTACTCGCCATGTGCCGTGCCGCGTCCGTCAGACTGCTCGGAGTGACTTCCACGGGTTTTGGTGTCATCGAATCCCCCAACCACTCGCCGCACCCCTCCCGCAGGGGTACAGCCATTCACGTCGAGTGATAGTAGCCGCTCGCAAGCGTGCAGCCGTGTGTCAGTCCACAGAGAGCGGCGATCGCTGAACCGATTCAGCAGTAGGTATCACTGAGCGATACCTACTGCTGAAGTGCGTGTGTGTCGGGTTCAGCCCCGAGCGGCGATGCGCGCCTGGACCTCGGGGCGACGGAGCGGGGGCACCGTCTTCGGCGGTTGACGACGCTCGGGCAGGACGTCGAGCAGTGTCCGGGTCGCCGCAGTGACGGCGACCACCGCTGCCTCGAAGGCCTCCGCATTCGCCGGCGACGGGTGCCGCACACCGCTCACCTTGCGCACGTACTGCCGTGCGGCCGCCTCGATCTCGTCCTCTGTCGCCGGCGGCTCCAGTCCGCGGAGTTCGGTGATGTTGCGGCACATGGCAGATCCCTTCGATGACAGACGCTCACGGGCAGGCGCTGATGCGGCGCCGCCACCGGCCGCCCGAAGGAGGGCTCACTCACCGATCTTGACGACCGCTTTCCCCAGAATCCGCCCTTCGGCGAGATCGGTCAACGCCTCTGGCAACTGATCGAGCGTGTAAGTCACATTGACCTGCGGTTCTAGGCCGTCCGCGATCATCTGCGACAGCTCTTCATGCAGCTTCGCGGGCAGATTCAGTTCCGGGTGCGTGCGTACGTACTCACCCCAGGCCGCTCCCACGACGGCGATGTTGCGGAACAGGACCCGGTTGAGCTTCACGGTCGGGATGCCGCCGGCAGCGAAGCCGACCACGACGTAACGGCCGTCGGGAGCGACCTGGCGCAGCGCCTCGTCGAAAACCTCGCCGCCCGACGGATCGATCAGGACGTCGACGCCCTTCGGCACGATCTCCTTGAGCTTGGTACCCCACCCCTCCTCGAGCTGCACGATCTCGTCGGCCCCGGCACTGCGCAGGAGTTCCTCGGCGCCCTTGCGGTGCACGATGGCGATGACCTTCGCGCCCATCGCCTTGGCGACCATGATCGACGCAGTCCCGACACCGCCGGCGGCGCCGAGCACACCGACGACCTCGCCCGGCTGGGTGTGCGCGCGGGTCTTCAGCGCGAACAGCGCCGTCTGGTAGTTGATGCCCATTGCCGAGCCCTGCTCGAAGGTGAGTCCCTCGGGGAGCGGCAGGAGCTGCTCGGGCGCGGCCGCGACCTGCTCGGCGAATCCACCGACGATCGACGCCACGAGGACCTTGTCACCTACCTTGACCGTCGACCCCTCGGGTGCCGAACGCACCACGCCCGCGACCTCGGTGCCCGGCGTGAAGGGCGTCGGCACACGGAGCTGGTACTTGCCCTGACTCATGAGCACATCGGGGAAACACACGCCGCACGACTTCACGTCGACGACGACCTGGCCGTCGGCCGGGGTGGGATCAGGGACCTCGGTCAACTCGAGTCCGGACGGTCCTGTCTCTGCAGTGAGCACCTGAGCTTTCATACGGCTCACCCTACGCGGCGATCCTCACACACCCGATAGGATCTGGAGCCATGTCACAACCCGCGGCACCGTCGCCGAACGCACCCTCCCCCGACCGCCTCCGCGTCGCCGAGGAGGCACCCGGATTCATGCCGCTCGACGAAGCGCAGACGCTCTTCGAGATCGCCGGAGAGTATCTCTCGCAATCCGATTCGACGAAGGTCGGCGTGGAGATCGGCACCTACTGTGGAAAGTCCACGGTATTCCTGGGGTCCGCGGGTGAGGCACACGACGCCGTCATCGTCACCGTCGACCATCACCGCGGCTCGGAGGAACACCAGCCCGGGTGGGAGTACCACGACGAGTCACTCGTCGATGCGCACACCGGGACACTCGACACGTCGGCGCGCTTCCGCCGCACCATGTTCGACGCCGGACTCGACAACACCGTCGTCGGGTTGCTCGCGCCGTCGGCCGTCGCCGCGAGGGTCTGGGGCCGCCCGGCCGACTTCGTCTTCATCGACGGTGGACACAGCATGGAGGCGGCCCAAACCGACCTCGACGGCTGGGCGCCGTGGGTGCGCATCGGCGGCGCCCTGCTGATCCACGACGTCTTCCCCGATCCCGCCGATGGCGGCCGTCCGCCCTACGACATCTACTGTCAGGCACTGGAAACCGGACAGTTCACCGAGGTGCGCGCGGAGGGCAGCCTGCGCGTCCTCCGGCGCGACTCGGGTGAGGTCGGAGCGCCACTGCCGCGGAAAGACTGACCCTCCTTGAGACTCGGGCCCTTCGAGGCTCGTCGCTAACGCTCCTCACACCTCAGGGAGCAATGGTGGGTCGCCAACGCTCCTCACACCTCAGGGAGCAATGGTGGGTCGCCAACGCTCCTCACACCTCAAGATCCGCGGCCTTCGCGGCACGAAAGAACCCCCTGCTCCCTGAGGTGCGAGCGAAGCGAGCCTCGAAGGGCCTGGTGAGATACGTCGCCAGGCCCTTCGAGGCTCGTCGCTAACGCTCCTCACACCTCAGGGAGCAGAACGGTCGCGTCGCTTGCGATCCTCACACCTCAGGGAGCAGAACGGCGACCGCTTGCGATCCTCACACCTCAAGGACCACAGGTTCTGCGGCGCTTACGGATCAGGGAGCGGAGGTACCGCGGGCGCTGAGCTTCCGCGGCACTAGGCCCCTCCGGCCAACGCCCGCACCTTGCCGAGCACGTCGGGATATCGCTTCAGGTGCGCACCGCCGTTGACATCGAACGCGGCACCGGTGATCCAGCGCGCCTTGTCGGAGGCGAGAAACACTATCGTGTCGGCGATCTCGGCCGGCTCCCCGCTTCTGCCCAGCGGTGTGTTGTCGAGATAGTCCTCGGTCAGGCCGGGCACGAAACCGATGCCTTCGGTCAGCGGGGTCATCACCAGTCCCGGCGACACCGCATTCACCCGCACCTGACGGTCGGCGAGTTCGAGGGCGGCCACCTCGACGAGCATCAGGACACCGGCTTTCGACGCGCAGTACGCCCCCATGCCGGCACCGGGCTGACGCCCGTTGAGCGAGGCGATACACGTGATGGATCCACCCTCGGTGATCCGTTGTCCGGCATGTTTGATCACGAGGAACGTCCCGGTGAGGCAGATGTCGACGGTGTTGCGCCACGCGTCGAGTTCGAGTTCGGTGAGGGCACCGGGATTCGACAACCCGGCACAGTTCACCACCGTGTCGAACTCACCGACGTCGGCGAAAGTGGTTGCGACCGAGACCTCGTCGGTCACGTCGAGGTGCACTGCCGTCACCCCGTTCCGGGCGCCCGCGACCTGCTCTGCACGCTCGACGTCGCGGTCGGCAACTACCACCTGGACCCCTTCGCCGACGAACGCATCGACAGTGGCCAGTCCGATTCCCGATGCACCTCCGATCACGACCGCCCGGCTCATCGCGCAGCGGCCTCCACGTCGCTGGTGTTGGACGCCAGATGCCTTGTCAGAAAGCTGATCTCATGTGCGACGCAGGGCTCGAAGAATTCGTTGCCGGCGAAGATGTCGAAGTGGTCGCACGGATAGTGCCGCACCTCGGCGCTCGCTTTGAAGGCAGTCTTGGACGCCGCGTGTGGCGGTGCAACGGCATCGAAGTCCGCGATCTGGAAGAGCACCGGGGCATTCACCCGGGCCGCGAACTTGTCGGCCCGGAATGATCCGATCTCGAGTCCGACCGAGGCATCGACCTCGTTGCGCCACGACGGCCCGGCGATCGCCCGATAGCTCTCGAGGTACCCGGGAGATGTCAGTGCGGCGCCCACGTCGCCGGGTTCTCCGACGACCCGCATCATCTTCGGCGCACGGCCCAACCGCCGCGCCACCGAACTCGCGACCGCGGTGGCAGTGGACCTGGCGATTGCCGCTCCGCCGACCTGCGCGTAGGCGATGCGGCCGGCGGCGAGCCCGTTGACCAGCGGGACCACCGCGATCACCGCCGCCACGTCGGTGCGATCGGCGGCCACGGTCAGCGCGTGCCCGCCGGACTGCGACACACCCCAGAGGATGATCCGCTCCGGATCCACTCCCGGCTGTTCCTTGGCCACAGCGACCGCCGCACGGTAGTCGTCGGCCTGGCGTTCCAGCGAGATCTCCTGCCGCGGCTCGCCTCCGGACAATCCGAAGCCGCGATAGTCGAACGCGAAGACCGCCAAGCCGGCGGCAGCGAACCGCTCAGCGTAGGGGGCCAGGCCAGAGTCTTTCGTCCCGGCGAAGCCGTGCGCCATCACGACGACGGGTCGCCTGCCGGCGGTCTCGAACGCCGATGACTCCGCACCCGGGAAGAACCAGGCGTCACATTCGGCATCGGAGGAGCGGAAACGTACGGTGGTCGCACCGTTCGGGGTGGTCATACGGAGGCTCCCTTCGTGACCAGGTCCGAGGCTATCCCCGCCCAGGTGGGCGGACCCTGTTGCCGCGCTCGACGCGTGCCCGCCGGGATCTCTTTCGTCCGCATGTTGTGTTCGTAGAGATAGTGATCCAACTGCTGAGTGTGCCGCGGGCGATCGAGCATGTGCCCGGTGTAGTAGTGCATGTCCGCCTCGATCGTCTGGTGCATCTCCGGCACCGACGGAAGCCGGTAGTGCCCGGTCGCATAGGCGCCGATCAGGCGCGCCTGGCATTCCACGAACGGGAACAGCGTCGGGACCGCCTGGGCGAAACCGGCGAACACGAGGTCTTCGATCCCCGGGTAGAACATCCGCTTGTAGAGATCGATCCGGTTGTCGGGCGCACTGATGAAGTCCGGGTCGAAGAACGGGAACGTGATGTTGTATCCCGTTGCGTAGATGATGATGTCGAAGTCGTCGGCGGTCCCGTCGTCGAAGTGGACGGTGGACCCGTCGAATCGATTGATGTTGGGTTTGGGGATGACGTCACCCGATCCCAGCCGCAACGGCAATTCCACCGACTGCGTCGGATGCGCTTCGAAGAACTTGTGATTCGGCGTCGGGAGGCCGTAGTCCTCTGGCCGACCTGCGGTCACCGGCTGCATGACCTGGACGAACTTGCGCTGCCAGGATGTGGGCAGGTAGGGCGTCGACCGGTAGTACTTGTCAGCAGGCTTGCCGCCGAAGTACTTCGGCACGATCCACGCGCCGGACCGAGTGGAGAGCGTCAGCTTGTTGTCCAGTGCCTTCGACGACAGCTCCACGGCGATGTCGGCCGCGCTGTTGCCCAGGCCGACCACGAGGATGCGCTTGCCCGTGAAGTCGTGCGGGGTGCGCGGATCGATGTAGTGGTGGGCATGCATCTCGATGCCGTCGAACTCGCCCGGGAAATCGGGCCAGCGCGGATCCCAGTGGTGGCCGTTGGCCACCACCAAGAGGTCGAACCGACGGCGTTCGCCGTGCTGGGTCTCGAGTTCCCAGCCACCGCCGTCCAGGCGGGTCGCGTGCTCGATCCCGTTGGTGAACTCGATCGAGGAGTACAGATCAAAGGCCTCGGCGTAGGAGTCCAGATACGCCTTCACCTGGGTGTGGTGCGGAAAGTCGGGGTACTCGTCGGGCATCGGGAAGTCGCGGAACGACAACTGATGCTTCGAGGTGTCGATGTGCAGTGACCGGTAAGCACTGCTGTGGCCGTTCGGATTCCCGAACGCCCAGTTGCCGCCGACCCGGTCCGAACTCTCGAAACAGGTGTACGGCACGCCGTAGTCGGTGAGCATCTTGCCGGCGGTGAGCCCGCTGATTCCGGCGCCGATGATCGCGGTGGTTGGTAAAGGCACAATGCCCCCTCGGTGGACCTGCTGTGGTCACGTGTGGATGTAGACACAATCTGATTTGTGTCTACACGATGAGACGTATCGTGTACACAGGTTCCGCGAACTGTCTACGACATAATCGCTTACATCCCGACCGACCGTCGGGACATGCAGGCGTGCGACGACCCCGAACGCAGGAGATGCCGGTGACCGAAGCCTCGACCACGACGGTCCACGAGCGGCTGCTCGACGCCACGCAGAAGTTACTCGCCGACAAGGGAATCCGGGCGACGACCATGCAGCAGGTCGCGGAGTCGGCGGGGGTCTCCCGCGCGTGGCTGTATCGGCACTATCCGGACAAACCGTCCATGATCGGCGCTACGATCGTCCGGCTGACCGAATCATTCTGGCGTGATGCACGTGCCGAACTCGACGCCATCCCAGACCTGGCCGGGCAACTCACCGGGGGCGTGCGCATCGGTCGGGGCGCCTACGACGACCCCGGCACCCTGCTGTTGAGGCTCCGGACCGAGGAGCCGACCGAGTTCGCCGAATGCGCAGGCGTCGGTGTCGTCAAACTGATCCCCGACCTGGCCGCATTCTGGCTGCCGTACCTCGAGCGGGCCGCCGCACGCGGTGAGATACACCCCGCGCACGACTTGCGCGAGGTGTCCGAATGGGTTGCACGCGTGCTGATCAGTCTCGGCACCTCGCCCGGCGAGGCCCTCGATATCGACGACGCAGGACAGATCCGGCGCCATCTCGACCTGTTCGTGATGCCGGGCCTGGCCACGCATCCGCCCGGATGAACCACTGCATGTCCAGTCCGCTCTGGCCTGGGTGACGCCGATCACCTAGACTGGTGTCCAGTCAACCGTCCGGATCGTGCGGACGACCGAACGACGCCGTCGGAGGGCCACATGGATTTCGGAATCGTGCAGTTCACCAGCGACCGGGGGCTCAAGCCCCACGTCCTGGCTCCACTCATCGAGGATGCGGGATTCGCGTCGTACTACGTCCCCGAACACGGACACATCCCGACGCGACGCGACGCGGCACATCCCCGGACCGGCGACGAGACCCTGCCCGATGAGCGCTATATGCGCACCCTGGACCCGTGGACGTCGCTCGCCGCCGCCGCAGCGGTCACCGAACGCATCCGGCTCGCCACCGCGGTGGCGCTGCCGGTGCAATCCGACCCCATCACGCTCGCCAAGACCATCGCGACGCTCGACCACATCTCGAACGGACGGGTCACGCTCGGCGTCGGATTCGGATGGAACCTCGACGAACTCGCCGACCACAACGTTCCGCCGAAGCGGAGGCGGACCATGCTTCGCGAGTACCTCGAGGCGATGACCGCGCTCTGGACACAGGAGGAAGCCGAATTCGCGGGCGAATTCGTGAACTTCGGTCCCAGCTGGGCGTGGCCCAAGTCGACGCAGGCACACATCCCGGTCCAGGTGGGTGCGGCTGGCAACGAGAAGAACTTCAAGTGGATCGCGCGCAGCGCCGACGGTTGGATCACCACACCCGGTGAAGAGGACATCGAAGGATCGGTGTCACTGCTCAAGCAGATCTGGTCCGACGCCGGTCGCGACGGTGATCCCGAGATCGTCGTGCTCGATTTCCGCCCGGTGCCCGAGAAGCTCGAGAAGTGGCGCGAGATCGGAGTCACCACAGTGCTGTACGGCCTACCCGACGACTCGGTGGAGCGAGCGAGCGGTTACCTCGCGAAGTTGGCCGGCAAGCTCGGCATCGCCCCGGCCGTCGTGTAGAACTCTCGCTTATTGAGGTGCGAGCGAAGCCAACCACCCCTGCCCCCTGAGGTGCGAGCGAAGCCAACCACCCCTGCCCCCTGAGGTGCGAGCGAAGCCAACCACCCCTGCCCCCTGAGGTGCGAGCGAAGCGAGCCACGAAGGGT
>NZ_JBHYNC010000043.1:40604-40767 GCF_042743165.1 Gordonia sp. NPDC058843
GTTTTTTCAAAAAAAAATATCCTGTTTTTGTTCCACACTCCCCCGCGCCGGGGGGCCCCCCCCCCCCCCCCCACGAAGGGTCTCGCAACGTGTCTCACCAGGCCCTTCGAGGCTCGTCGCTTGCGCTCCTCGCACCTCAGGGAGCAGGGGTTATGCGGTTCTT
>NZ_JBHYNC010000044.1:0-30585 GCF_042743165.1 Gordonia sp. NPDC058843
ACACCCGCCAAAACCACACACCACCACCCCCGGCGGCCGGGGTGCCCCCGGGGCCGCGGCGCTGTCTATCGTGCAAGTCAATGAAACGAGACCTGGCCATCGACGCGACCCGTGGGGTGGCGATCTGGAGCATGATCACTGCGCATTTCGCGCACGAGTCCACGCTGGCCACTCCGACTCACGCCTTCCCCTATGTCGACGGCATGTCCGCGTTCGTGATGCTGTCGGGGATCGTGCTGGGCCTGGTCTATCAGCGGTGGGTCGCGCGGCACGGCCTGGCTTTCGCCTACAAGCGGCTGGCCAAGCGAATCGTCGTGCTGTATCTGTGCCAGCTGGCGATCGCCCTCGTCGCGGTCGCTGCTGCGCTGGCCGGTCATCGGTGGCTGACCCTCCTGCTGCCGGTCGACGGCTGGGGGGACGGCATCTGGCTCGCGCTGACGATGCAGTACCTACCCAGCGGCGGCAACATCCTGTTGCTGTACATGGTTCTGCTGATCTCCGCGTTCGGCCTCTTCCCCCTCCTGCGCCGGGGCTGGTGGGCGTGGGTTCTCGGCGCCTCGCTGGGTCTCTACGTGTTCTCGCTGATCTACTCCCCCGGCTGGTTCTACCTGAGCGCCTATCAGGCCGCCCCGCACATCCAGAACGTCGCCGGCTGGCAGATCATGTTCATCCCCGCGCTGATCATCGGCTGGAACTGGTCTCGCTGGCGCGTGCCGGAGTTCATCGACCGGTGGATCGTCGCGATCGTCGCCGCAGCTCTGGCGGTGGCTCTGTTCTTCCACTTCGGCATCGACTACGGCCCCTGGGCACACCTCGAGCCCTACGTCGCGGACAAGCTGGACTTCCGTCCCGCGCGAGCCATCGGTGCGTACCTGGCCATCCCGGCCCTGTACGGCGTGTTCCGGCTCCTGCTCAAGTGGTGGCACCACGACTGGTTGCGGCCATTGGTCATGACCGGGACCCGCAGCCTCGATTCCTATGTCATCCAGGCCATCGCCCTCGTGGTGGTGCCCATCCACATCGCGCACCGTCCCTGGGACACACTCACGATGGACGCGGTCGCGCTGATGGTGTTCGCCGCCTGCTGGGGCTGGGCCGAGTTCCGCCACTTCGCCCACATCGACAAACTGCACAAGCTCCCGGTACGGGTGGTGCGGCTCATCCACCCGCAGCGACCAGCCGTCATCCCCGGGCCGGCACCCGGCGTGCCCACCCCGGAGAGATCGGACACCACCCGGCCGCACGGCCCGGTCGTCGATGACCGATCAGCCGATGGTCGCTCCGGGGATCACCGCTACGGGGATGGTCGGGCCGCCGCAACGGAGCGGACCGGGGCACGCACCGACGAACCGATGGGAGTTCATCCGTGACCGGTGAGATGACACGGAGCGTGCACGCCGGGAACGACTCGTCGGGCCCGTCGGTACGGACGCCGATCACGATGGCGAACTCGTATCACCTACCGCCCGACCCCGAGACGATGAGCTGGTCGGGCACCGAGCAGCTGTTCTACACGCGCAACACCGGCGCCAACCAGGTTGCGCTGCAGGACAAGCTGGCCGCTCTCGAAGAAGCCGACGACGCCGTCGTCCTCGCGTCGGGCGTGGCCGCCCTCCACTCGGTGTTCTTCACCTTCCTGGCCACCGGTGACCACGTGGTTGTCTCCGACACGACGTACGAGGCGACCTGGAAACTGTGGTCGGACCTCCTGCCGAGGAAGTACGGGATCGAGGCGACCTTCGTCGATGTCGGCGACCTCGACGCGGTCCGCGCCGCCCTGCGGCCCGGCACCCGCATGCTGATCGCCGAGACGATCGCCAACCCGACGACCAAGGTCGCCGACATCGGCGCCCTCGCGCAGATCGCCTCCGACGCCGGCATCCTGCTGCTCGTCGACGCAACGTTCACCCCTCCGACGCTGTACCGGCCGCTGGCCGACGGCGCCGACCTCGTGGTGCACTCATTGACGAAGTACATCAACGGCCACGGCGACGCCATGGGCGGTGCGGTGCTCGGACGGCGCGAGCTGATCGAGAAGATCAGAGCCGAGGCGATGGTCGACGCAGGCGGCGTGATCTCACCGTTCAACGCGTGGCTGATCGCCCGTGGCGCGATCACCCTGCCGCTGCGGTTCGCTCAGCACCAACGCAACGCCGAGCGGGTCGCGGCTTTCCTCGACGACGACCCGCGGATCGCCTACGTGCGCTACCCGGGACTGTCGTCGCATCCCGAACACGGCCTCGCGGCGCGACAATTCGGCGGCCGCGGATTCGGGGCCATGATGGCGTTCGCGGTGCGTGGCGACCCGGCCACGCAGAACCGCTTCGTCGCGGCGCTGGCCACGATCACCTCGGCGGTGTCGTTGGGTCACGACGAGTCGCTCATCGTCCACGTGGGTGCCGACGGGCCTCGGGTCGCCGCCTACCCGGAACCGTTCCGCGAGTGGGGGCACCTGCGGTTCTCGGTGGGGCTCGAGGATGCCGACGATCTCATCGCCGACATCGCCGCCGCGCTGGATGCGACATTCCCGGCCTCCCCCGCTGACTGAGCCGAGTCGAAACCACCTCCCCCGCAACCACCCTCAGGACGCCTCGTAGAGAATTCCCCGGCCGATGGCCTCGCGGACCACGGGCAGCGCCGCCTCGGCGAGGGCGTCGGCATCGACTCCGTGGAAGTCGGCGAGGAGTTCGACCAGGGCGCCGAGCGGAACCTGTCCCCGGCAGCCGGCGAGCAGCGCGCGCGACACCTCGTCGACACCCAGAACGGCGCCGGGACCTCCGGGGCGGCGGACGGCCGACGACACCTGTTGCCAGCCTTCATCGCCCGGGAGCGAGTGCTCCTCGAGCATGACCGGTGCGACCGACAGGCGCCGTGCCAGCAACTGGTCGTCGGACGTCTCGCGCAGATAGCGTCGTCGTGCGAGGAACGCCTGCGCCTCGGACCCGGTCACCTCTTCTCCTGCCCCGGTGATCTCCTCGAGCACGACGTCGGGCTCACGGCGTTCGCCCTCCAGCGGGGCGCGGACGGTGATCGAGCCCATCCCGATGGCGACGATGTCGTTGGCGTCGAACCACTCCAGCCACTCCGCTCCTCGTCGCGCGGTTGCCGGTTCGTCCTCGCCGGCATCGGACAGCCAGAGGGACACGTAGCTGATCGGGTCGGCGACCTCCCGCTGGACGACCCATGCATCGAGTCCCGTGCCGGCGAGCCAGGAACTGACCCGCTCCTGCCACGGTGCGCCGTCGCGGATGACCCAGTTGGCCAAGATCTGGGCGGTACCACCGGGATTCAGATGTGCGGGCAGCTCGCGGACGAGTTGCTCGCACAGTCCGTCCCCGACGACCCCCGAGTCACGGTAGATGTAGTCCTGTCCACCCGCCCCGACGACGAACGGCGGATTCGACACGATGAGATCGAAGCGTTCCCCGGCGACGGGCTCGAACATGCTCCCCGAGCGCAGATCCCACGACATTCCGTTGAGGCGGGCTGTCGCCGCGGCCAGTGCCAGGGCTCGATCGTTGGTGTCGGTGGCCACGATCTGCTCGCAGTGGGTGTCGAGATGCAGTGCTTGGATGCCGCACCCGGTACCGATGTCGAGCGCGCGGCGGACAGGTTCGCGGATGACGGCTCGGGCCAGCGAGATCGACGCCCCACCGATTCCCAGGACATGGTTGCGCGAAACGGGTCCGGGCCGCATCGCGGCGTCCTGATCGGCGACGACGAGGTAGTCACGCGTGTCGTCGGCGTGTGGACGGATGTCGAGGCAGGCGCGTAGCCGCGAACCGTCGACCCGCGCCAGCACGCCCTGAGCGACCAGGGTGTCCGTGTCGGAAGTCGGGAACGCTTCGGAGACAGTTTCTTCGGGCTCGTCGGTACCCAGCAGGAAAAGGCGGATGAGGGTCGACAGTCGACCGCGCTCGCCGGTGGCCTGGTGGGTCACGGCAACAGCCGGCCACCAGACCCCGCGGGCGAGTGCCTCGTGGACGTCGGTGCCGAGCAGGTCGGTGACGCCGTCGTTCGTGTACCCCGCCGACCGCAGATCGGTTCCGAGTGCCACGACGACATTCTCGTCGGTCAGCGGATGACGATCCGCGTCGTCGGCGTGTGGCTGGAGTCGGTTCTGGTCCGCGGTCACGGTCGTCAAGGCTACCGACGAGACGGGCTCCTGCGACCGGACGGGTTCAGCAGTTGCGTTCGATCACCGCGTGACGCGCAGGGCCAGTTCGGCGACGCGCCGCAGCTGCGTCTCGTCGGCGCCGTCACGGGCGTATGACGACAACCCCACGAGCAGCGCCTGGACGAAGTCGGCCAGGGTCTCTGGGTCGATTGTCGAATCACTGCCATCGGTCACTTCTCGCAACTGGTCGGCGGTGATTGCTCGATTCTGGGCGCGATTCCGGCCCAACTCGGGCGCGGTGTTCACGAGGCACCCACGCGGATGTTCCCGGCTGGGGTACTCCTCTGCGGCGCGGTCGAACATCGCCCGCAACACCTCGCGTTGCGTCGTTCCGGTGCTCCCGGCCGTGGTCACCGACTTCGGATTGGCCTCGTAACGCGCAACGGCCTCGTCGAAGAGGTCTCGTTTGCTACCGAACGCGGCGTACAGGCTGGGAGCCGCTATTCCCAGCTCGCGCGTGAGGTCGCTGACGCTGGTCTGCTCGTAGCCGCGCTCCCAGAACAGGAGCATCGCCTTCTCCAGAGCGGCATCTCGATCGAAGTTACGTGGGCGTCCCATGCCGCCATTTTATAGCGATCGATACAGATACGGTAGCTTTCTGTATCGATCACTACAGATCGAAGTCGCCATCCCTGTTCTGAGAAGAGGAACCCCATGACCGTCACCACACAGACCGCCGCAGAGACCACCGAGGCCTTCCTCGGGCGGCTCGGCGCGCAAGACGCCGCGGGATTGGGCGAACTGTTCGCCGAGGAGATCGACTGGATCGTGCCCGGCGATCCCACCCTGACGCCTTGGGCGGGTAAGCGTTCACGGAAAAGCGATGTCCCCGAATACTTCCGCGCCCTGTGGGCCGCGCTCGAGCCGGGTAAGAGCGTTGTCGCAGTGAACGCTGTTGTCACAGACGGCAACGAGTCGGTCGTCTTCGGCGCATTCGACCACGTCGCAGCACCTACCCGGCGCCCTTTTCACACCGACGTCGCACTGCGCCTGACCGTGTCGAACGGCAAGATCACGCGTATGCACCTCTTCGAGGACACTGCGGCGACAGCCGCGGCGTTCGCGGGATGAGCATGATCGGCTAGTTGCGCCTGCGCCGGTACACCGTGACCGGGCCCGGCGGCCGACGAGTCGGCGCATCGCCGCGCCACTCGCCGGCCGCCACCGCGGCTGACGGATTCAGCATGAAGCGAGGACCCGACGCATGGCGTCGCGTTCGGCGGGGGTCACCCACAATCCGTAGGACTTCTTGACCTCGATCTGCCGCCCGACATAGGTACATCGGTACGCCTTGTTCGGCGGGAGCCACGTGGCGGCGTCGCCGGCGCCCTTTCGTTGGTTCACGGTCCCGGAGACGGCCTGCAGATTTCGCGGGTCGTTGGCGAACTCGATGCGCTTGACCGCGGTCCATCCCGCCGCACCCTTCTGCCAGGCGTCCGACATCGCAACGACGTGATCGATCTGCACGAGCGCCGACGTGTCCTCTCCTCGTGTGAACGGAATCGTCGTACCCGTGTACGGGTCGGCCAGTGTGCCGGCGAGCACCCGGCACCCGTCGGCATGGAAGGTGATCCCGGTGAGGTCTCGCCGGAGGATGTCCTCCCGAGTCCGGCAGCCGTTGCGGCCGAACTCGACGTCAACCGCATCGTCCCAGGCCTTGCCGAACCGCGCCCGGGCGTAACCGGTCTTGGGTGCGCGCCCCTTCACCTGCAACGACGCCAGATCGGTCAGTGCGCGCTCGGCTGCGGGTGGTGGCGTTCGAGGTACCGGAACAGGCGGCGGTGACGACGGCGGCTCGGTCGTGGCGGTGACGGAGGGAACGCGCCCGCGAACCGGGTCGGATTCGACGTCCGCGCCCGGCAGGAGCAGTGCACCGACCGCCACGGCGACCGACACCGTGGCGAGTACCCCCGACAACCATGCCGCTCGACGTCTCACCCCGGCATCGTTGCACGACGGTCCGACAGGGTTCGCCGTCCCACCCGGTGCGCGGACTCGCGCCGCGCGCCTTAAACTTCGTTCGACTAACTTCCCCTTCGACGACCGCTGCGGTCGCGCGCGACCCTGTGTTGGCGCACGACAGCGACCGCTGTCGCCGGGGTACCAGACGACTATCCGGGTAGTGGGTGCATGAGTTCAGGTCGGGGCAATGCAGCACGGCGCGTACAGCCATGGGTTCTGCGGATCATCGCCGTGTTGACGTTGGCGATGTCGTTACCGACACTCGCCGGCGCGACGAGCACCGCGGTGGTCCTCGGCAGCATGGCCCCGTTCTCCGCGATGCCACCGCGTGCGACGCCGGTCCACGAACTGACACCGACCGTCGACCCGGAGACCGAGACCTACCCCGAACGGCTCGAGCGCATCGAGACCCTGACCCGCCCGCTCCTGCCAACGCCGAAGTCGCTCGATGGTGCCGTGACACGGTGCGCAAGCGGCGATTTCACGACGCTGTCCGTGGTGTACGACTCGATCTTCGAGTCCGTGTACGACGTCTTGCCGCCCTCGTTGCGGGCGTCGGCGCGCGCCAGCCGAGTTGCGGCGCATCGCGACATGCGCACGCTGCACATCTCGACCCTCGCCGTGACCGAGCACCCGCTCACCCTCGGCGCCGACGACGACGATCCCGCACTCGATTACCGCGACCCGATCTCCCAGCTCCTCGTCTCGAACCTGCTCAAGATCCGCGACGGCCGGCACGCCGAGGCCATCCCGCTCGCGAACATCACCGTCATCCAGGCCGTGGAAACGGTGTGGCTGTACATGTTCACCACGGTCCTGATCCCCGCGCGCCTCCTCGTCGGGTCGACTCCCGACCTCGGCAGCCCGTTCGCCGGCACCGACGCCGATGGGCTGGCACAGTTCGTCACCTACAACTGGCTGCTCTCCGCCTTCGTCTTCTCGTCCGAGTTCGCGGTGAAGGCGCTTCTGCGCGCCACGGCGAAAACCGTTCTCGACCAGTGCGTCGCACGAGTGACCGACGAGCAGCGCGCGCAGGCCGGACGCCCGAGTGACACCGTCCGCTTCGACATCCCCATCCCGCCGATGGTGGCCGAGATCGCCGACCACCTGGCGCTGGCCGATGTCGAGACCTGCACGCCGATCGGCTCGCTCACCCTCGGCAGGCTGGTGCGGTACGTGTCGGCGCAGGCGCAGGAGAACAACCCCGCCGATGCACCCGCGATCCGGGCAGAGACCACCCGCATCCTCGGCGTCATGCGCGGAATCCGCATCCACCACAACCTCATCCCGCTCGACCCGGCAGAAGACCGCTCCGTCGGCGAGTTGGGGGCATCGTTGTTCGGTTCCCTGATCCCGATATTCGGCGGCGCCCCGCTGGACATACTCCTCGGCATCGGACACAACCTCGGCCATGGCGCGGACCCCTGGGAGACCGTGTCGCTCGACGAACTCACGGTCAGCAAGCCGATCACCGCGGCGCACTACGCCTACAAGCTCGGGTTGCACCTGATCCGGGAGGTCGGCAACATCATCGAACCGTCGATCCTCGGTGACAGTCCGCTGCGTCCGACCCGGCTGCTCGTGACCGTCCTGGGACTGCCGATGACCTACGGGCTGGTGACCGCGCACCACGTGATCCGGTCGATGTGCCTGCGCGTCGACGACACCACCGGCAGCGGCCTGGGGGCCGAGGCCAATCGGCGGATTGCGACCGACTCGACACCTCGTGCAGGTGCATCCCGAAAGCCGGAATCACCCCGACCATCGCCATCGACAACGTCGCAAGCGTCACGCCCGACAACCACCATTCCGCATCCCGAACCGCCCCGATTCAGGATTCCCGGCCTGAATTGACGCAGCTGTTTCACATTCGTCGTACCCGGCTTCGGACAATTACGGCGTGAACCCGACACCGGGAATGCGGAGGTCCATGATTCCGGCGCGCCGATCGACTACCGTGAACACCGTGTCGAAAATTCAGACGGTGACCTTTGTCGACGACCTCGACGGTCGTGAGCTCGATCCCCAAGACGCACAGACTGTTTCGTGGTCGTGGCTCGGCGTCGACTACGAACTCGACGTATCCTCGGCCAATCTCGACAAGATCGAGCAGGGAAAGGTGACCGTCGCGAAATTGCTCAAGGCATCGACCCGGGTCGGCGGTCGGCGTCGGTCACCGGCCGCGCGAACGAAGACCAATTCCGGCGGGAATACTCCATCGGTGAATGCCTCGATTCGAGATTGGGCCACCGACAACGGCTACGAGGTCTCTGCGCGCGGACGAATTCCGAACGACATCGTAGAGGCATACAACTCTGCTCACTGATCCAGTCAACGGCGTTATCAGATTCATCGCCAGAGTCCGATTTCACGGACTCTGGCGATTGCCGTTCATCGGGGCCGGCTGTCGCTCCCGTCCGATTGTGCTGTGCCGCAGATGATTCGGTACACGCGGCGGAAAAACCTTGCCGGGGCGACGAATCGAAGGCGTCACGCCGGTCCCGCCAGACCGGTCAGCACCTCACGACATTCACGATGTCAATTTGCCTCTTTGGTATGCTGATGTCCACGAACGGTGTGCCACCGGCGTGCGGACCAGTCCATCCGTCGAAGGCCACCCCGAGGGGGACAGGACAATCGAATGAGCACAACGGAGAACGAGTCGGTCGACGATGACGGCGCCCACGGCGAGACCCCTGACGAGGTCACCGTGGCGGCGCGGGTCAGGGTCACGTTCGACGACGGTTCCACCAAGGAGGGCGAGATCGTGGACGACTTCGCCGACCTGGCGGGCGACACCACTGTCGAAACCCGCATCGACGACGAACACACCGTGAGGCTTCGCCGCTGGGCGATCTCGACCGACGACCACGGCATCGTCTTCGCCGACGACGACGCGGTCGAACTCATTGCGCCCCGATCACCCATGTAGATGGAACAGAAGCGCCACTTGTGGCAAGGTGCGCTGGTTACAACCAGCGCAGATCTGCTGAGGTAGCGCTCCTCTGCAGCCCGCGACGTCGACGCCGTTTCTCTCGGTCCACGACGTCCGCCACGCCGCCCGGGATTCTCGGTGCGCGAGGGGGGACTTGAACCCCCACGTCCTTAGACACTGGAACCTAAATCCAGCGCGTCTGCCAATTCCGCCACTCGCGCGTGGGCGCGACGCCCCTTGAAGGCGGAGTCACGCGGTGTAACGGCGACCACCCTACCGGGCTCGATCTGATCATCGCAGGCCAGGTACCGTCGTAGGCATGTCCTCCACCCGCCGCCGCACCCACCGGCCCGCACTCACGGTGCTCGCCGTATCCGCTGCGGTGGTGTGTCTGGCGCTCGCCTGGTGGCAGTGGTCACGGTATGAGTCCGCGTCCGGTTCCGGGCTGAATCTCGGGTACGCCCTGCAGTGGCCGGCATTCGCGGCGGCGGTGATCTACGCCTACCGACGCTTCGTCATCTTGGAGAGCGATCCCGAGGAAGCCCGCAAGGTCGCGGCCGGAAGGTCCGCCGCGGCACAGATCCCCGAGGGAATCCTCCCCGAGCGCCCCACGACACCCAGCGCGTCCTCGCTGACGTCGTCGGACCCCGCGAACGATGTCGCCCTTGTCGAGTACAACCGCTATCTGGCCGAGCTCCGCGACGCCGACGCACACTCGGCCGACAAGAAACCCGCACCCTCATCGAAAGGCCCGCAGTGACCGAGACCGATTCCACCGCCCCCGCCCTCGCCGCCCCGGTGGAGAAGGTCCGCGGCGCGCTGTTGCGGTATCGCGTCCTCGCCTGGATCACCGGCGTGTGGTTGCTGTTGCTCGTCGTCGAGCTCGTCCTGACCTACGGCTATGACAACCATGCTCTGGACTTCGTGCCGTTCGTGCACGGCTGGGTCTACTTCGTCTACCTGATCATGGCCATCGACCTGGCGATCAAGGTCCGTTGGAGCGCGGGCAAGACGATCATCACCGCGATCGCCGGCACGATCCCCTTCCTGTCCTTCTGGTTCGAGCACAAGCGCACCCAGGAAGTGAAGGCGCAGTTCAACCTCTGATCTCCTCGCGCTGGACCTCCGTTCACCCGGGTCCGGCTGACTGGACCCCGTGCGGATCGTCCAGCTCGCGAACTTCTATGGCGGACGCTCCGGCGGTCTGCGCACCGCGGTCGACCGCTGGGGCGCCGGGTACGTCGGGGCCGGCCACGACGTCGTCCTGATCGTCCCGGGTGCGGATCCCGGCGAAGAGACCCTGCCCTCCGGCGTCACCCGGATCACCGTCGCCGCACCGCGAATCCCCGCCTCGGGCGGCTACCGACTGGCGTCGGCCCGACGCGTCGCCGACGTGCTCGACCACCTCCGCCCCGACGCCATCGAGGTGTCCGACCGTCTCACCCTGCGCGGCTTCGGTCGGTGGGCCCGCAATCGGGACATCCATTCGACGATGGTGTCCCACGAACGTCTCGACCGGTTGCTCGGCCAGGTCATGCCCGGCCCGACGGCACGCGCACTGGCCGACCGCGCAAACGCGGCCACCGCGCGCAGCTATGACACCGTCGTCTGCACCACCGACTTCGCTGCCGCGGAGTTCGATCGCGTGTCGGCGACCAACGTCGTACGTGCTCCGCTGGGTGTCGACCTCGACGTCTTCGACCCGCGTCACCTCGATCCGGACCTGGGCGCGCAGTGGTCCGACGGCACCGGAGCACTCATCGCCCACTGCGGGCGTCTGTCGGTGGAGAAGCGGGCGGACCGGAGCATCGCTGCTCTCGGCAGACTCCATCGGTCCGGAACGCCCGCGCATCTGGTGATCGCGGGCGACGGGCCGATGCGAGCACCGCTACAGCATCTGGCGCGCGGACTGCCGGTGACGTTCCTCGGCCACCTCTCCGAGCGGAGTCAGGTGGCCGCACTCCTCGCCAGCGCCGACATCTCCCTCTCCCCCGGTCCGCATGAGACGTTCTGTCTCTCCGCGCTGGAATCCCTGGCCGCCGGCACACCCGTGATCGGATCGCAGTCGTCGGCCGTCGCGAGCCTCGTCGACGACTCGTGCGGTGCGGCCGCGGAGGACTCCGGGCCGGGCTTCGCGAGCGCGATCCGCCAGGTGCTCAGCCTGCCTCGACTCGATCGCGAACGGGCGGCGCGCCATCGGGCCACGCAGTACCGCTGGCCCGACTCGGTCGCGCGGATGCTGGGCGTCCACGCCGGCATCTGAACACGCTTCCGTCTCACCTGTGCACAGTGGATGGATTTCGACGCACGGTCGACGGGATCGGACGCACGGTCAACGGGATCGGACGCACGGTCGACGGGATCGGACGCACAGTCGACGAACGGGCCAGTTCCTTCCTGACGGTCCGGACCTTGAAACTGTACCGTCTGGACGGTATAGTAATGACGTGGCCGGGTGATCCGACCGCGACCGAGACGATAGGAAGGCCGACGTGGCACGAACGTCCGGACGCACCGCCGCCGATACGCGACGGCTGATCCTCGATGCCGCGGCTCGTCTGGTCGCGCGGCAGGGCGCCGCCGTATCGGTGTCCGAGATCGCCGCCGCCGCGGGGGTGTCCAAAGGCGGACTCCTCTACCACTTCCCAGCCAAGGAGGGGCTGCTCGAGGAGCTCGCGGCCGACCTGATGGCCCAGTTCCGGTCGAACGTCGACCGCGCGGCCGGCGAGGAGGACGAGGCACCGGGACGGCTCACCAGGGCCTACATCCGGGTGAGCTTCGCCGACGCCGGCGACTCCGCCGGACTCCGCGACCAGATCGCACTGGCCGCAAGCCTGATGTACGAGCCCGGCCCGGCGCGACTCGCCCAACAGGACGCCGACCACTGGCGCACCGCGCTCTCCGACGACGGCCTCGACCCGACGATCACCAGGCTCATCATCGCGGCCGCAGACGGCTCGAACACCGCCCCCCTCTGGGGCGCGGTCCTCGACGACACCGACCGTGCCGCACTCGAAGCGGACCTCGTCGCGCTCACCTACGGCGCGGGGCCACTGTCACCCACCCCATCAGCAACATCCGAAGACACACACGCAAAGAAGGGATCATGACCGACATCACCTATCGCCCATACCGTTCCACCGACGCCGACGACGTCAAGAAGATCATCGACGAGGCGTTCTACATCCACCGTTACGTCCACGGACCGCGCGTTCTCGACAGCGCACTCGAGGTCTACCTCCGCGAGCAACTGGTGGCGAGCACCTGGAGTCGCGTCGCGGTGAAGGACGGACACGTGGTGGGGATCATCCTGGGACGGGTCGACGGCGAGCCACACCTGCACGACCGGACGAAGAACCGTGCGCTGTTGTGGGCACACACCGCTCGAGCTGCGGTTCTCGGACTGCCCCAGTGGAAGTCGCTGCGCGCCCTGTTCGCGTTCGAATCGGTGGCCCATCGGCTGGGCGCACACACCGGCAAGTCCCTGGACGATGAACTGACCCTGTTCGCGGTCGCCTCCACGACGCGGGGGCATGGCGTCGGAGCGACACTCTATCGCGCGTTCCTGGATCATCTCCGGGCCCACGGCCGTTCGGACTTCCACCTCTACACGGACTCACTGTGCACGTTCGGGTTCTATGAGCGGCAGGGTATGTCGCGAGCCGGCGCCGACGACATGGAGATCCTGCTCGACGGTGAACCGCACACCCTGGGTGTCTACCTCTACACCGGTACCGCGAGCTGATCTCGTTCCGGTGCCGACGCGGACGTCAGCCCGCGAGCGCTCGCAACGCCGGCACCAACTGGGCCAACGCTTTTCCGCGGTGACTGAGGTCGTCCTTCTCCGCGGGCGACAACTCCGCCGCGGAACGGCCGGCGGCGACCTCGTCGTCGGGGGCGAACAGCGGGTCGTACCCGAAGCCGTGCGGCCCGCGTTCCGCACGCAGGACTCGACCCCGCCACTCGCCCCGCACCACCGTCTCGGTCCCGTCCGGCAACACGAGGGCGCAGGCCGACACGAACGCCGCGCCACGTCGATCATCCGGGGTGTCCGACAACTGGGCGAGCAACAGTGCATTGTTCGCCGGGTCGTCGCCGTGCTCGCCCGACCAGCGCGCCGACAACACCCCCGGCATCCCGTTCAGGGCGTCGACCGCGATACCGGAATCATCGGCGAGACAGGGAATTCCGATGGCCTTGGCCCCCGCGCGCGCCTTGATGAGAGCGTTGTCCTCGAAGGTGGCGCCGGTCTCGGGCTCCTCCGGGTAGTCGGGTACCGCGTCCAGTCCGACGACCTCGACCCCGGTGATCCCCGCGGCGTCGACGACGCGCTGGAGTTCGGCGAGCTTCTTGGAGTTACGGCTCGCCAGGAGCACCGAGGACATCAGGCCCGCCCGGGGAGTTCGCCCGGATACGGCTCGGCCAGCACCGCGCGCTGCGCCTCGAACAGCTTCTCGGTACCGACGGCGGCCACGTCGAGCAGCGCGTCCAGCGTCGAGCGCGGGAAGGTCGCCCCCTCGCCGGTGCCCTGCACCTCGACAAGGGTGCCGGCGTCGGTGGCCACGACGTTCATGTCGACCTCGGCGCGCGAATCCTCCTCATAGGGGAGGTCGAGTCGGACGCGGCCGTCGACCACACCGACGCTCACCGCAGCGATCGCACACGAAAGGGGTTGCGGGTCCGACAGTTTGCCCGCCGCACGTAGGTAGGTGATCGCATCCGCCAGTGCGACATACGCACCGGTGATGGCCGCGGTCCGGGTACCACCATCGGCCTGGAGTACGTCGCAGTCGAGTGCGATGGTGTTCTCGCCGAGCGCGCCGAGATCCAGACATGCGCGCAGCGAACGACCGATGAGCCGGCTGATCTCGTGGGTACGCCCACCGACCCGGCCCTTGACCGACTCGCGCGACGACCGGTCGTGGGTGGCGGCCGGGAGCATCGCGTACTCCGCGGTCAACCACCCGAGCCCGGAACCACGACGCCACGGCGGGACACCGTCGGTGACACTCGCGGTGCACATCACCCGGGTCTTGCCGAACTCCACCAGGACCGAACCCGCGGGGTGGCTGGTGAAACCGCGCTGGAACGTGATGGGACGGAGTTCGTCGTCGGCTCTGCCGTCAGCTCGTGTGGTCACGGGTCTCACTGTAACGACCGGAGGCGGCACGGTTTCTAGGTGAGGTCGAAGACCTGTCCCTGGCTCACGAGCTCCACCGGACCCGAGAACGTGCTGCGGGCCTCGGCGAGGATCTCCGCCGAATCCGACCACGGCGCGACGTGCGTGATCGCCAGCGCACGAACGTTGGCCTTCGTCGCGGCCTCCCCCGCCTCGATCCCCGACATGTGCAGATCCGGCGGGCGTTCCGAGGGTGCGTGGGTCCACGACGCCTCACACAGGAACAGGTCCGCGTCGGCCGCGAGGTCGATCAGTTCGTCACACGGCGCCGTGTCCCCGCTGTAGGCGATGACCTGGCCGTCGGGTCCGGTGATCCGGAGGCCGAAGGTGTCGGGCGGATGATTGACGTTCATCGCCCGGATCCGCATCCCGCCCAGCGTGACCTCCTGGTCGTCGCTCCACTCGTGGACGTCGAAGGTGTCGGTGATGTCGTCGAGCTGCCCGGGGAATTCCGACGAACCGTAGCCGATCCGTAGAGCGGTGCCGTGCGGACCGTACAGCGGGGCGCGCTGCCTGGCCGGCTCCGGCGCGTAGCGGCGCCAGACGAGCATCGCGGGCAGATCGAGACAGTGATCGGCGTGGAGGTGACTGAGGACGACGGCGACGTCGTTGGGGTCGGTGACGCGTTGCAGTTCGCCGAAGACCCCCGGGCCGCAGTCCACCAGGACCGGTTGTTCACCGGGAACGGAGAGCAGATAGCCGGAGCATGCGGCCCCCGGTCCGCCCACACTGCCCGAGCAACCGAGGACCGTGAGACGCATAGGCCCCACTGTGCCACGATTCCGCACCGAGGCGTCGGCATACGGGTCACAAGTGCGCGGCGAACCGCGGCCGACAGCTCACACGTGCTGCACGGCTCCGATCACCGGACCCAGGAATCGGTTCGAGAGTTTCGCGAAGAGGTCCGGATCTCCCGTCGCCTGGAAGACGCGGGTGGCGTCGCGGCCCGTGTGCGGGTGCAGCAGGTCGGCTTCGGTGAGCACCCGGAAGAGGTCCTTCGCGGTCTCCTCTGCGCTCGACACCAGGGTCACCTCGTCGCCCATCGCGAGTTGGATGACCCCCGACAGCAACGGATAGTGCGTGCAACCGAGGACCACGGTGTCCACCCCGGCCTGCTGCAGCGGCTCGAGGTAGCCCTGCGCGAGCCCGAGGATCTGCCGGCCGCTGGTGATACCGCGTTCGACGAAGTCGACGAACCGGGGACACGGCACCGCGGTGATCACCGCGTCGCGTGCCGCGGCGAACGAATCCTGATACGCGCGTGAGGAAATCGTGGCCTGTGTGCCGAGCACACCGATCCGGCCCGTCTTGGTGGCGACGACGGCGCGGCGCACCGCGGGCAGCACGACCTCGATGACCGGGATGGGCGCGTAACGTTCACGCGCATCGCGCAGGCACGCGGCCGATGCGGTGTTGCAGGCGATGACGATGGCCTTCACGCCTCGCTCGGCGAGGTCGTCACCGATCGCGAGGGCGTGGCGGCGGATCTCCGGGATCGTCAGCGGCCCGTACGGTCCGTTGGCCGTGTCGCCGATGTAGACGATGTCCTCGTCCGGCAGCAGATCGATGATGGCGCGCGCCACTGTCAGTCCCCCGACGCCCGAATCGAAGATCCCGATCGGTGCGTCCTGGCCACCCGCCGCGATTATGGCGCCACCCCCGGAGTGGTGACCGCCGGCTTCCGCCGGTCCCGCGCCGCGAGCGCCCACGCCGCGAACACGCCGGCGATCGCACCGAACAGGTGAGCCTGCCAGGAGATCAGCGGGTCCGACGGCAGGACGCCCCAGAGGATCGACCCGTACACCAGGAAGAGGACGAGGCCGCCGAGGATCTGCCACAGATCGCGGTTGAAGAGGCCACGCACGATGAGGAAGGTGAGCCAGCCGAACACGATGCCCGAGGCCCCGACGGTGACCGAGTACGGCGCCGCGAACAGCCAGACGCCGAGCCCCGACACCACCCAGATGATTCCGGTGACGAGGAGGAACCGCTGCGTCATCAACACGAGGAAACACAGCACCGCGCCGGGCATGAGGTTGGCGAACAGGTGCTGCCAGTCGCCGTGCAGCAGCGGCGCCCACAGGATGCCGTCCAGTCCGTCGACCTGCCGCGGCTCGATGCCGTTCTGGTCGAGGTCGACGCGCGTTGCCGCGTCGATCGCCTCGATGACGAACAGCACCGCGACGATGCAGACCGTGATGATCGCCGAACGCAACCACAGCGGACGCGCTCGCCGCGCTGGCTGCTGCCCGATCGGCGGGGTGTACGAGCTCATGGCCTAGGAGTTCCTCGGTAGCGGGGTCATGCCCAGAGCTGACCTTCGAGTGCCTGCTCCGCGTCGTCGAGACTACCTTCGTAGGCGCCGGTCGACAGATACTTCCACCCCGCGTCGGGGACGACGAACCCGATGTCGGCGCGGGTACCGGCTTTCAGCGACCGCCGACCGATGCCGCGGGCCGCCTGCAGGATCGCGCCGGTGGAGATCCCCGCGAAGATGCCCTCGAGCTCGATCAGTTCCCGGACGCGGGCGACCGCGTCGACGCCGGTCACCGAGAAACGCCGGGTCAGCACCGAGTCGTCGTAGAGCTCGGGAATGAACCCCTCGTCGATGTTGCGCAGACCGTAGACCTCGTCTCCGTACCGGGGTTCGGCGGCGAGGATCTCGATGTCGGGCTTGCGTTCGCGCAGGAAGCGTCCCACGCCCATGAGGGTGCCGGTCGTCCCGAGGCCGGCGACGAAGTGGGTGATCTCGGGCAGGTCGTCGTACAACTCAGGTCCGGTGCCCTCGTAGTGCGCCGCGACGTTCGCCGCGTTGCCGTACTGGTACAGCATCACCCAGTCGGGGTTCTTCGCAGCCAGTTCCTTGGCCACCGCGACCGCGGTGTTCGAACCGCCCGCCGCGGGCGAGGAGATGACCTGCGCGCCGAACATGCGCAACAGCGAACGGCGTTCCTCCGAGGTGTTCTCCGGCATCACGCAGATCAGTTCGTAGCCCTTGAGTTTCGCCGCCATCGCGAGGGAGATGCCGGTGTTGCCGCTCGTCGGTTCGAGGATGGTCGAACCCGCCCGTAGCAACCCATCACGTTCGGCCTGCTCGATCATCCGTAGCGCGGGACGATCCTTGATGGATCCGGTCGGGTTGCGGTCCTCGAGCTTGGCCCACAACCGGACATGCGGTCCGTCGTCGGAGTCGTCCCAGCGCGGCGAGAGCCGTTGCAGACCGATGAGCGGGGTGTTGCCGACCGAGTCGATCAGGGAGTCGTGACGTGCCACGCTCAGCCGCCGGCGACCGCGGGCAGGATGGTCACCTCGTCGCCGTCGTCGATCGGGGTGTCGAGGCCTCCGGAGAACCGCACATCCTCGTCGTTGACGTAGATGTTGACGAAGCGGTGCAGCTTCGCGGTGCCGTTGTCGTCGGGCGCGACGAGGCGCTCTTTGAGACCGGCGTTGCCCGATTCGAGGTCGTCGATCAGCGCGGCCAGCGTCGAACCCGACCCCTCGACGCGCTTCTCCCCGCCGGTATGGGTGCGCAGGATCGTCGGGATGGATACGGTGACAGACATTCTCAGCTCCTGATCTCGATCTCTTCTTCGGTGACCGCACCGTCGACGATGCGATAGCTACGGATCTCGGTGGTCTCCGGGTCACGTGTGGACACCAGCACGTAGTGCGCGCCGGGCTCTCCCGCGTAGGAGATGTCGGTGCGGCTCGGATATGCCTCGGTGGCGGTGTGGGAGTGGTAGATGACCACGGGCTCTTCGTCGCGGCGGTCCATCTCCCGCCAGACGGCGAGCTGCTCGGCCGAGTCGAAGCGGTAGAACGTGGGCGAGCGCTCGGCGTTGATCATCGAGATGAAGCGCTTCGGATGGTCGGAGCCCTCCGGGCCGGCGATCACCCCGCAAGCCTCGTCGGGGTGGTCGGCGCGTGCGTGCGCGACCATCGCGTCGACCAGCTCCTGCTCGATCTTGAGCATCGGTGTCCCGTTCTCCCGTCCAGACGTGGCCACACCGGCGAGGCCTCGTGCCGGCTCCTCGCAGGTGTCCCCATTGTTGCGGATCTCCCGAAGCGCAACATCGCCGCCGCGACACCTATTCCGTCCCGACCCACCGCCGGCGTCACCGGAGATGGTGCGCGGGGCCCTGCGCGGGGGGTCGGTCGTCATCCACTGAGACGTCATTCGGGAACCGTACGAACCCCCGATCCAGCATGAGACGCCGCTAGTGTTGCGTCGCAACGACACCCGGGGTGTGTCGAAAAACCAACGGAGGAGGCACTTCTCATGCAGCGAGCCCAACGGGTGGCCACGGCCGCACTGTCGACGGGGATCGTCGCCGCGATCGTTCTGACCGGATGTTCCACCTCCCAGACAGGTTCTCCGACCACGACCAGCGTGTCCGCGTCGACCACGGTGATCGCCGATCCGGCGGCCCAACTGGCCGCGGCGGCCTCGAACACCGAGGCCCTGACCGGCGCCCACCTCGACCTCGTGGTCGACGGCACGGTGCCGAACCTGAACGCGAAGAAGGTCACCGCGGACCTGGTGACCACTCCGGCCGACGCCGCGAAGGGCGAGGCCACCGTCGTCTTCGGCACCAAGGACCCACAGGAGGCCTCGGCGCCGTTCGTCTACGTCGACGGGGTGCTCTACGCCGACATCGCCGGTGACGGATACCTCAGCTACGGCGACGGCAAATCCATCTACGACGTCTCGGTGTTCCTCGACCCCGATGACGGCCTGGCCAACGTCTTGAGCGAATTCCAGAACCCGACGAAGGTCGGTTCGGAGACGGTCGGTGGAGTGGAGACGGCCCAGATCAACGGCACCGTCCCGGCAGGTGCCCTCGCCGCGCTGACCGGCGCCCGTCAGGTCGTCGGTCCGCAGGATGCGCCCGTGCCGACCACCGTCTGGCTGACCACCGGGACCAATCAGCTCGCCCGACTCGTCTTCAGCCCGAACCCGGCGGACACGAAGACCACGATCACCGTCGACCTGTCGAAATGGAACGAGACCGTCGAGGTGGAGAAACCCGACGTGATCGAGACACCGACCGAAACCCCCTCCGGCACCCCGACTCCCGGCCAGCCCACCCGCGAACCGGCCGGTGGTTAGACCGTCATGCCCTTCTCTGCCACTCCACACCGAGGAGCTTCCGTGAGTGTTTCCCGCCCGGGCCTTGCCCGACGTGTCACCGTTCTCGCCGCGTCCGTGGCGGCGACCGCCGCCGCCCTCGTCGGCACCGCTATCGCCGACCCGGCACCGGCACACGCGAACTACGACTACTACGGCGCGCTGGCCCTCTCGCCGTCGACCGGTTCGGTCGGCCGCGCCCTCGACTACGGCTCGTACGCCGCGGCGTCGGCTGCCGCGACGCGGGTGTGCCCGGCCGCCGACTGCCGGGTCGTCGCCCAGTTCGTCAACGGGTGCGGCGCGATCGCCTCGTCACCGAGCTATTGGGGATACGGCACCGGATCACGGCTCTACACCGCCCAGGCCGCCGCGCTCTACTACGCCGGTGGTGGCTCCATCTACTACTGGGGCTGCACCAGCGGACACGGCTGACGACGACACCCGGCCGCGCGGTCAGCGGAACGCGGACGGCGCCGCCTGGGCGTAGGTGGGGATCGATGCGATCGGTTCTGCCGCGAGGACCGCGTCGACGATCGCCCGCCCGACGACATCGGCCGCGACCCGGCACACCTCGGCGACCACGGCGACGTCGGCGTGCATGCCCGCCGGCGACGGCACCGGTGCGGCGGGCCGGACCGCGCCGGTGGCGATACCGAAGATGGTGTCCCCGTCCAGCGGTGAGTGCGCGGGGCGGATCGCCCGCCCGAGGCCGTCGTGTCCGGCCATCGCCAGCCGCTTGGTCATCGGGGCGTCGAGGACGGCATCGGTCGCCACGACACCGATCGTCGTGTTGAGCACGGTGTGCTTCGCGGCCAGGTCGGCGAGCCGGTCGATGTCGGCGGCCGACGGTCGGGACAACCCGAGCCCGGTGAGTTCGTCGTCACCCAGATCCCATGGCAGCCCGGTCTGCGGGTCGATGACCGCCCCGACCGGGTTCGCGACCATGAGTGCGCCGACGGTGATCCCGGCCGCGGGTCCGGCGTCGATCGTCACCGACGCGGTCCCGACCCCACCCTTCAGCGCTCCCGCGCGGGCGCCGACACCCGCACCGACGCACCCGACGCCGAAGTCGGCGTGTGCGGCTCGGACCGCCTCCGCCCCGAATTCCGCGTCGGGCCTGCGGTCCCAGCCACCGACGGGCAGGTCGAAGATCACCGCGGCTGGGACGATCGGCACCACGTGCCCCCGGTCATCGAGCGGCAGTCCGACCCCGTCGGCCTCGAGGGCTCGCATGGCCCCGTCGGCGGCGGCCAGACCGTAGGCACTACCTCCGCTCAGCACGATGGCGTGTGCGGTCTGCACGGTGGTGGACGGGTCGAGCAGATCGGTCTCGCGGGTACCGGGTCCGCCACCGCGGACGTCCACCGCGGCGATCGCACCGGGCGCCGACACCCGCACCACCGTGGTCCCGGTCGCCCACCCGTGACCATCGGGGGCCTCGGGTGAACCGGCCACCCGCGCGTCGGCGTCGACGCGATGGGCGTGCCCGACGGTGATGCCGGCGATGTCGGTGATGCGATTGCCGGCCCGGGCCGGTCGTCCGGAAGTGCTCACGAAACCCCTGACGTCGATACGGACAAAGCCCCCGAACGGAACTACCCGAACACGAGCCTAGTGGTCACATCAGGGCTTCGACGAGGAGATCCTGCATCACCGTCAGCCAGTGGTAGACGTCGAGATGGGCCGCGTGCGGATGATCCGGCGGCAGCTGATCGGGGGTGTCCTCGGAGATACCGAGCATCGCACCGAGTGCCAGGCGGACGTCGTTGAGTGCGGTGAGCCAGGCCGAGGCCTCCTCGGGAGTGAGGACGAGGTCTCCGCCCCCCTCCGGGAGGGTGTCCAGGAGCACCTGCGCCGCACCGAGTTTGGCATCGATGATCTTCGGTTCGTGCACACTGCGCAGCGCGGAGTTCAGCTTGCCGTTGACGACCTCGGCGGAGAGCTCGTCGTCCTGATCGGGCCGGTGGAAATCCGGGAGCAGACGACCCAGGGTGACGTCGTCGGGCGCCTCCGGGTGACCGACGCGGATACCGGTGAGCTTCGCGAGATCGTCGTCGGGTGCGGAGTCGGCTCGTTCGGTGAGCAATTCACACATCGACGTGACCATCGATGCGAGCAGTTCTGCCTCGTGCGCGTCGAGCTGCGATGCGATCCGCACCGTCTCGCCGCGCCCCTTGCGTTTCCAGGTTCGCACGCGTTCAGTGTGCCCGGGTCGGACGCGCAGCGGACCGGCCGGTCACGAATCCCGCTGCATCGTCGCCCACAGTCCGGCGGCGTGCAGCTTCGCGACGTCGGTCTCGACCTTCTCGCGGTCGCCGGAGGACACCACGGCCTTGCCCTCTGTGTGAACCTGCATCATCAGTTCATTCGCGTGGGACTCCGAGTAGCCGAAGATCTTCTGGAAGACGAAGGTGACGTACCGCATCAGATTGACCGGGTCGTCCCACACGATCGTCATCCAGGGCTTGTCGAGTCCCGCCGCGCCGTCGGCGACCTCTGGTTCGGCAACCGCCGTACCGCCGGGGGTAGCCTCGTGCGCACGAGTTTCGTCAGGCGCCATAGGGACAGGGTAAGCGATTGTGAGCATCGACAACACCGCGCTGCTGACCGATCAGTACGAACTGACGATGGTCGCGGCAGCGCTGCGCCAGCCGGTTGCGCACCGCCAGTGCGTGTTCGAGGTCTTCGCGCGTCGCCTCCCCGACGGCCGTCGCTACGGCGTCGTGGCCGGCACCGGGCGCGTACTCGACGAGCTCGCTGCCTTCCGGTTCGGCGACGAGGAGATCGCCGTCGTCGAGCGATTCCTCGATCCTGACACGGTGGCCTGGCTGCGGGACTACCGCTTCTCCGGTGACATCGACGGCTACCGCGAGGGTGAGCTCTACTTCCCCGGGTCGCCGATCCTGACCGTCCGTGCGACCTTCGCCGAGGGCGTCCTGCTCGAGACCCTGATCCTGTCGATCCTCAACCATGACAGTGCCATCGCCTCGGCCGCGGCACGCATGGTCAGCGCGGCCGGATCGCGGCCGATCATCGAGATGGGCTCGCGACGCACCCATGAGCGCGCGGCCGTTGCCAGTGCGCGCGCCGCCTACATCGCGGGCGTCGCCGCCACCTCGAACCTCGAGGCCGCGCGCCGCTTCGGGGTACCCAGCGCCGGCACCGCCGCCCACGCCTTCACCCTCGGCTTCACCGGACCCGACGGGCCCGACGAGAAGGCCGCGTTCGCCGCGCAGATCGAGGCGCTCGGCGTCGGCACCACGCTGCTGGTCGACACCTACGACATCACTCAGGGCGTCCGCAACGCCATCGAGGTGGCCGGTCCCGAACTGGGTGCCGTGCGGATCGACTCCGGCGACCTCGGGGTACTGGCCCGGCAGGTCCGCGCACAGCTCGACGACCTCGGGGCGACGCAGACGAAGATCGTGGTGTCCGGAGATCTCGACGAGTACGCGATCGCCTCGCTGCGCGCCGAGCCGGTCGACACCTACGGGGTCGGGACGTCGCTCGTGACCGGCAGCGGGGCCCCGACGGCGGGGATGGTCTACAAACTCGTCGAGGTGGGCGGCCTCCCGGTGGCCAAAAGAGCGAGCCACAAGGAGTCGCGCGGCGGCGCCAAGTCGGCCGTACGCGCCGCCCGGTCCAGCGGCACGATCGTCGAGGAGATCGTCTACCGCGCCGACGGAACCCGGCCCGCGCCGGAGGGCCTCGGCGTACGAGACCTGCAGATCCCGCTCGTCCGCGGCGGAACGCCCGTCGCGTCGTTGCCGTCGCTCACCGATGCCCGCGCACACCTCGCGGCCGGCCTGGTCAGCTTGCCGTGGGAGGGTCTGGGCCTGTCCCATGGAGATCCCGCGGTGCCGACCCGATACGAACTCGGCTGACCGAACCATCCGAACCCATCGGGGCAAGCGATCGGCGACGAACCCCGGACCCCCAGGAGGAACCGATGACCCCTGAACGCAGCGACGGCACCCGCCCCGCCGACGCGCTGATCGTCGTCGACGTGCAGAACGACTTCTGTGAGGGAGGCTCCCTCGGCGTGAACGGTGGTGCCGCGGTCGCACGGGCGGTCACGTCGATCCTCGACGAGTACCGGACGGTCGTCGCCACCCGCGACTTCCACATCGACCCGGGTGACCACTTCTCCGACGACCCCGACTACGTCGACACCTGGCCGCCGCACTGCCGCGTGGGCACCGACGGTGTCGGGTTCCACCGCGAGTTCGACGCGGCCGCCGCACACGAGATCTTCTCCAAGGGCGAGTACAGCGCCGCGTACTCCGGCTTCGAGGGGGCGGCCGAGGACGGTTCCACCCTCGCCGCGTGGTTGCGTGAGCGAAAGGTGAAATCGGTCGACATCGTCGGCATCGCCACCGACCACTGTGTCCGCGCCACCGCGCTCGACGCGGTGGCGGCGGGGTTCGCCACCCGGGTCCTGCTCAACTTCACGGCAGGCGTCGCGCCGGAGACGACGTCGACGGCACTGTCGACGCTGCGGGAGGCGGGTGTCGAGCTGGTGGGCGACCTGCTGTACGACGGGTCGAGTCGAGCGGGGTAGCCCCGTGCGCCGCGATCTCGACCGCGACCACGACCACGACCACGACCACGACCACGACCGAGGGAACCGACCGGCGCCGCGATACGTCTAAACCATCCGTACCCGCACGCGACACCACCGCGATACCAGCAAGGACAACCGGAACCAACCTCATGCCCAACACACCCCCGGTGACCGACCTGCTCGACGAGGCGGTCACCGCTCTCGGCGGACGTCGCCGCGACGGCCAGGTCGCGATGGCCTCCGCGGTCGCGCACGCCATCGACACCGGTGAGCATCTCGCCGTCCAGGCCGGTACCGGTACCGGCAAGTCGCTGGCGTACCTGGTGCCGGCCATCCGGCACGCCGTCGAGAGCGGCCGGACCGTCGTGGTGTCCACCGCGACGATCGCCCTGCAACGACAGCTCATCGAACGCGATCTCCCCCGCCTGGCCAAGGCGCTGAAGAAACCGGTCGGCCGCGAGCCCACCTTCGCGATCCTGAAGGGGCGCGGAAACTATCTGTGCCTGAACAAGATCCACTCCGGTACGGCTGACGAACCGGACACCGAGCTGTTCGACCCCTTCGAGCTGTCACGGACCGGCCGGGAGGTGACGCGCCTGCGGGAGTGGAGCAGCGACACCGAGACCGGCGACCGGGACGACCTCGTCCCGGGTGTGTCCGACCGGTCGTGGCGACAGGTCAGCGTCACCGCCCGGGAGTGCCTGGGCGCGGCCAACTGCTCCTACGGCGAGGACTGCTTCGCCGAACAGTCGCGCCGGCGGTCCGGCAAGGTCGACGTCGTGGTCACCAATCACGCGCTACTGGCCATCAACGCGACGAGCCCGGCGAACGTCCTGCCCGAACACGACGTCGTCGTCATCGACGAGGCCCACGAGCTCGTCGACCGGATGACCTCGGTGGCCACCGACGAGCTGTCGGCGGCCTCGGTGGCGCTCGTCGCGCGCCGCTGCGGGAAACTCGTCGACGAGGAGACCGCCGACGCCCTGCTCGGCGCGGGCGAGCAGCTCGGCGAGCTGCTCGAGGGAGCACCGATGCGTCAGTGGACCGGTCTGCCGTCCGACGCCACCGCCGTGCTGGTGATGCTCCGGGATCGGTTGTGGCAGACACGGACCGCCATCGGCCCCGCACGGATGGCCGGCGCCGACGACGGCGCTGCGGCCGCACGGTCGGCTGCCCTGACCTCTCTCGAGGACATGCACGACACCGTCGTCCGCATTCTCGGCGCATTCGACGAACCCGACGAGGCCAAGCGACGCGACGTCGTGTGGGCGTCGCTGGACACCTCGCGTCGCGGGACCGAGCCTCGGCCTATCCTGCACATCGCGCCGCTCTCGGTCGGCGGCCTGCTGCGGGCCTCACTGTTCGCCGATGCCACGGTCATCCTGACGTCGGCGACCCTCACCATCGGTGGTTCCTTCGACGCCCTCGCCGCGACGTGGGGACTCCCCGCGTCGGGGCGCGGGACCGATCGTCCGGTGACCGACGAGGCGAACGTCTCCGACGTCACCGCGAGCGGCAAGGCGGTCCCCTCGGATTCGGGTTCGGCCCGCTGGACCGGCCTCGATGCCGGTTCGCCCTTCGACTATCCGCGGTCGGCGATCCTCTACGTCGCCCGCCATCTCCCCCGCCCGGACCGCTCGGGCATCTCGTCGCGGACGATGGACGAGATCGCCGAGCTCGTGAACGCGGCCGGCGGTCGCACGCTCGGCCTGTTCTCCTCGATGCGTGCCGCGCGCGAAGCCGCCGACGCGATCCGTGACCGCACCGCTCATCCGGTGCTGTGTCAGGGCGACGACACCACCTCCACCCTCGTCCGGCGGTTCGCCGATGATCCCGCGACCTGCCTGTTCGGCACGCTGTCGCTGTGGCAGGGGGTCGATGTCCCCGGCCCGTCGCTGAGCCTGGTGCTCATCGACCGCATCCCCTTCCCGCGTCCCGATGACCCGCTGCTGACAGCCCGGCAGCGGGCGGTCGACGCTCGCGGCGGCAACGGGTTCCTCTCGGTGGCGGCCAACCACGCGGCCCTGCTCCTCGCCCAGGGTGCCGGGCGGCTGTTGCGTTCGGTCGAGGACCGCGGCGTCGTCGCAGTCCTCGACTCCCGCTTGGCGACGGCCGGCTACGGCGGCTATCTGCTCGCATCGTTGCCCCCGATGTGGCGCACCACCGATCCCGCGGTGGTCCGTTCGGCGCTGGCCCGGTTGACCGATCCCGCGCGTTCGGTCGGTTGACCTCGTCCGACCCGGCGCCGCCGGGCCGGACCGACACGACGCGCGATCCATGACAAGACAATCCCGTCCGCGGGGCACTAGGTTGGGAACCGGTGATACCAACGAAGGCGAGACCGACAGCGCACCCCGGCCAGTCACGGGAGCTGACGACAGGAGGCTCCACGTGATCGGGCGCATGGGTATCGACGACATCGCACCCCTTGTGTCAGCGGGTCAGCAGCCGGCGAAAGCCGTTGTGGGAGAATACTTCCCGGTCAGCACCACCGCCTGGCGAGAAGGCCACGACGCCCTGGGGGTCACCTTGCACGTCGAGGCTCCCCGACGCGAGGCGTTCGACGTCCGGATGGCCCCCGCCCCGGAGCCGGACACCTTCAACGCGGCTTTCGTGCCCGACGCCGTCGGATTCTGGTCCTACCGCATCGAGGCCTGGAGCGACCCGTACGCCACGTGGCGCTCGGCCGTCATCAAGAAACTCGACGCCGGGCAGGGTGCCGCCGATCTCGCCAACGACATCGAGATCGGCGCGCAGGTGCTCGACACCGCCGCCGAGCTCGTGTCCGGCGAGGACCGCGAACTCCTGCTCGACGCCGCCCGTCAGCTCCGCGCGCGCCGGCGCCGTGTCGAGAACCGCGTGGGTCTGGCCATCTCCGACGAGGTGGTCGAGGTGCTCACCGCGCACCCCGTCCGTGAACTCGTCACCAAGAGCCGTACCTACCGGGTGTGGGTCGACCGCACCCGGGCGCTCTTCGGCTCGTGGTACGAACTGTTCCCGCGTTCGACCGGTGGCTGGGACGGTGAGGGCAACCCCGTCCACGGCACGTTCCTCACCGCCGCCCAGGATCTGCCGCGCGTCGCGGACATGGGGTTCGACGTCGTCTACCTCCCGCCGATCCACCCGATCGGGGAGGTCAACCGCAAGGGCCCGAACAACACGCTCGTCGCGGGTCCCGACGATGTCGGTTCGCCGTGGGCCATCGGGTCCGTGGACGGCGGTCACGACGCGATCCATCCCCTGCTCGGTACCGAGGACGACTTCGAGTACTTCGTCGGCCGGGCCCGTGAACTCGGTCTCGAGGTCGCGCTCGATCTCGCACTGCAGTGCGCGCCGGATCATCCCTGGGCGCTCGAGCACCCCGAGTGGTTCACCACCCAGCCCGACGGCACGATCGCATACGCGGAGAACCCGCCGAAGAAGTACCAGGACATCTACCCGCTGAACTTCGACAACGACCGCAACGGCATCTACCGCGCGGTCCTGAAGGTCGTTCTGCACTGGGTCGGGCTCGGCGTCGACATCTTCCGCGTCGACAACCCGCATACCAAGCCGCCGAACTTCTGGGAGTGGCTGATCAGCGAGGTGAAGAAGCGGCACCCCGACGTGCTGTTCCTCTCCGAGTCGTTCACCCGGCCCGCGCGACTCTACGGTCTGGCCCGGCTCGGCTTCAGCCAGTCCTACACCTACTTCACCTGGAAGACGCTGAAGTGGGAGCTCGAACAGTTCGGCCGGGAGATCGCCGACCACGCCGACGAGGCCCGCCCGAATCTGTTCGTCAACACACCCGACATCCTGCATGCGAGCCTGCAGCACGGCGGGCCGGGCATGTTCGCCCTCCGAGCCGCCCTCGCTGCCACCCTCGCCCCGACGTGGGGCGTCTACAGCGGCTACGAACTGTACGAGCACGTCGCCGTCACCGAGGGCAGCGAGGAGTATCTGAACTCGGAGAAGTACGAGCTGCGGCCGCGCGACTACAAGGCGGCCGCGAGCCGGGGCGAGTCGCTCGAGCCCTGGATCACCTCCCTCAACGAGATCCGCCGGCGCCACCCCGCGCTGCAGCAGCTGCGCAACATCCACTTCCACCACGTCGACAACCCGTCGCTGATCGCCTACTCGAAGATCGACCCGGTCTCGGGCGACCGCGTCGTGGTGGTGATCAACCTGAACCCGTTCGGTGCCGAGGACTCCACGGTCTGGCTCGACCTGCCGAAACTCGGGTTCGAGTGGTACGACCACTTTCCCGTCCGAGATGAGGTCTCCGGCGAGGAGTACTGGTGGGGCCAGGACAACTACGTCCGGCTCGAGCCCTGGCGGGCGGTCGCGCACATCCTCGCCCTGCCGCCTCTGAACCCTGTTGTCGCACAGCAACTCGCCCACCGGATCCAGTGAGGTATTCGTGACCGATCGCACCGATCCGCCTGACCTGCCGGACCCGAACGCCACCGACCACGACCTCCGGCGGCTCGCCGCGCAGACCCACCCGGATCCGCACGCGTTCCTCGGTGCCCATGACGCGCCCGGCGGCACCACCATCCTGCGTACGCTGCGCCCGAATGCGATCTCGGTGTCTGCGGTGATCGGCGGCGACGATCATCCGATGACCCGCCAGACCGACGACCTGTGGGTGGTCACCGTCCCGATGGCCGACCTCATGGACTACCGCTACCGCGTCGTCTACCCCGATCCCGCGGGCGACACCTCGGAGTTCGTCGTCGCCGACGGTTACCGGTTCCTGCCGAGCCTGGGCGAGGTCGACATCCACCTGTTCAGTGAAGGACGCCACGAGGCGTTGTGGAACGCACTGGGTGCGCGGGTGACGTCGTACACGACCACCGACGGCGAGGTACACGGCACCGCCTTCTCGGTGTGGGCGCCGAATGCCCACGGCGTCACCGTGATCGGCGACTTCGACGACTGGACCGGGCGGTTTGCCCCGATGCGCAAGGTCGGGGTCAGCGGCGTGTGGGAGGTCTTCGTCCCCGACGTAGGCGACGGCACCCACTACAAGTTCCGCGTCCACGGCGCCGACGGCGTCATCCGCGACAAGGCCGATCCCATGGCCTTCCGCACCAGCGCGCCGCCTGCCACCTCGTCCCGGGTCACCGTGTCCGAACATGTGTGGGCCGACGACGCCTGGATCGCGCGCCGGGAGCAGTCCGCGCCCGAACGCGAACCGATGAGCGTCTACGAGGTCCACCTCGCATCGTGGCGCCAGGGACTCGACTATCGCGAGCTCGCCCACCAGCTGGCCGAGTACGCCGTCGAGAAGGGCTTCACCCACGTCGAATTCCTACCGGTGGCCGAGCACCCGTTCGGCGGCTCGTGGGGTTATCAGGTGACGTCCTATTACGCCCCGACGGCACGGTTCGGCACGCCCGACGACTTCCGCTACCTCGTCGACCACCTCCACTCCCGCGACATCGCCGTCCTCGTCGACTGGGTCCCGGCCCACTTCCCCAAGGACGACTGGGCGCTCGCACGCTTCGACGGCACACCGTTGTACGAGCACGCCGATCCGATGCGCGGCGAGCAACTCGACTGGGGCACCTACGTCTTCGACTTCGGCCGGCACGAGGTCCGCAACTTCCTGGTCGCCAATGCGCTGTACTGGTTCAGCGAGTTCCACATCGACGGTCTGCGGGTCGACGCCGTGGCCTCGATGCTCTACCTGGACTATTCGCGGCCGGCCGGTCAGTGGCGTCCCAACATCCACGGCGGGCGCGAGAACCTGGAGGCGGTGCAGTTCCTCCAGGAGACGAATGCGACTGTCCACAAGCACTTTCCGGGCGTGATCACGGTCGCCGAGGAGTCCACCGCGTGGCCCGGCGTGACACGCATGACCGATCTCGGTGGGCTCGGTTTCAGTTTCAAATGGAACATGGGCTGGATGCACGACACCCTCGACTACCTGTCACGCGACCAGATCCATCGCAGCTTCCACCATCACGAGATCACCTTCTCGCTGGTGTACGCGTGGAGCGAGAACTTCGTGCTGCCTCTCTCCCATGACGAGGTCGTACACGGCAAGGGCACGCTGTGGTCGCGGATGCCGGGCGATTCGTTCGCCAAGGCCGCGGGTGTACGCGTCTACCTCGCGTACATGTGGTCCCATCCCGGCAAGCAGTTGCTGTTCATGGGACAGGAGTTCGGGCAGACCGGTGAATGGGCCGACAATCGCAGCCTCGACTGGCATCAGCTCGAGGGCTGGGAGGGCGAGCTGCACTCCGGCATCTCGGCTCTGGTCACCGACCTGAACCGGATCTACCGCTCCTCACCCGCGCTGTACAGCCAGGACATCGACCCGCTCGGATATGAGTGGATCGACGCCAACGACACTGCCAACAACGTGATCAGCTTCCTGCGGTATGGCACCGACGGCTCGGTCGTCGCGTGCCTGTTCAACCTCAGCGGGGCCGATCGCGCCGACTATCAGGTCGGACTCCCGTCGGCGGGTGTCTGGGACGAGATCCTCAACACCGACGCCGACACCTACAGCGGTGCGGGACGCGGAAACATGGGTTCGGTGTCCGCCGACGGACCGTCGTATCACGGACGTCCCGTGTCGGCGCGGGTCATGCTGCCGGCGAACTCGGCGATCTGGCTGGTGCCGCGGGACTAGCCCGCGGCCCCGCCCACT
>NZ_JBHYNC010000044.1:30595-39679 GCF_042743165.1 Gordonia sp. NPDC058843
TTTGTGGTGGGGTGCCCCGGCGCCGGCCCGGTTTATCCCGGGCCGGGCGGGGCGGGGGGGGTTTTCGCGGCCGCCTACCTGGGGTTTGGGGCGGGGCCGCCGCCCCCCCCCCGCGCCACCGCCCTCTCAGTACAGGGCACTGGCGAGTTTGCGCCGCGCGCTCACGACGAACTGCTCGGCGGGATCGAAGAGTTCGAACAGCTCGAGCAGCCGGGTACGTGCGCGGGTGCGCTCCTCACCCGCTGTCACCCGGACGACGTCGATGATGCGATCGAACGCGGCCTCGGGTTGCTGCGACAGCAGCAGGACGTCGGCGGCCGCCAACTGCGCATCGACATCGCGCCGCGACGCCGTCTCGACAATCGCGGGATCATGGGCCTGCGCGCGCAGGATGAACTCGAGATTCCGCGCGGCGGACACCGCTTCGAGGTTCTCCGGCTCGGCCTCGGCGATGGCGCGGTAGTCGGCGAGCGCCCCGTCGAAGTCGCCGTCGTTCAATTTCGCCTCGGCGGCGAGCAACCTCGGATCCTCGGGCTCCGGTTCGGGAGCCGGCCCGTCCGATACGCCGGGCAGAGCGTCACCGATCTGGGCGAAGATGTCGTCGATCCACTGGGTGATCTCGGCTTCGGAGCGCACGCCGTTGAACGCGGTCACCGGCTGGCCCTGCACGATGGCAACGACCATGGGAATCGACTGCACCCGGAAGGCCTGTGCGATACGCGGACTCGCGTCGACATCGACCTTCGCCAGCACCCAGCGGCCCCCGGACTCCGCGGCGAGGCGTTCCAGGACCGGCGACAGCTGCTTACACGGCCCGCACCACTCCGCCCAGAGGTCGATGACCACGAGCTGCTGCATCGACCGGTTGAGCACCTCGGCCTCGAACGTCTCCTCGGTGACGTCGAGGACCGCTGACGAAGCGGGCCCACCACCAGCGGCGGGTGGCTGCCCACCCGGAGCGGGCGCCTGCCCCGACTGGGCGGGCTGGGCGGCGGCCTGCGACTGGGCGCGTTGCGCTTGCGCACGTTCGGCTTCGGCCCGTTCCTTGAGTCCGCCGAGATCCACCGCGCCGGACATGGCCATGGCTGCTGCCGCTTGCTGTCGGGCCGCGGCGGCGGCCTGCTGACGATTTGTTGGTCGCGTCACCCCTCCAGTGTGTCACGACCGGCGACGCGGAATCAGGTGGCGTCGGGCGAACGGGCGCCGTCCGCGGCGGCCGTGCGGGCACCATCGGGACGAACGACCGGCGCGAGTGCGACAGCGAGGATCAGCGCCGCCACCGCGGCGAGCAGCCCGGTGTTCAGCGAGGTCCGGCTGCTGATGAAGCCGACGACCGCGGGACCGGCGAGCATGCCGAGGTAGCCGCATCCGACGACCGCGGAGATCGTCCGGCCACTCGACTCCCCCGACAAGTTGCCCGCCGCGGTGAAGATCTGCGGGATCAGTCCCGCCAGGCCCAGGCCGAACACGCCCCACCCCACGATCGCGAGCGCGGGCACGGGCGCGAGCACGGCGATCAGGATGCCGACGGTGCCGAGCAGACCGCCGTACCGGACGACCGCCACAGGTCCCACCGCTCCCACGACCGGGTCGATCACGAACCGCGCCACGGTCATCGTCGCGCTGAACGCGCCGAAGGCGATGGCGCCGACTGCTTCGGCGGAACCGAACGTCTCGACCACGTGCAGCGCGCTCCAGTCGTAGGCGGTGCCCTCGGCCAGCATCAGCGCGAAGGCGACGACCGCGAGGAGCACCAGGCGCCGCCGGTTCACGGTGTGCCACCATTTCGCGGACGCGGCGGACGGAGCGGGTGCCGCGTGGTTCGCGTCGCCGGTGCCGACCTCGCGGCCGGCGAGCCCACGTGCGCTCCAGGCGATGACGCCCACACCGGCCACCGCGGCGCAGGCCACCGTCCGGATGACACCCACGTCGGCCCACAGGGTCGCGGCGACAACCCCGGAGCCCACCAGACTGCCGGCCGAGAAGAAGCCGTGAAAGGACGACATGATCGGTCGGCGGTACGCCCGCTCGACCACGACCGCCTGCGCATTCATCGACACGTCCAGGCAACCGTTGGCGAAACCGAAGGCGACGAGCGCGGCCGCGAGCGTCAGGGCGTCGACGGCGAGCACCGGCGCGATGATCACCGCCGTCAGCCCCAGCGCGGCCCCGATGGTCACCGGGCGAGAACCCCGACGGTCGATCAGACGTCCGCAGACCTGCATACCGACGAACGCCGAAGCACCGAGCAGGAGGAGCAGCCCGCCCAGCTGATCGTGGTCGACTCCCGTGCGCGCGCTGATGACCGGGATGTGCGCCACCCACATCGCCGCGAGAAACCCGTTGAGCGCGAAGATCGCCCCGACGCTGCGGCGTGACCGGCGTAGCGTCGGGGCGATCGAGGGCGAGATCGGAGCGGTCAGGCCGTGGCCTGCCTGGGTGCACGGTCGGTGGACAGCTCGGCGAGGTGGCCGTTACGTCGCGCCCACCACTCGAACACGATCGTGCCGAAGGGCGGGAGGCTCGAGACCAGTGCCAGCAGGGTGACGATCGGGATCCCGATCCGGCGCGACCCCACCGGCAGCTCCCATTTCACCGCGTTCCACTTGAGTTGGATCGCCGTGACGAGGGCGACGACGACGAAGATCACGAAGACGATCCCGTGGATCATTCCCGGCTTGGCGATCGCCTCATCGTCGTCGTTCACCCGCTTGACGACCATGGCGACCAGGAGGATCGCCCAGGTGATCGCCTCGGCGACGGCGACGAACCGGAAGCGCTTGGCGGGTGTGGTCAGGTCGAAGAAAGACAGCATGATCCTCATTGTGCCGAATCGGACAGCAAACTACTACAAGATGTCGTAGACATCTCGATCCTCAGGCTTTGGGCACCCTGATGATCAGTGCGTCACCCTGGCCACCGGCGCCGCAGAGTGCAGCCGCGCCCGTGCCGCCGCCGCGTCGCTTCAGTTCAAGGGCGACGTGCAGCGCGATACGCGCTCCGGAGGTTCCGATCGGGTGACCGACGGCGATGGCCCCGCCGTTGACGTTGACGATCTCCGGATCGATGCCGAGCTGCTTGGTCGAGGAGAGCCCGACCGCGGCGAAGGCCTCGTTGATCTCGATGAGGTCGAGATCGGCAGGCGCGATGCCCTCGCGGTCACAGGCCTTGACGATGGCGTTGGCCGGCTGTGCCTGCAGGCTCGAGTCCGGGCCGGCGACGACGCCGTGGGCGCCGATCTCCGCGAGCCACGACACGCCCAGTTCCTCGGCTTTGGCCTTGCTCATCACGACGACGGCCGCGGCGCCGTCGGAGATCTGCGACGAGTTGCCCGCGGTGATCGTGCCGTCCTTGCGGAACGCGGGACGCAGACCCGACAGTGACTCGGCGGTCGTGTTGGCCCGAATGCCCTCGTCCTCGGCGAACTCGATCGGGTCGCCCTTGCGCTGCGGGATGGACACCGGGACGACCTCGTCGTCGAACACGCCGTTCTTCCAGGCGGCGGCGGCGAGGCGATGGCTGCGCGCCGCGAACTCGTCCTGCTGCTCACGGGTGAATCCGTCGGCGTCGTTGCCCTGCTCGGTCAGCGCCCCCATCGGCTGATCGGTGAAGGCGTCGAACAGCCCGTCAAAGGCCATGTGGTCGACGAGCTCGGTGTTGCCGTACTTGAAACCGCCGCGGCTGCCCGGCAAGAGGTGCGGCGCCTGGGTCATCGACTCCTGGCCGCCGGCGACGACGACGTCGAACTCGCCGGCGCGGATGAGCTGATCGGCCAACGCGATCGCGTCGACGCCCGACAGGCACATCTTGTTGATGGTCAGGGTCGGGACGTCCCAGCCGATGCCGGCCTTGATCGCAGCCTGTCGAGCAGGCATCTGACCGGCCCCCGCGGTCAGCACCTGCCCCATGATCACGTACTGGACCTCCGACGCCGGAACGCCGGACCGCTCCAGTGCGCCCTTGATCGCGACAGCGCCGAGGTCCACCCCGCTGAAGTCCTTCAGCGAGCCCAGCAGGCGGCCGAAGGGTGTGCGTGCACCGGCGACGATGACCGTTGTCGTGTCGGCAGTCGAAGTCATGAAGAGAACCTCCGGGGTGTCGAAAAAGGGGGCCAACCGAGCGCCCGCTCTGTGCGCTCAACACCTCAACGCTACCGTTGTCCCATGTCTTCCTCTGCAACGGACCCCAGCACCACCGCACTCATCTCCGACCTGATCGTCGCCATCGATCACGTGGGTATCGCCGTCCCCGATCTCGACGCCGCCAAGGAGTGGTACGCCACCCACCTCGGGTTCGAGACGCTGCATCAGGAGACGAACGCCGAGCAGGGCGTTGAAGAGGCCATGGTCGGCCCGGCCGGCGGCACCGGCGCGGTGATCCAGTTGCTCGCACCGCTCGACGAGTCGTCGACCATCGCCAAGTTCATCGACCGTAACGGTCCGGGGCTCCAGCAGCTGGCCGTGCGCGTGACCGACGTCGACGCGGTCACGGCACGACTCACCGAAGCCGGCGTCCGGGTTCTCTACCCCGCCGCCAAGCGAGGCACCGCCGACTCCCGCATCAACTTCGTACACCCCAAGGACGCCGGTGGCGTCCTGCTCGAGCTCGTGGAGCCCGCCGCCGCCGGCCACTGATCCGCCGAGACGGCCGAAAACCGTTGTATCGCTGACCGACTCACCGTGTCGAGCCGGCCGGGCCCGTCGGTGGCCCGACCGGCTCGGCACCTCTGCGCGCGTCGCCGCCGACGCCGACTCGACCCCGCGCCCACTCCGTTACACTGGCCGCCATGCCAGGTCCCGCACGGCAGTTGCCCTTCGCCATCGTGATGCGCGGTTATGACCGTGAGCAGGTCGCCGACCACCTCCAGCGACTCGACGCCGATCTGCGCGTGCTCGCCGCCGACCGCGACGCCGCCACCGCCAACGCGCACGAACTCGCCGCCCATCTCGAGGACGCGCGTGACGAGATCGCCGAACTGCGCCGCGAGGTCGACAAGCTGTCGGTCCCACCCACCACCGCGCAGGGCATGAGTGAACGACTGTCGCGGATGCTGCAGCTCGCGTCCGACGAGGCCTCGGAGATGCGAGCCGAGGCTTCCGCCGAGGCCGCCGAGACGCTGTCCATCGCTCGCCAGGAGGCTGCCGACATGCGGTCGTCGGCCGCGACCGACGCCGAACGTGTCCGTGGCGAGGCCCGGAGTGCGGCGAAGAAGCTCGTCGACGAGGCCGCCGCGCGGGCGCGGCAGGTCAAGGAGACCGCAGCCGCCAACGAGTCGGAGTCCGCCCGCCTGATCGCCGAGCGCACCGCCGCGATGGAGGCCGAACACACCAAGACGATGCAGGCCGCGAAGGACGAGGCCCGCCGCCTCGTCGAGAAGGCGAAGGCCGAGGTCGCCGAACTGGAGGCGGTCAGCGCCGCCGAGCGCGAGTCCGAGCGGGAACGCCATGACGCCGAACTCGCCGATCAGCGCGAACGAGCGCTGGACGAGGCGACGCACATCCGACAGACCGCACTGGACATCGCTACGCAGCGGCTCGACAGGTCGCGCGAACTGGCCCAGGCAGCCGATCGCACGCGTCAGGACATCGCCGCGAACCTCGGCAGGCTCCGCGACAACCTGGCCGAGCTGCCGGAGTTGCTCGCCCAACCCGACGACTCCGAGTACTCCGTCCTGTCCGACGCCGACGATCTGGAGCTGCTCAATCGCAAGCTGTCGCCGGAAGCGCGGACGCCGGAGGTCCGCTCCAACGCCTGATCTGGTCGGGGGGACTCCCCCGCCGGAGTCCGGCCTGGCCTAGAAGAGCCGGAACTCCGTACTCTCCGCGCCGCGTAGCTCGTCGTAATCGAGTACCACGCAACGGATTCCGCGGTCCTCGGCGAGGGTCCGGGCCTGCGGCTTGATCTGCTGCGCCGCGAAGACCCCGGCGACCGGGGCGAGGGTGGTGTCGCGGTTGAGCAACTCGAGGTAGCGCGTGAGCTGCTCGACGCCGTCGATCTCGCCGCGTCGCTTGATCTCGACCGCCACGGTGGCACCCGACGCATCCCGACACAGCAGGTCCACCGGACCGATCGCGGTCATGTACTCGCGACGGATGAGCGTGTGGCCCGGACCGAGTGTCTCGACGTGCTCGGCGAGCAGTTCCTGCAGATGAGCCTCGACACCGTCCTTGACCAGTCCCGGGTCGATGCCGAGTTCGTGCTGCGAATCGTGCTCGATCGAGGCGATGGTGATGCGCAGTTCCTCGCCGGCCTTGTTGGTGACCACCCAGTACGCCTGCGCCTGCGTGCCATCGGGGACCTGAGCCTCGGTGAGCCAGCACGGTGGGCTCATCCAGTTCAGCGGTTTGTAGGCCCGATCGTCGGCATGCACGCTCACCGATCCGTCCGACTTGATCAGCAGCAGCCGTCGCGCCATGGGCAGATGGGCGGTGAGCCGCCCCACGTAATCGACCTGACACTCCGCGATGACGAGACGCACGTGCCCACCTTAGTGGGGTGTCCCGGTGGACGCGTCCGCGGCCCGATCACTCGTCGTAGTAGTGCTTCAGCATGAACGTCTCGGCGTCGATGACCGCGTCCTCCATCGTCGAGTGCACGTGCGGAAGCGCCGGGTCGAAACCCCGGAGTTCCACCGGCGCATCGAGATCGGGCACCGCCGCATCATCGCGGTGCCGATCGACGCTGGCCCGGACGACGCCGTCCGGGTCGACGAGTGCCGCGCGCCGGCCACTGTCGTCGAGGAGGCGTTTGATGCTCAGCACCATCGTGCGTGCGACGGCGTCGATCACCCCGATGCGGGAGATCTCGACGATGACCACCGTGTATGCGTCGAGGTCGGCCTCGAGGCGACGCTGCACGCTCTCCGCACCCCCGAAGGTGAGATCGCCCTGCAACTCGTAGACGCGGATCTTGTCGCGACACGTCCGCAGGTAGCTGCGCTCCTGCTCCCCCCACTCCCCGCTGACCGGGGTGTCGGCGAGGTCGTACACCGACCTGATCGTCACCCGGCTCTCCCTGGTCACGTTGAACATGTGCAATCCGAGATCGGTGGACAGGTGACGGCACACCTCGACCCCCCGAACACTGTTGCCGTGACCGTCGAGCCGCGGCGAGTACACGCCGATACCGAGCTGTCCCGGCAGCACCGCGAGGATGCCGCCCCCGACTCCGCTCTTGGCGGGGAGACCGACCGAGGTGACCCAGTCCCCCGCCCCGTCGTACATCCCGCACGTCGTCATCACGCTCAGCAGCCGCTGCGCGGTCTCGTTGGAGAACACTGTCCGGCCGGTGCGGGGATTCAACCCGCCGTTCGCGATCGTCGCACCGATCCCGGCGAGGTCGTCGGTGGTCACGCGGATCGAACACTGCCGGTAATAGAGATCGAGAGCGGCATCCGGGCTGGTCTCGAGGGCCCCGAAGCTGTCGAGCATGTAGGCGATGGCACGGTTGCGTGAACCCGTGGCGGCCTCCGAGGTGTACACCTCCTCGTCCATCTCGAGGTGGCGACCGGCGCACCTCGAGTAGAACTCGAGCACCTCCCGGAAAGCTGCGTCCACGTCGGCCTCGCCGATGTCCCGGGTCGGCGGCAGCAGCATGGACGCGGCGAAGATGGCTCCGGCATTGATCATCGGGTTCTTCGGTCGCCGCTGGTCGTCGACGCTGATCTCGTTGAACGCCTCCCCGGACGGCTCCACGCCGATCCTGGCATCGACGGCAGCGGTGCCGTGCTTCTTCAGCACCATCGCGTAGGTGAGTGGCTTCGACACCGACTGGATGGTGAACGCCGTCGCGGAATCGCCGTGTGAGTACGTGTGCCCGTCGTGGACGCACAGCGACAGGCCGTACCCCTCGGGGTCGACGGCAGCGAGCTCGGGAATGTAGTCCGCGACGTGCCCCGACCGGTCGGAGTGGCATTCGTCCATGATGTGGCTGAGGTATCCGTCGACGAGCGAGTACATGTCCCCATCTAAGCGTGTCCCCCGACGCCCCGTCCCGATGACTAGGCTGACGAAGACCGGGGGATCGAGACACCGACGCTGGGAGTACCGATGAAGTTGCTCGTCGCATACATCGCGACCTCCGGAGGCGACGACGCTGTCGCCCTGGGCGCCTGCCTGGCACGCACCTTCGACGCCGAACTCGAGATCTGCATCGTCATCCCCCCGGAGCCGGAGAGCGCGGACCCTTCGGAACAGGTGTCGGTGGAACGGCTCTCCGACGCACTGGACAGCGCCGCCAGACGCTGGCTCGATGCGGCCGCAGCCAAACTCCCCGACGACATCGAGACCACGACCACCATCGCCGAGCACGCCAACCCCGGTGAGGGCCTCATCGTGCAGGCCCGACGGACCTCGGCGGACATGCTGGTGATCGGCGGCGCGGGCGGCGGTATCCGCGGCCGGCACACGCTGGGGACCGTCGTCAACGACATCCTGCACTCGGCGCCGGTGCCGGTCGCGGTGGCGCCGCCGGGATTCGCGCATCTCGGTACCGACGAGGTTCGGGAGATCTCGGTCGCGATCGGCAATCGACCCGGGACCCCGCTGCTGTTCCAGACAGCGCTCAGGAGCGGTGTACGTGCCCAGCGGCCCATCCGCCTGATCTCGCTCGTGGCCGTCGACGACCTGCAGCCCTGGCGCACCGAACCGGAGGAGCGAGCGCTCGACCACGCCCGAGAACACGCACGCCGGAGCCTGGAGGCCGCCAGAGAGCAGCTGCCGCAGGACTTTCCGGTCAGCTCCACGGTCGTCCAGGGATCGACGATCGAGGAGGCGGTCGGCTCACTGGACTGGCAGGACGGCGACGTTGTCATGGTCGGTTCCAGCCGGCTGGCGGCCCCCAACACATTGTTCCTCGGCACCACGGCAGCGAAAATCCTTCGGGCGGTATATGTTCCGATGATCGTCGTCCCCAAGGGCACCGACTGACCCGCCCGTACCCGACAACGAGAAATGCCCCGCAACCGGTGTGGTTGCGGGGCATTCTCACATTGTGTTCGGCGGTGTCCTACTCTCCCACACTGATTAGGGTGCAGTACCATTGGCGCTGGAGGGCTTAGCTTCCGGGTTCGGAATGGAGCCGGGC
>NZ_JBHYNC010000045.1:0-39299 GCF_042743165.1 Gordonia sp. NPDC058843
AAACCCAGCCCACCCCCCCCACCACCCTCCAAAACTCCACCCCCCCCACAAGCCCCGCCCCGGGGGGGCCCCGCCCCCCCCTGGGCGGGCCCCGCCCCCCGACTCAATGTGACTCAGGGACGAAAGATCTTTGGCTGGCCGGCGTCACCGATCGGATCGCCGTACCCGCGACGGGTGAAATCATCGTCGCCGGGGTCGATCTGGGTGAGAGGAATCTCGTAGGTGAAGGGCTCCTGACTTTCAGTGGCACCACCGTGTACCTGGTGGATGCCGAAATCCGTGACGAACGGGCCCGTCGCCGCGGTCGCGACACCCGCTCCGAGACCGGCCAGTCCTGCTGCGAGCACAACGCCGGCGAGCAGACGAGTCGAGATTGTTGCCATGAGTGATGTTCTCCGTTCGGAGGAATGGGGCAGTCGCTGGTGCGACCCTTGCACCCCATCTGTTGCTACCGCACCGCAGAAAGGTTCCCAGGCACATCTTTTTGTTCGCTGACTCCCGCCGGGCCTACGGCGCTACGGCCCGTGGTCGGTCACTAATCTCGCGGCTCGGAGGCGGACGTCGTGCGAGCGATCCCTGACGTGCTTCGGGACAGGGTTGCTAGCTCCTCGAGACAGCGCAGGTGGCTGGCTATTTCCACGACCCATCCATCTCTGGCGTGCTGTGCGTCGCCGGTCGCGGCCGCTGGTTCCATGAGGCGTTGCTTCCATTCCGACACTTCGGACTTGACCCAGTCGGCGAGCTGATCGGGATGTGCACGACATATCTCGGCACCCGCAACCAGTGAACGCACTCGTTCGGAAATCGCAGCACCTTGCCCACGGTGGTAAGCGGCGGCACGGTCGTCGATGCGAATCACGCTGTCTTGGAAGGCAAACTGTTGACGCGTTGCTAAGCCCATCACAGCAGCATTGAACCAATCGATCAGTGTTCGTCCAGCCGCGCGGGCACGGAGTTTGTCGTTGTCGCGTGCGAGTCGATCAGCGATATCAGTGACTTGCGTCGTCGATCCAGTTAATCGCTCGAGGGAGCGGTTGAGCGTCTCGACCGTCGATTCAAGAGAGGCTATTCGCACTCGAGCCTGGTGCAGCTCTGCAAAGAGTGTCTGTTCGGCGGCAGGCGCGGGTCGCGGCGTGGGATCACCATGGTTCCTACGCACGAGTCTCTCCCTTTCCGCTTCTCAGAAGTCTGATCCGCAGCTAAACCGTACGCGGGACTTCTGACACCAATTGCACCACGAGGTCAAGACTGGAACAGTGTTTCCTTCCTCCACTCGGTGTGCCGACGTGCAAAGCTGCTTGGTGTGCCAAATGACCCGGTTGATCTCGCCGCGCATAGGAAGCGAGGGAGCACGCGTCTGCGCTCTGGCGAACTGTCGTGGCGTGAAGCGTTCGCTGCCGGAGCATCAGCCGAGGTACGCAGACTCCGGACCGATGAGGCGCTCGAAGTGTTCTTGGCGGGTTCCGGTCTTACTAGCCATCGGGTCATGTCGATTTATGCGATCGCCACGGACGCTCTCGTCGGCGATCTGTCTGGACTGCAGCGGGACCAGCTCATGACCGCCCTGGGCGGAATGGAAGACATCGAGCGGGATCGCCGACGGCCTCGATTGTTATGAGATGATCCGGCGTCGAACGTATGTTCTAGGTTGTGTACTCTTAGAGACGGCGGGGGCGTGACCGGGAGGGAAGCCTGGGACCGCATGCGCCCCCGCCGCTATCTATCCACACACGCGGCGTCACCCTTTGAATCTCCTGCGCTCAAGCGTCGACGAGAGGGTGGTCGGCGCGGGTGTGCGCATCCTCGCCGTCGGTGTGCACTCGTTCATCGCCGGTGTGCATGCTGCGGCACTCCTCCGCGAGATAGACCCATCGCCCGATCGTGGTCCGGTGGACACCAGCAATTCTCGCGGTCTCCTCCCTGGGAGCGCCGCGACGCTCGCGCACAAGAGCGCGAGCAACAGTACGCTCGTCGCCCCTCACCCGCCCTCTGCTGCAGACCAGCCTTGCAAGCTGGAGGTCGTCGTTGGTGACCTCATCAAGGTGGGTGTGCTCATGCCGAAAGTGACCTTCAGGTAGCGCGTCCACCGCGTTGGCCTGCGGCTGTGCATGCAATGCACGTTCCGACGAGTCTGGCAGTGCGTGCTGCGCCAGGTTCGACCCTTCCGCCTCATGCCGGCGATCACGGCCGGTGCCTGATGTGGACGCGGGCGCGTTGTGAGCCCCAGTCCATACGTGCATGACGAGCCCGTGGATGCTGGCGAGCAGCGCAAGGGGGGCGACAATTGCGATTGCTACAGCCATCAGTCCGTGCGTGACGCCTCGGTCGGTGGCGAGGAATGCGTGGCCGGCATTACCGGCGACGCTAATGGTCGAGAAGATCGCGAGCATGGCGAAGTGATACCGCTTACCGGTGTCGTCGTGGCGTCTCGTCGCTACGTATACGCACCAGGTGGCTTGCAGGATGAACACGTCGATAACGACCGGCAGAAGCCAAGTCAGCCCGCCCGGAATGGCACCCGACATTCTGGCGAGATCAGCGAGGGCGCTAAAGCTCAAGGTGAACGAAGCCGAAACTACGATCAGGCTCAGGATGACGGCGGTGGCCACGCTGGCAGCGTTCGTCGCACCGTCGTCGCCGGTGCGGGCACGAGTAGGGTCTGGCATAGATCAACAGCTCCAATCTGTTGGTCGCTGGTCCTGGTGGTGCTCCAATCACCACCAGGACCCCTTATGACGTGGCCTCCCTTCGCCGCGGAGAGCGACGACGCCGAGTCATGGTGTTGTGCAGTTGTGCCACTACAATGTCAGTGCCGCGGGCGACCTGGTTTTGCTTGTGTCGATGCGGTGCTTTCGGCACGCACAGCGTCAATTACCTGCTCCGGTGACATCTCGTTCATGAGCTTCCGGACCGCATACCTGGCAATGGCACTGCGCGAGTCGATCCGGGGTTTGGAGCGCCGGCCGGTGATACAAACCTCTTCGAGCCAGTCGTCGGTTGTCTCATCGAAATAGATCGTGCTCGGGCCGACGGTGCGTCCCGCGTTTGCGGTCGACGCACGCGGCGGAGTCGTTGTCGCGGACGACACCAAGTGCTTGTTTTCAGGTGCAGGAGCAGGGGTCGGGGTCGGGGTCGGGGTCGGGGTCGGGGCGCTAGGAATGGTGTCAGGCGGCTCCGGTGCGGGCGCCGGAGCTGAGGTCTGCGGGGTGACAGTAGGCGCCGTGTGCCGCGGCGGCGGCATCGTACGTGCCCGCGCGCGCTTTTGTCGGGTCTGGGCCATCTCGTCGAGTCCACTCATCGGACGTACTCCTGGACGAACTTCGCGGTTCTTTCATACGCCTCTGCCACCGGTTGCAGCGCCTTTGCTGGCGGATTCTCGGAGGTGATCGCGATCCTCTTGGTGCGCCGCTCAACTGCAACCGCTCGAGGGATCGGAGGGCCCACCTGGACTGGGGTGTCTTTTACTGCTCCCGCTAGCCTTTTGAGCTCTGCCTCAGGTGGCACAGGCGGGATCATCGTCGGTGAGATGATGAGCGGATAGTCGGGCATGTCGTTGATCAGCTCTTCTGTAGCCGTAAGGTCCAAGTTTCGGAGCGGAGTCGGGACGATGACTGCGTGAGCAACGCTGAGTGCGCCAGCCGCAGCTGGGGAGATCCCCGGGTGGGTATCGACGATCACCCACTCGGTGTCCCACTCCCCCGCCCACCGTTCAAGAGCGTCGGCTACGACATCATGCTGCGGCATCTGGTCATAGAGGTCTGGATGACCTGGAACCAGGCGTGGTTTTCCGTGCCCCTTCAAGGGGCGCGGTGTGCGTCCGCTTTGAAGTGCATCCAGAATGGGGATTCGCAACCGATCCAGTGGCCGGTATCCCCACTTACCAGTGACGCCCCCGCCGTCGTGTTCGAAGTCGACGAGGACTGCATCGAGCAGGTGCGCCAGTTCGTATGCTCCCGTGCTCTTACCAACGCCACCCTTTCGAGAGTGGTGCACGACGATCTTTGCCATTATGGCCCTCCATCGTTCAAACATTGTAACGGTGTAACGCTGGCCGGGTGTGACGGTGCAATCACACGATTTAAACGTTGTACGTCTGTACAGACCTAACGTTTTAGATGCGTAAGGCTGTAACGTTGGGCAGTTCGAACACTAAAGCGTCACAACGCCAGAACGTTTGACCGTTGTCACGTCAGAACCCGACAACGTTGCAGCGTTACCACGTTGCCAGGTTGTAACTCTAGAACGTTGTCACGTTAGAACGTTACCACGTTTCGCATCTCAAAAGCCACAACGGCACCACTCTACAACGTTCCACCTTTGTGGCGATGCAGCCCTGAAACCGTTAAACGGGAGAACGGCACAACCGTAAACAGCCTTAACGTTGTACCGTTACAACGTTTCGGCGCCAGCCTGGAGCGGATGTTCTGCCTTTGTAGCTGTATAACGGCACCTCGTTGCTACGAGGGCCGTGCCAGTCCCACCCTCTATCTAGCTAGGACCCGCGGATTGTGTCCGCCCGCCGTGCCCACGGCGCGGCGGCTGGAGAAAAGCATCACTCAGAGACGCATGCAGCGGACTCGCGCCGGCTCCATGCGCATCGGCGTGGGTCAGTCTCGCCCGCATCACTGCTAGCCCGCGCCGACTCCTTACCTGCTCAGAGCGCGTCTCGGCGTGCCAACAGCGGCGCTCCGCCACCACCCGCGCGTGGATCTGTCGTGCGCGATCTGTCGCACCGCAGGCTTCGGCCGCCGCGTCTAGCTCCCGTACGTCCTGGGCAAGCCAGGTGGTTCCGCGGCCTGCCCCGACCCGCTTGACTAGCCCGAGGGCCTCCAGGGTTCGGAGAGCGCGCACGACGCCGTGGCTCGAGTCTCCACGGGGGAGACCGAGGGTTGCCGCAAGCCACGCGCTGGGCTGTGGGCGGTCCCGGTGGGCCAGCAGCGTGTAAACGGTGCGGACAAGGTGGCCACACTGACCCCATAGGGGGTGGCGGAGGAGGGCGGTGGAGACGGGGCTTGTGACGTCATGGGCACCTTTCCCCCGGTATATCGCAGGTGGGACAGCGAGGGTGTAAAGGTTTGCGTGGCGAGGATTGGCCGCTGGCCACTGTTCGACAAGCTGAAGGACGTTGCGTCTCCGCAATTCATGGAGGACACGAGCTGCCGTTCCGTCGCTGAAGTGCATGAGCATGCTCAGGTCGCGACGGGCAATCGGTCGTGCGTGAATCCCGTGGCCTGAGGCGAACCGCTCGGAAACTAGGACTGCAACCGTGGCCGCTAAGTCGGTATCGGGCCAGTGAGAGACCTCGAACAGAACCGCATCGATGACAGCCTGTTCCTCATCAGGGATGGCTGGCTTGTGTGCGCGAGCGCGGCGGACAACCGACAACCAGTGCCCTGCGCAGTGGTCCCACCTCATCGGACCACGGCCTCCCCGTTGCTGATGTGCACGGAGGTCGCGGTCGCGGAACTTTGCAAAGCAGGGCAAACGCTCATACCACCAGCGTGCGGCGGCAAAAGACCGTACGCCGTGCCGCCAGAGGCGCCAAGCTCCGTCGGTAGCAGCGAGCGAGCGATCTAGCGCGGTGCTGTTGTTGAGAACTCGCCAGTCCTCGGCACTGAGGCGTGTACGTGCCCGCCACGCACGGGGAGATTCATACTGCAATCCGTGGCCAAGATCGCTTGAGAGGTCCGGGGTCGGCGCGAACGAACCAAGCCCGCTCGTCGATTCGCGCCTGGTGTCAGTTGCGCAGGTGGGGGAGGGGACTACCTCAAGGGCTTCAGTGGCGCGGGCAGTGGCGGCGAGGGCGCTGATCGGTCGCATCGTGTCCGCGTCGATGACTGAGCAGGGCGCAAGTCCCTTCAGCGAGCAACTTCCGGGAAGCCGGATTGGCTTACGGCCGCGAATGTCAGCGGCGGCAGTGGTCGGCAACGCCGGCCGGTGAAAGTTCATCTGTTGCTCGATGACCGAGACCAGCACGTTGCGTGCCGCGGCAGTCGGGCATGCAATCGCCACGTGCAGGCAGTTAGGTCTGCCGGACGTTGCGAGGTGCGCTACCGCTGCTCCGACGTCTTCCGTCGTGTCGCGAATGGCCGGCCACAGCACATCTGCGCACTCGTCGATGTCGATCACGAGGAGATCGGGGCGTAACGGGGCGACGACGGCCCATACGGCGCGCCCTGCACCTGCACGTTCGGCTTCCGCCATTAGTTCGCTGGCGTCGCCCGAACCGACCTTGACCGGGTCGTTGACGCGACCGGTAGGTGCCAATGCGTACGCGACCGTGCCGGGTGCCAGCAGCAGTCGGTAGAGGTCGGACCAGCGCGACTCAGCAGTGATCGAGTCGTGATCCGACACGCGTTCATCAGAACTAGCATCACCAAATGGGTGCGCGCTATCCTGAGACCTGTCCACCAAGACAGTCCCTTCGGGGTCACTGAGTGCGAGATTCCCGGCTCACACTCACAAACTTTGCGAACGCCCTCGGTTCCCGCCGAGGGCGTTCGTCATTTAATTAGCGATCAAGCACTCTCTTGAAAAGCCAAAACCTCCTGATTAAGCGGCGTAGGCACGAGATCTGGACGACCAGCCTTCTCTGCGATCGCTGCCGCGACCCAGTCCGACAGAGACACACCAGCACCTCGTGCAGAACTCCGTGCCAGCTCTTTGATCTCCGGGCGCTGACGCATGTTCATGTGCTCTGTGTGGGTCTTCACTCGTGGGTCTGGCATCGCCGCACCTTCCTCTCCTGCGGAGAAGCCTCCACAGACACCACTACTGTGCGTTACAAGCAGCGAGAATTGGGGGAACGACACGCGGGGACCGCAGACTGGCCGAAAGTATCACGACACTACGGGTTACTTACGGTCTAGCAAACAGGCGGCCTTAGGACGGAGGGCCGGGCTCAACTGGTCCTCCCGTTCGACTCCGCCGCAACCCAAGGCCGCCGTCACGTGCGCGCGTCGACGAACTCAGCAAAGCGGTTCTCATACCGCTCGACGTCCTCGGCCTGAGGAGTGTCGTAGCCGGCGAGCCAACGTAAGTATCGAAGGTCGTCTTGATCTTCGGCGGTCTCAGCATTCGACGGCGGGGACCGAAGGTGGTCGTCCAAGACGAGGATCAAGTCGGTCAGTGAGTTGTTGTGACGCGCCACCTCGGCCTGCCTGACGATCCAAGCCCGGGTAAGTCTGTCGATAGCATGCCGAAGGGTCGTCACAGCGGCCGCCTGCTCCACAGGAAGTCCTGGCAGATCATCTAACGCCCGAGCCTTACGTGTCAGATCAGCTAGAGCGTCGGTGCGGACGAGCACCCCGTGATCGACGGCTGTAATCGGCCGTTCCAATCGCACCGGCACATCGTGTGACTGTTGAACCTCGCGCGACTCAACGAGCGGTTCCGGGTCCCCACCTTCGAACGCGCGGTTCGCACTCCCGGGTGTCCATCTCAGCGCTTTGTCGAGTTTGGCGAGGGTGACGAAATCGGGCCTTGGTGTGGACCCCCGCTCTATTCGTCGCAAAGTCGCGTCGGTGGGCCCGCCCGCGAGCCGGACGTCGGTTTGCGACATTCCCAGCTCTTGACGACGCCTTTGTACAAGGCGTCCGAAACGCGATGCATCGGCCACACGTCGAACTTTAGGTGTCCGAGGCCTCCTAATAGGGCACCAGTCTGCACATGAGGGTTACATGCGGCCTATCTGCGGTGTATCTTCGGTTTATGCCGCTCGAGACAACCACAAGTATGCAATAAGTAGACCGCATCTACGCGGATCAAGGGGTTCGAGCGACACCCACATCGTGGCCTTTGAGACACGGGGCATCGCGTCGAAGGCGAGACAGAGTTCCGTACCCAGAGTTGGTTGGAGGAGCACAGAATGACGGGTCCACCGGGGAACTTCCCGCTCATGAACCCCGGAGAGGGACGGTCAGATTGCCGTCGAACAGTCCCTCTCCGGAGTCGAGGTAGGCAACTCGCTGCGAGCGCGAATGATTTGCCGTCGAACGGCTCGCGCAGTTGCCAGAGGTCCAGCTCCCTGTCTTGCGATGGAGGACTGGCCCGGTGACCAGTCTAGAGATGCAGCGTCCTGCCCAGAGGGGTGGGCGGGACGACATGTGGCGCACGATGCGGGCGTTAACCATCATGGCGGCGACGGTCGTTATGGCCCTGGCCGGCGCCGGGGTCGGGCAGGTGTCGGCGACTCCGGCGCAGCCGACGGGCTGCCCGGGTCTGATGGTGTACGCGGTGCAGGGCACCGGCCAGTCGTCGCCGGACGCCGATCCGTCGAAGGATGCGGGCTTCCTGTCCCAGGTACTTCACCCGGCGATCACGGCCGCACGCGGGGATATGGATCGCGCATATGTTCCCTACGACGCAGGTTTCGGTGGTGCTGTAGCCGGCGGAAACGTCCCGTACGAGCAGTCCGTTCAGGGCGCTGTCGCCAAGACACTGTCCTGGATCAAGGACAAAGCAGCCGCGTGCCCGGCCACGAAGTTCGGTCTGGTCGGCTACTCCCAGGGTGCTCACGTCACCCGAATCGTGTTGAACGACATCGTCGGTGGCAAAGCAGCGATCGGCCCCGACAAACTGGCTCTGCTGGCCAACCTCGGCGATCCCGGCCGCCCCGAGGGCGCTTCGCTGTTCCCCGGTAAGCCGGGACAGACCTCTCCCGACCCGGTGCCAGGAACCAGCGGCGCGAACGTGTCCAAGGTCGTGGCGGTGTCGACAACCAACGCACCGGGCGGCGGTATCGCCCCGGTCGGCGACGTCGAGGACACGTCGTACCAGGCCATCGCAGGGCGCTATCTGTCCGCGTGCACGCCCGGCGATCTCGCATGTGATGCCCCGGCGAATGCTCCGTTGGCGCGGTTGGTCACCAACATCGCCGGCCAGTCGGAACTCAACCCGGACGACCCGATCGGGTCGTTGTCGACGATCGCCGAGGCGCTGGCACTGACCGCAGTGAAGACCGCGGTGCCGGTGGTCAATGAAGATGTCCAGGCCTCGGAGAACAACCTCGAGTCCCTGAGTTATCAGCCGCGACAGACGTTGTCCGAGCGGTTGGCCGTGGCCTCGGACCCTCGTACGCCGTTGCCGAGTGTGCAGGACGCGCTGTCGGCGGTCATCAAGGTGGGCACGATCGGGTTCAACGCGGTGAAGACCGTTGTGCAGACGGTCGCTACTCCGGGCACCATCGCTGCAATCGCTACTGCGGGGGCTGCGAATCCGCTGGCCATCGTCGGCATTCTGGGTGCGAAGCTGGGCCAAGCCGCGGTGACCCTGGTGCCACCGGCAACCCAGGAACGTCTTGTCTCTGAGGCGTTTACCGCGTTCAAGTCCGAGTTCCAAGCGAACTCCGACCTGTTCAAGGTGTCCTCGCTGTTGAAGTACTGGGATGCTGCCAAGCAGCACGCCTCGTACTCGGAGGTATCGGCGACACCGACAGGCCAGCCCCCCACGAAGCTGATCGGGGACTGGATCGTCGCGGCCGCACGCGACATCGCCGGCAAGGACGGCGGGTCGTCGAACTCGTCCGATAGCGGCAGCGGCGGCGATGACTTCTCATGGCTGTTCGGCGAGGGGTCCGCTGGTTCGTCGACGCTTCCATCGTTGACCACGACGTCGTTGCCGCCGAGCGCTGCGACGTCGGAACCGGCGTATCCGTGGGAGCTCGACACCTCGTCACCATCAGCTCCGTCCGAGACAGTTCCCTCGGGGACCTCACCGGTCCCGCAATCCACACCTCCCGGCGACGCGTCCGGCCTGCCGCCGTTCCTCAGCGGGGCCTCGCAATGAGTCTAATCGTCCTCTCGGCCAACCCTTCCCGCGTGTGCGGGCTCGGGTTGTGCCGCGCTTGTGGTGGTGGTCGAACCACCACCTCCAGCTAGACCCTTTCTCTTCCACTAGCGCACTCAGCGAATCACTCCGGAAGGAGCGAGTACATGTTCAGTAACAGTGCAATCCAGCCCCCGTTCGGGGGACATGCCTCTCACAACCCTGGTCATCCGGGCTGCCCCGTCCGCCCGCAGGGTGGTGAGCCGGTGTGGTTGAGTCCCGTCGATCTGGTCACCGCAGTTACCGACCCGGCCACCTCGGTGATCCTGACTGATGAGAACGGCTGCGCGTCGACTCGATGGGGGATGGGCAACGGCCACAGCATCACGCGGCTCAAAGAGGCTTACGACGAGCGTGCGCGGTGCGTACTGCCCGGTGACCGCGGTTACCGTCTCGACGCGAACAGCGTTGTGCTGGTGGTCAGTTCGAACGGCTCATTGCCGGAAGAACTTCTGGTCGGCGCCACCTACCGTGACGTGTTCGACAACACGTTGCACACCATCGACCCGTTCTCGCTGACCGCGGCCCGCCGCGGTGTATTCGGCGACGAACACCCACTGCACTGGCACCTGGCCGAGTGCGATCGCTGGACCCGCGCATACCGCCACGGGGGCGAGGTGAAGTTCGGATGAGCACCGGTTGGCAGAACGATCCGAGTGTGCAGACCTGGCTGCACACCGCCGAACCTCACCCGGACCACCCCGCCGAGTGGAACGACGAGTCGACGCCTGCTGAACAGGACATCACCGCACCCATCGACGACGTCGACAATCTCGACGACGACCACTACAGCTACGCCCCTCGCGAAGAGACCCCGGTCGTCGAGTTTGAGGACATCGAGGAAGACCCCTACGTCGGAAACGTCTATCCCACACCGGCGGTCGCTCGCAGCACGCCACCTCCGACGGCTCCGGCACGAGGCCAACGTCGGTGGTTGCTGATCGTGGGCGCCTCGGTGGGCGTGATCGTCGTAGCGGTGCTGGTGATCGTGTTCTCGATCAAAGCGGTCGTTGGCGGCGGGGGAGGCGACGGCATCACCGATCCGGTCGCCGCGATGGACACCCCGGACCCGTTCTCCGATGCAGTGGAATGCCCCTCGACCAGTGAGGGAGCCACCACCACCGGCCGCGACCCAGGCGACCTCACATCCGGGCCGAACGTGATTAAGGCGTTCAACTACGCCTACTTCCACTGGCGTTCCGGGCCAGCCGCGCGAGCACTGACCTCGTCCACCGTCGAGGGCATCGGCAGCGCCGTCGATTTGCAGTCGAGCATCGACACGCTCAATCCCCAAGCGCGGTACTGCCTCTCCATCGACGAGACCGGCGCCAACACCTACCGCGTCGAGGTCACGTTGATCCTGCCCGACGGCACCCGCGACCCCGACCCCGACGTCCAGAACATCACGACCACCCAGATCGGCGAACGCACCTACATCGCCTCCGTCACACGAAACAAGAAATAGAAAGGTCACCCACCACTCATGCACACCCACACCAGCACCACAGGCGCCGAGCGTCTGTGCTTCGACACCCCACCGCGACGCTCCCGCGCCCAGCGGCGACGCAGCGGCGCCCCGACCACTCCGCGGTTCGTCGGCGCACTCCTAACCGCCCTCATGGTGGGCGGATCATTCAGTGCCACACTGCTCGTCGACAACCCGGCCATGGCCTATGAGCAGGGTGGCGTCGATGAAGGCGGCACCGACGACGGATTCGAGCAGGGCGGCGTCGGCGAGGGAGAGGACACGGCCCCGCCGGTCGAACCGCAGCAGCCCCAGAGCCCGCCGCCGAGCTACAACTACAACCCCGGGCCCGGGTTCGTCCCGGCACCACCGCGGGAAGCGCCGTACCAGCCGTATGTCGCGCCGACCGACAACGAGCCGACCTATGAACGGGCCTACAACCCGGCACCGCCGCGGGCCTACACCCTGCCCCGCCCGACAGCGCCGGTCCGCCCGATCGCACCGCCGCCGGAGATGCTGCGCGTGGGCAACTTCGTCATGCCCGTTGAGGATGTGAAAAAGCACGGGGTCAACCAGGCACAGATCGACTCGGTCAACGAGTGGAGCGCCTACGGCGAAGCCAAGATCGCCCAGGGCCTCATCTCGATCGGTGTGCCCAAGGACGAAGCGTCCCGCCAGGCCGCGGCCACCATCATCGGTGTGGCGCTCGGCGGCACCGCAGGTGCGGTCGCCCTCGGTGTGCCCGCCGCGGTGACCGGCGGTGTCGGTGGTGCGCTGATCGGTACCGGGGTCGGAGCGGCCATCGGCTCGGCGATGGTGGTGCCCTTCCCCGGCGCCAACACCGGCCCGGGCGCGGCAATTGGTGCGGCCGCAGGTGCGGCGATCGGTGCCGCGGCCCTGGGAATCCCCGCGGCGATCGTCGGCGGTGTGGCCGGCGGAACGGCCGGTGGACTCCTCGCACACGCCCTGGGCGCCGGAGATCCAGGTGCGAACCCGCGTCAGCCCGGGCTGCCCGGCCAGCCCGACCCGAACCGGCGCGTCCCGCAGCCGCCGCAGCCCGCGCCGCTGCCCAACCCCGGCGCCAACCAGTTCGAGCTGCATCTGCCCGCCGACCAGGCGACCAAGGCCGGCCTCCCGGCGGTGCACTACCAGGTCAACGTCGGTGGAGATGTCAACGCCGAGACCACCATCGGCGGACAGACCTACACCGCGAACTGGACCGCTGAGCAGGCCGAAGCCCCCTACAAGGCACTCGGCGGTGCCGCCGATCAGGTGCGCAAGACCGTCACCGACGCCGCGGTCGACCTCTCCCGGCAGGCCGAGAAGGCCGTCCCGGGTCTCAAGGTCACCTTCCCGCAGCTCACGCCGAAGGGGGCATAACAACGATGGCCGCGAGTGTGGAGACTGTGTCGGCGGCGCAGAACGCCGGAGCGATTCGGGGTGCGTCGATTCTGCCACCGAGCGCATCGGAGATGTTGGGGCGGCGCACGACCCGGTTACCGGCGCATCTAGTGGCGGCCGTGGGCTGTCACGGCGGTGCTGGTGTGTCCACGCTCGCGGCCCAGCTCGAGCATGTCGGCGATTCCGGCCAGTTGTGGCCCGGGCGCGCCGACGAGCCACCGTTCGCGGTACTCGTTGCGCGGGAATCGGCGCGCGGCCTGGCCGCGGCGTCGCTGGCCGCGCGCCAGTACGCGACGAACAATGCGCCAGCTCATGTGCAGTTGCTGGGTTTGGTGCTGGTAGCCGGGCGGAAGGGAAAGCCGACCGCCCGGCTCCGCCGGGATCGTGAATTGCTGGTCGGGTCGGGCCTTTTCGCGAACGTGTGGCACATCTCCTGGCACGACTTCCTCGTCGACACCCCGCTCAACGAGCTGCCCTCGACCGGCCCCGACCCGGCGCCGCCGGCGCGGCGGGCCGATCCACGCACCGTCGTCGCCCCGGACATCGCCGCCGTGGGCCAGGGCATGCGTGACGCCGCGGTCGCGGTGATGTCGGGCGACAACGGCACAACCCCATAACGGCACAACTCCACAACCCTCCACGCCTCACGAGAAGGAAGAGATCATGCTCCAGTCCACTCTGGCCTCGGCCACAGCCACCACCACCTACGTGGCGTTCAACCCCGTCCCGATCCCCGGTCTGTCGGACCGGCTCAACACCTTCGGCGGGTGGGCCACCTTCCTGGCCTACTTCGCCTGTGCGGTGGCGATCGTCGTCGGTGGCGGCTTCATCGCGTGGGACAAGATCACCGATCGCGGTGACAGCAAGGGCGTGAAGATCGCGATCGGCGCGATCGTCGGGACGATGGTGATCGCGACGGGCGCCACGATCCTGCAGGCCGCGGGCGGGCAGTGAGCCGTGCGGACCGAAAGCTACAGCGATGAACACCACCATGACAGTGGCCTACGCGAAACTGCCCCCCGAGGTGATGAGCAACATCACCCTGATCGGCGGCTGGTTCGTGTTCGTAGCCAACATGCTCGCACTGCTACACCTGGTCTTCCTGGGTGCCTCGATCGCCTTCGACAAGGTGCGCGAGCATCCTTTCTCCCAGATCCCCGCAGGGGAGTGGTTCACCAAGATCATCTTCGGGGTGTGGGTGGTCGCGATTGCCGGCAACATCGCGGCGGCGGTGCTGGTGTTCGGCTGATCACCACACCGATTACCCTCCTCGGCCTGGTGTGCACGGTGATCGTGCTGCTGGCCGGGTGCGGCTCCGACCCTGACACCGCCACACCGTCGACGCCGCAACAGATTCCGCTGACCGCGCCACCGACCGATCTGCGGTGGGTGGAGTTCAACGGAATGCGCCTTCCCCAAGCCGCCGAAGGCCCCCGCGAGATGTCCGATGTCATCGCCCCGGAAGGGTTCGACCGCACCCCTCCGGGCGCTGGGTTGGCCGCGGTCAATGCCATCGTGCGTCTGTCGGTCGCGCTCGATGACCAATGGCCCCAGGTCGTCCGTGAACTCCTCGCACCGGGACAAGCGCGAGATGACTTCATCACCAACCGCATTCAGCTGTCGACCACGTCCGGCGTGCCAGCGGGTCAGGCCCCACAGGTGCACGGCTGGAAACTCACCGCGTTCACCCCCGACAAGGCGGCCGTCGACATCTACACCCGGATGCCGGACGGGTCGATGACGGTCAACCACACCACGGTCGTGTGGGCGCCGGCGTTCGGTGACTGGCGACTGCTGCTGCCCGACGCGGCGGCGGGTGCCTCACCGGTGGACGCGATCTCGGCCACGCCGACCGACATGGTCGCACTAACAGGAGCGTAACCCCATGAGCACCCCCGATCCTCGCGACGACGACCTCGGCCGACTCGCGGCGCTACACTCACTGCGCCAGTCCGGCGGCTACAAAGGCACCACGCTGGTGCTGTCGCTGCTGGTGTTGACCATGATCATCGGCGCGGCCGTGCTGGTCGCCATCCGCGGCGACGGTGACGATTTGTCGACACCGCCGCCGCAGGTCACCGCCACGGACACACCGACGTCGCTGCCGCCGCAAACCCCTGTGACCCGGCTGCCCGACGACGCGTTCGGGGTGCCCACCACCGATACCCGCGGCCGCCGGGTGGAAACCCCGACCAACCCGCTCGGCCAGGTCCTCCCACAGACCACCGACCCCTCCGACACCGCTGACCCTGAGGCCGTGCTCCCACCGCCGAAGGGATTGATGTGGCAGCGCGTGTACGGCGCGACCATCCCGTTCTCCACCTCTGACGGTCCGACCGCGATCAGCACAGACGGGGTACCCACCGGGTTCGCCCACACCCCGCAGGGCGCGGCCCTGGCCGCCTGGCAGATCGGCCAGCGCGCCACCTGGACACCCGATGACCAGAACGTCGCCCTGCTCGATCGCGCGGCCGTGGTTTCCGAGGCCGCCCGTCCCGAGGCCGACAATCTCCGCACCAACGGCGCGCAGGTCTATGCCGGTAACCCAGAGCTGCCCCCGCAGATGCGGGATGTGCCGGTCGCGGTCCGCGTCACCACCTACTCCACCGACTTCGCCCACGTCGAGTTCGCCCAACCTCTCAACCGAGACGACGGCTTCACCGCCATCTCGGTCGGCGTCGACATGGTCTGGCGCGACGGCCAGTGGAAATGGGTGGTCCCCGAACCCGGCAACGAACCGAGCCGCCTGCTCATCTCGACCACCGGAGATGGGTGGACCCCATGGTGAACCACCGCAACGACTCCCATACTCGGCGAACGCGCCGCATCCGCCGACGCCTGCGCGCTCACCTGACCGGCCGAGGCACCCACGCCGCGGTCGTGGTGGCGCTGATCGCCGCGACGGTGTCGTCGTGGGCCGGTGCGGGCACGGCGGCAGCGAACCCGCTGTGCGACGTCGCGGGCCCGTTGAGCCGCGCCGTATGTGACGCCGCGGGCAACGCGGCCAGCAATGTGGCCGGCAGTGTGGTCGGCGGGACGTTCGAGAAGATCGTCAACTCGTTGCTCGAGGGTTACCAGACGATCCTGACGTGGGCGATGGCGTGGTGGATCAAACTGCCGAACCCGCAGTTGGACAACAATTCCTCCCTCATGCAGGAAGTGCACGATCACACCCTGCAAATCCAGATCGTCGGTCTGACGTTCTCGCTGATGTTCTTCGGCCTGCGGATGATGATCGACCGCAAACGCTCCCTGGCCGATGACGCCGAAGAGGGATTTAAACTGATCTTCCGCTCGGCGATGGCCACCGCCGCGATCCCGCTGGCACTGACCGTGGGCGGTCGGATCGCCGACGGCATCTCCGACTGGCTGGTCAGCGAATCGGTGACCGCCGGCGGCGGCAACGGCGACACCATCAAGAACTTCCTCAAACTCAACCTGCTGACCAATTCCGCGTTGGGTACCACCGCTATCGGCATCTTCGCGCTCGTCGGGTTTCTGGGCGCCTTTTTGCAGTTGGCGTTGCTGGTGGTGCGCGAGGCGATGCTGCTGCTGGTCGTCGCCGCGCTACCGGTGTCCGCCGCATTCTCCGGCACCGGACCCGGTTCGCAGAGCTACCAGCGCCTCGTCGCGTGGTCGGTGGCGTTCTTGCTGTTCAAACCCGTTGGCGCGCTGACCTACTTCGTGGCGTTTCGCGCCGGAGCCTCCAAAGACAACGCCCAACAGGTGGTCCTGGGCATGGTGCTGATGATGCTGTGCGCGTTCGTGTTACCCGCGCTCATGCGCCTTATTGCACCCGCGGTGGCAAGCATGGGCGGCGGCGGATCAGGTGCTGCAGCGGCCGGCGCGGCCATCGGTGCAGGTGTCGCGGCGGGCAAGGTCGCGGCCGCGGCCGCCTCGGGCGGGGCGACCGCCGGGGCCAGCGGCGGCGCGAGCGGGGGCGGCATGTCCTCGATCGCGGGTCGCGGCGGCGGCGGACCCTCGGGCGGCATCTCCACAGCGTCGGCACCCTCACCACCACCGCCCTCGGGTGGCGGCGGGCCCGGCGCCCAACCCGCCCTCTCCGGTGGCCAGAGCGGCCAGGCCAGCTCAGGCGGCGGGGGAGGCGGCGGCGGTCCCACCTCCGGGCTGGGCGATGCGATGGGTTCGGCCGGCGGGCTGGCCGGGGCAGCAATGCAAACCGTCAGCGACAGCGTCGAATCCGAAGTCGAAGCCACCACCAGTGCCGACCCGTCACTGAGCAGCCCACCGCCGATGCGTTCGGGCTGGAACGAACACGCCATGGCGCACTAGCCGCCACCGACCCATCTTCTCTGACTGTCGAAAGAGGTTGTCATGACCGATAAAGCCGGCACCCGCCGACTGCTGTACCGCCCTGCGGCGGCGTTCCGGTCCTCCGGCGCTTTCGGGTTCACCATGTTCTCGACGATGGTGCTGCTCGGGTTCCTGTTCATCGCCGTCGTCGGCCTGATGCTGCCATTGCCTGGGGTCATCAAGTTCTTCGGGCTGCCGTTCACGCTGGCTGTGCTGTTTGTGCCGCTGGTGGTGTCGCTGCGGGGCCGCTCGGCGTGGGAGCTGGGCATGGGTGCACGGTCGGTGTCGAAGTCGCGCCGTGCCGGTGAGACCCTGGTGCGGTCCGGGCCGTTCACGATGATCCCCGACGGCACCCCGCCACCGGGACCGCTGGCCACCGCTGAGACGTTCAACTTCTCACCCGGCGACGGGTCGGCACCGTTCGGCCTGATCAAGTTGTCGTCGAAGAACTTCTACACCCTGGTCTTGCGGACCTGGCCCCAGGGCGGGGAGTGGAATGACCAGCCCGTGCGGGACCGCTGGGTCGCCCGCCTCGGCGACATGCTCACCTTCCTCGGGCAATCACCGGACTTCGTGGCCGCCACGGTCACCATGGAAACCCTGCCCGAGTCGGGGATGCGGGCCTCCAGCATCGTGCGGTCGCGGCTCAAGGACACTGCACCAGCGTTGGCCCGCAAGATCATCATCGAAGCCACTGAAGCGGTACCGACCGCCGAAGTGCGCCTAGAAGCCCGGATCGGATTGACCTGGCGCGCGGACACCATGCACCGCAAACGCGACGCCACCGACATGGGCAACGAGCTCGCGCGACGACTCGGGCGGATTCGGGACTATTGCCACGCCGCCGGTCTGCGGGTACGGCCGATGCTCGAACGCGAGATCTGCGCGATCGCTCGCCGCAGTTTCTCCCCGGCCGACGAGCTCGACCTCGAGATCGGTCTGATGAGCGGTGAGCCGATGCGCCTGCGGTGGGAAGACTGCGGACCGACCTCAGCTTCAGACCAGCACGGCCGCCTGCTTCACGATGCGGCGCAGTCGATGTCGTGGACGATGCGCAACGAACCCGAGGCGCCGTTCGACTCCAACGTGCTCGCCGATCTGCTGTCCCCGAACAGCGACGTACCGCGCAAACGCGTCACCTTCGTCTACCAGCCCTACACCCCGGCCCAAGCCACCACCATCGTCAACAAGGACCACAACGATGCCCGCCAGGCCGTGCGCACCAACGTCGGCAAACTGCCCGAACGCGCGCTGGTGCGCCTGGACAGCGCCGAAGGTGCCCGTCAGGAACAGGCCCGCGGCGCAGGCGTGACCCGGGTGTCGATGATCGTGACCGCCACCTGCCCCATCGGCGCCGACACCCAGAAGATCGAAACCCTCGTCACCGATCTGGGCCTCTCGGCGGCCACCCCACTCGAACCTGCCCGCGACGAACAACTCGTCACCTTCTGCGCCGGACTGGGTTTCGGTGTCGTGCTCTCCGAAGAGAGCACCGTCTCCGACAAACTCGCCGCCTAATCCAGGACAGAAAGGACCACCCTGCGATGCCGACGCTGCCGGCCCTGACCTCGCTGCTCCAGCGCTCCCGCGCCCGCCTATCTTCCTCGGCGGCATCCCTGCCCCAGATCAACACCGTCCTGTCGATCACCGAACACCGCTCGGCCGGTGGCCACGACTACGGCCTGATCCGGGCCCACGCCACCGGCCACTACACGGTGATCCTCGCCGCGACCGGCGCGACACTGCGCGATTGGCAACAACTGTGCGACTACACCCGCATCGACTTCGGCGCCGACGCCTGGGATGTCGTCGCGGTCACCGCAGTCGCCGACACCTTCCCCCGCACCGACACCGCCCACCGGCAGTGGATGGTCCCCGAGGGCCATCACCACCTCGACGTCGCTGACCTCGCCACCGACACCTATCTCGCGGTGACCTTCGTCGCGGCCACCTCGGCAATGAAGACCACTCCCGACGAGATGGCCGTGGAGGTGGGCCGGCGCCTGCACACTCTGATCGGGTCCCTGCACGCCGCCGGGTTGGACAGCACGCCGCTGACCGCAGCGCAGGTCGCCGCGGTCGGGGTGCGGGCCTACCGCGGCGGCCTGGTCGAGGACACCTCGCCTACATTCGCCGACATCGCGCCGGACTCGACACCGCACCGGGTGCGCGATGTGTTCTGCCACAACGACCTGCTCTCGGCGACGTGGGTGATCGCCCCACACGTGTTGGAACCGCCACACGCGATGGGTTCGGTACTGGCCCAGCTCCTCGAGCGTGACCCGACCACTCCGCGCACCCGGCTGGCGATCACCTGGCGGGCGACGTGCATCGCCGACACCATTCACCCCGATGACCCGGTTCGGCTCACCTTCGAGCCCGTGCTGCAGCGCTTCGGCGCCACGCTGACGATCACCGAGCCGCGTCCCCGCACGCCGTCGGTGGACGCCCTACGAAACCGGTTGCCGCTGTTCGCCCGCCTCGGCGTGCGCAGCGGCTATGACCGCCACGCCGAACTGTTCGCCGCCGGAATCGGGCTGGGGGTGTTGCTGCCCGAACACGGCGACATCACCGACGAAGCCCTGCGCCACCGCCACCGCTAACCGATTGCGAGACGCCACCATGACTGTCACTGACCTCCGCACAGCCACCACCGCCACCCCCGGTGGCGACACCACGCCGTCGACGTTGCGCCTCAATGCTGGTGCGGCTTCGGCTACCCGCCCGAGCACCAAGGAACGCTCGACCAAGCCGACCACGTTCTACGACGACGACACCCGCGAGGACCTGCTCGACACCGCCCGCAGCGGTGGGATCAGCGGCTACCTCGCCCGCCAGAAGCTCGACAACGACACCCGCCGCCGGGAACGCCACGAAGCCGCCATTGCCCGGCCGATCCAGTTCGACGTGCCCACCCTGATCCGCACCAACCGGGGCTTCGACGGGCGTGGCGGCGGCCGCGTGGCCCACGTGCGCCGCCCCAACGAGCTGCGCGGCACCACCGCGCATGTGCCGGGGTTCTACCCGTTCCCCATCGGCGCCTCAGCCCCCCTGGACGGCGCGCCCGTCGGTTCGCACCTCGACACCGGACAGCCCGTCGGGTTCGATCAGATCGGCTGGTTCGAGGCCGGACAGATCACCGCCCCGTCAGCGATGGTGTTCGGACTCAACGGGTTCGGCAAAAGCACGCTGAACCGGCGCATCGTCTGCCATGACCTCGCGACCGGGGTCCGGCCGCTCATCATGGGCGATCACCGCCCCGACTTCGTCAACATGATGCGCCAGATGGTCCTCCACGACAGCGACGGCCGGGTGCAGTACCGCGAGGACGGCACACCGGTCACCCCGCAGGTCACCAGCGTCGGCTTCGACTCGCCGATGAACCCGCTGGCGGTGGGCACCTTCGGCAACCTCATCGCCCGGTTGCCCACCGCCGCACGCCAACTCGCCGAACGCGAAATGCGGGCGCGGCAGGTCACCGCCGCGACCGGCCTGCTCGAGATCAGCTCCGGCCGCCCGATCGCGCCGCACGAGGAGACTCTGCTGACCACCGCGTTGCGGGTGCTCTACGGCACGGCCAACGAGTTCACCCTGACCAATGCGCCCTTGCCCGGCGATGTGCTCACCCTGCTGCGCCAGGTCCCGCAAACTCTCATCGACGCCACCGCCCGCGACGCCGACACCAATCCCGAGGTGCGCCGCGCCCACCAGGACCTCCTCGATGCCTCCGGCGCCCTGGGGCGGCGACCCCATGACGCGATCGCCGTCGACCGCTACCTGCTGCTGACCGAGAACCTGCGCCAGTCGCTCGACCAGCTGGTGTCGGGGCAGTTCGGCGAGATCTTCAACGCCCCCACCAAAGAGCCCATCGACATCGACGCCCTCGGGGTGTGCGTGGACATGTCCCGGCTGCCGGCCAACGCCCGCAAGCTGCGCGCCGCGGTACTACTGGCGTGCTGGTCGGACGGGTTCTCTGCCGTCGAAGCCTCGCACCTGCTCTCCGATCACGGCCTGCAAGAGCCCCGCAACTACGACCTGGTGTGCGACGAGTTCTCGCTGGTGCTCGGTGTCGGCAACGGCATCGTGTGGCGCGTCGACGAAGTCACCCGCGTCCAGCGCGAACAGGGCACCGGCAGCCTGTTCACCACCCACACAGTCAAGGACCTCCAGGCGTTCGACTCGATGGAAGATCGCCAGCGCGCCATGGGCTTTCTCGACCGCGCCCGGGTCAAGGTCTGCTTCCCGCTACCCGAGGACGAAGCCTCGCTGATGGAAGGCAAGGTCAACCTCAACGAGAAGGAGGCCGCCACCCTCGCCGAGTGGGCGACCACCCCCCGCGGCATCGACGACCCGGTCGTCTCCGAGATCAGCGAAGCGGCCTGGGCCGACGGGGTCCGCGCCACCGGCACCGAAACCAACACCGTCCCCCCGGGTATGGGCAAATTCCTGATCAAAGAGGGTGAGCAGCCCGGTATCCCGGTGCAGATGCGGTTGACCGCCACCGAGCGCGCCACCGAGATGCACAACACCAACAAGCGCTTCAACCGCGGCCGCGGCGCCAAGTCCGGATCCGCGGCATGAGCACCGACAGCGACCCGGGCACGACCACCCCGCTCGACCCGCGACCCAGTGCCTGGGAGCAGGTGCAGGACTGGGTGGTGGAACCCAACCCGCGTCGCACCGCCCACTCCGAGGAAGTCCGGCGGCTGGCCGTACGCGCGGTGGCTGAGCTGCTGGCCCGCACATCGCTGTCGCTGACCGCCGCGGCCGCCGACGTCGCCGGCAACATCGGCGCCGGCACCAACACTGTGATGCGGTGGTGCCGGGCGGCCGGGGTCGGCCGCGACGTCACCGCCCGCGACCGCGAATGGGCCACCCGCCTCGACGTCATGCGCTCGATGAACAAGGCGCTGACTGAGCACGTCCGCGATCTCGACACCACCACAACCGACTATCGGGGTCTGCCTCGTGGGTGAGGGCAACGCCTCCAAACTGCTGGTGCCGCTGCTGGCACTGGTCATGGGGTTCTTCGCCTCGTGCACGGTCATCATCTCCGTGGCCGGTGACGACGACGCTTGCCTGCCGCTGACCGGCGGTGTTGACCAACCCGCCGACGCCACCCTCTCACCCGGCGCCAAGGTCAAGCCGATGAAAGTCAAGGACTTTCAGATCACCTCCGGCTACGGCCCACGCGATGGGGCGATGCACGAAGGTATCGACCTGGCCGGGGCGATCGGTGCGCCGATCTATGCCGCCGCCGACGGCACCGTCACCGCCGCCGGGAGCGCCTCGGGGTTCGGGCACTGGATCGTGCTCACCCACAACATCAACGGACACGTGTGGTCCACGGTTTACGGGCACATGTTCGCCGACGGCGTGCTGGTCAAAGCCGGCCAGAAAGTCACCGCCGGACAACACATCGCCAAGCTCGGCAACGACGGCCAATCCACCGGCCCGCACCTGCATTTCGAGGTGTGGGATGGCGGGCACCGCGACTTCACCGGCGGACACTCGGTCGATCCGGCCGGGTGGGTCTCCACCAGCCCCGAACCCGGCGCCGCCCCTGCCGGACGGGCTCCGGCCCAACCGGGTGGTCCGCGGGTGCTCACCGCACATCGGGTAGTGCCCGCCGCCGACGTGGTCACTGCCGCTGACTGGGATGCCGTGGCCAAGCACGAATCCGGCGGCAACTGGAAGATCAACACCGGCAACGGTTACTACGGCGGGTTGCAGTTCGCGGCGTCGACGTGGACCGGCGCAGGCGGCGCGCAGTATGCGCCGACCGCTGACAAAGCCACCCGCGCACAGCAAATGGAGGTCGCCAACCGCGTCCTGGGGTCCCAGGGCTGGGGCGCCTGGCCGACCGCCTCGAAGAAGGCCGGTGTCACCGGCAAGAAACCGGCACCGGCAGGCACGTTCCTCAACGCGGCCGCTGTGCCGCCACCGGCCGGCGCCCCCAGTGGTCCGCCCGCACCGTCGGGGCCGTCGGGCCCGTTGCCGCCGCTGCCGAAGTCCAAGGGCTCCGAAGCGCACATCCAGGTCGACACCATCCGCCTGGCCCGTGCGATCGCCGCCAAGTTCCCCCAGATCCAGACCATCGGCGGTTGGCGCGCCGACGGCGGCGGTTTCAACGACCACCCGTCCGGCCGCGCCGTCGACGTCATGATCCCCAACTACACCTCCGCACAGGGGATCGCGCTCGGCAACGCCGTCAACAAATACATCCTCGACAACAAGAAGCATTTCAAGCTCGAGTACACGATCTGGCGCCAGACCTACTACCCGGTGGTCGGCAAGTCCAACGTCATGGATGACCGCGGCGACCCCACCCAGAACCACTTCGACCACGTCCACGCCACCGTCGAAGGCCACGGCATGCCCCGCGGCGGGGAGGTCTACACCGCACCCGGGATCACCGGCGGGATCAGTGCCGACGAGGGCGCCGACTGCGGCCCGGTCGAGGACCAGCACGGCGGGGGAGTCGACAACCTCGCCGCCGGTCGCGTCCCACCGGCCTACGAGCCGTGGTTCCGCAAGGCCGGACTGCTGTGTCCGCAGATCAGCTCGGCGTTCCTCGGCGGAATCGGCAAGCAGGAGACCGGGTTCAACGCCTCTCTGGTGTCCCCGGCAGGGGCGAAAGGGCCGATGCAGTTCATGGACTACACCTACCCGTCCTGGGCCAAAGACGACGACGGCAACGGCCGCGCCTCGGCCACCGACATCGGTGACGCCGTCATGGCCGCCGGGCGGTTCTCATGCGCCAACGCCAAACAGATCGACGCCGCGATCGCCTCCGGACGGGTGAAGGAACCCGCCGAAGGGCGCGAGATTCTCTACGCCTACGCCTACAACGCCGGAGTCGGCGCGGTGCTCAACGCCGGCGGAACACCCACCGGCGGCGACTACGACACCCAGACCCGCCCGTACGGCCAGAAAGTCATCGCCTACGCCAAACAGTTCGCCGATCAAGGACTTCCGGAGAAGAACCGATGAACCACCACCGCCACCGTCACATGCTGGCCGTCCTCACGATTGTGCTGATCGCCGCACTGGCCGGATGCTCCGGCAGCGACGACACCACCGAACCCGCACACGGCCACGATGACCACGGCGAGCACTACAGCAACCCGCCCGGCCTGCCCGATCGCGCCGAGCCGATCGGGGTGTTCACCACCACCGTGACCACCATGTTCAGCTGGCAACCCGCCACCGACACCTCACCCACCGATGCGCTGCGCCGCACCCGCGACACCCTCACCGGCCAGGCATTGGCCTCAGCGGACAGCCCGGCGACAGTGCGGCCCAGCGCCCAGTGGGGCGCATGGAAGCAATCCCTCGACGTCATCACCGCCCGCGTCGAGGGCGCCTCGGCGGTGCTGATCTCACCGCAGAAGGCCAGTGCGCACGGCACCGTCACCCAAACCGTGCTTGGCATCGACGCCACGGTGACCTCCTTCCGAAAGTTCACCGTCACCGCCGAACTCGTCCGCGTCGACGGTCACTGGAAGGTCGCCACCTACCCCCGCGCCGACACCTGACCACCGACTCCCACCCCCGCCCCTCGAAGGAAGGCACACCATGCTCGACCCACAGAGCGTCCCCCAGGACAACAGCCGCGAAGTCGACGACATCTTCGACGAAATCCGCACGATCATGCGTCACTCCCGACGTCGCGCCGACGAAGCGCTACGTGAGGTCCGCAACCAGCAGCACCGCCGACGTGCCCGCCAGACCCGCGCTCAGCAACGCCTGAACACCGCGCGCGCCACCGGCGCCCGCCCGCCCCGCTACACCGACACAGGCGCCGAACGCCACCCGCTGACACCGGATCTGATGGCCCGCTGGGCCGGTGCGCACGCCGCAGCCGATGTGGCGCGCGAGGCCGCCGCCGAGGCCGCCCGGGGCGGTGACACCGCCCGAGAAGCCCAGACCAAAGCCACCGCCCAGCGCGCCGAGCAATGGGCGCAAGCCTGGGATGAGCGGCTGCGTGACGCCGGCGTCGATCCCGACACCATCGGTGGCCGCGACCGCGACCAGGACCTCGGCGGGGTCGCCGACACCGATCTACTCGACGAGGTGTCGACCTCGGCCGCGAACTATGCCATCGACGTTGACGACGCCGCGTCCGCGGGCGGGCACCGCTCGATGAGTGAACTCATCGCCGACACCGAACCCGCTCCCGAAGCCGCGTTGATCGCCGCCGGCGACAGCGACTGGCAGACCACCCCGGTCCCCGAGATCGGGGCCAGCGTCTCCCTCGACACCGGAGCCCAGCTGTGAGCACCACCCATCGCCGCGACCGCGGCCAACACGAATCCATAGTCGGCTACTACCTCGCCGCAGCCCTGTTCGCGCTGCTGGCGATCGTCTATGTGTGCTGGCGAGCAGGTTGCTGGCTCACCGGACGGCCCGGCCCGGTGCTGATCAACCCGGCCACCGCCGCCGTCGACGGCACCTTCGAGTGGCCGGTGGCCTCCACCCTGCTCCTCGTGGTCGCGATCATCGCCGCCGCCGTGGTGACCGTCATCGTGGGACGTCATCGCGCCGCCACCGCCGTTCTGCGCGAGTTCGACCAGGTGGCACAGTTTCTTCCCCGCCCGCGGGAACTGCACGCCATCACCGCCCGCGACGCCAAGCGTTCCGCACAGCGCCTCCGCGGCCGCGATGCCATCACCGGACACTTCGACTACGGGCTGGCGCTGGGATCGCTGATCGGATCAGGAACCTCCGCGCTGTACATGAGCTGGGAATGGGTCGGACTCATCATCGGCGGACCCCGATCCGGTAAGACCACCGGATACGCCATCCCGATGATCTGCCAGGCACCCGGCGCGGTGTTCGCCACCTCCAACAAGCCCGACATCTACGACGCCACCCGCTGGGTGCGCGACCGCAACGACCTCACCACCCACGCCGCCAAGGCCGACACCACCAGACAAGGCCTGCGCGCACTGTGGGCCTACCGAACCCACCGGCACGAACCCCCACGCACCCGCGGCACCATCTGGCTCTCAGACCTCCAGCACATCGCCGGCACCCAAGGCCAGCAGTGGTGGTGGGACCCGTTCTGGTGCGTGCGCGAACTCTCCGACGCCCGCGAGCTCGCCGCGATCTTCGCCGGAGCCGAAACCGCCGAAGGATCACGCCTGGACGCCTACTTCGACGGCGGCGCCAAAGAACTCCTGGCCCTGCACATCCTGGCTGCATCGGTCGGTGGGGGAGACCTCAAGCACGTCGACGGATGGCTCACCGACCCCACACTGAAAGTCGCCCGCCAGGTCTTGACCCGCCACGGCCACCACGACGCCGCCGCCAAGATCGACACCGCCGCAAACCTCAATCCTCGCCAGCAAGACGGCCTCTACGACATGGCGCGACGGTTCATCAACGTCATGACCGTGCCCGCCTACGCCCGATCAGTCCTGCCGCCCCGGCGGGTGCGGTTCGACGGCGACAACACCGTCGGCGACAACGACATTCGCCACGATCTGCCCAAGTTCGATCCGGAAGCGTTCGTCACCTCCACCGACACCATGTACGCGCTGTCGATGGAAGGCGCCGGCGCGGCCACTGCACTGACCACCGCTCTGGCCGACACTATCTTCAAAGCCGCCGTCGCCCAAGCACGGCGCAACGGGGGACGTCTGTCGGTGCCGGTCGTGGCGGTGCTCGATGAGGCCGCCAACGTGTGCAAGCTGCCCGAACTGCCCGACTGGTACTCCCACTTCGGCAGCCAGGGCATCGTCATCGTCACGATGCTGCAATCGCTGGCCCAGGCCGCGAAAGTGTGGTCCAAGGACAAACTCGACATGCTCGTGGACTCCTCGAACGTCTACATCTACGCCGGATCATCGAACAACGAGTCCTACCTGTCGGGCCTGAGTCGCATGATCGGCCAACGCGATGTCCGGCGCCGCAGTCGGTCGCATTCCAGCTCCGGTCTCGGGTCGACCAGCACCAGCGAATCCTGGTCCAGCGAACCCATCCTCGGCATCGACGACCTCAAAGCACTCCCCGCCGAACGCGCAGTGCTGGCCACGTCCGGTAACCGCACCGTCGTCACCACCAAGAACTCCTACTGGCTCGGCCCCTACGCCGAACTGATCGACGCCTCCAAGAAGGCCTGCGGGACCGAACGCGCAGCCCAGCAAGCAGCACTACCCGCCACACCCCAACCCGCCGCCACCTGCGAAAGGACCTACCGATGACCACCCACGACACCGACACCCCCGACGAGGACCCCCGCGCGCACTGGCGGTTCACCTCCGGCGCCGACTGGTTCACCAACTGGCTCAGCCACATCAAGGCCGGACGCTTCGACCGCGACACCCGCTGGTGCGCGCAGTGGTGGCGCCACGACGAAGTCGTCATCCGCCTCGAGGAGCTGTGGAAGGCCTGGGAGACCGCCCGACTGAGCGAAGACCCCGCCGCGCTGTCGTCGTGGTGGACCGCCCACCTCGACGCCCACTGGCGCACCCTCACCGCAGGCAACGGGCCGCTTTACCTGTGCACCCCCGACAAGCACACCGCCACCGACACGCTCATCGACACCTGCACCCCACCACCGCCGGGATGGTTCGACCCGCCGGCCGACCACACCACCGCCGCATAACCCCCTGGACGGAGTCACGTCATGCCACCACTGATCCATATAGCGCTCGTCGGGTGCTTCGTGCTGCTGGTGGTCCTTGCCATCACCGGGGCCATCGTCGTCACCAGAGCCGCCCTTCGCCAACGACGCCGACCACACGGACGCCAGGACTACGGCGTCGACCCCGGCACTGGCCTCGCGGACGAGGAACAGCGGCCAAACTCCCCACCAGTCTGACCGACTGCTAAGAGCAAAGGGGGTTGGCACCGGAACGGCTACAACGCATTACACGCAACTACCACAACACATTTCACCATCGATTGAAACGGATACACCATGAACAAGACCAAGACGAACCGCACCGTCGCAGCGATCGCCGCCGTGGGCGCCGGAGCATCGATCGCCCTAAGTTCGTTGATGGGCGCCGGCACAGCCGACGCCCTACCCAAGGTCTCGGGCGATAGTCCCGATTGGCCCAACTACCGTGTCGGGCCGTTCGCCTCACAAACACTGTGCGACAACCACAAAGGCGCCTACATCCGGGTATCGCGGTGCTTCTGGTCCGCGCCGGATAACCGGTGGTATTTCTGGGGCGAAACCATCTGACCTGACTCAGGCCCTGGCAGGTGCGGTCAACACCTGCCAGGGCACTGATCGGTCAGAGATCGAGCCTCTGACCAGTGAGAAACGATAGCCACCCACCCTTGCACTGGCGTAGCCCGGGCGGGGAGTGGACCTCACTTTGGTAGGAGCTCGACGCATGGCACGCAACGCCACCCCTGAGGACAACACCCCCAATCTGTTCGATCTGCTCGCCGACACCGACCCATCCGGGCAGCGGATGTCGGCATCGCAGAGCACTATGGATACCCACACCGAGGAGGACTCCGATGTTTCACGATCTCCGCACGACACTGACCGAGCGGTACGCCCAGGAACTGACGCAGATGGACCGCACGCAGTTCGAGGACTTCCTGACCGCGGAAGTGACACGGCTGGAGGCCGAGATCGCGCAAACGCAGTCGCAGACCGAGCTGGCGACGATCGCGGCGTGGAAGGCCGAGCACGGGGGCAACGACCCGGACGTGCAGACGACTCAGCGGCTGTATCAGCAGGCCCGCTACTCAGCGGAGGAGACGGTGCTGGCGACGGTGTGGGAGGGCCACCGCAGTCCCGAGGACGACGACCAGCCGGACGACGATCCGAACCCGGACACGATGACCGGGATGCAGCGGTGGCTGACGCCGTGGGCGATCGAGGCGACCCGCGAGACCGAACAGCTGACCGAGCGGGTGTGGCCGGATCAGACGCCGCAGTTCCAGGTGTGGGCCGAACAACTGCTGCAAGCACGTCTGAACGACGGGCTGGCGGTGCCCGACGGGCCGGGGCATCCGCTGGTTCCGGAGCTGACCGCGATGGTGGCCGCAGCGCTGGCCGATCAGGATCGCGCCGACGCCGAGCGCGTGCGGAGGTAGTCGACGACGGCCAGGGGCTGCTGTTTGAGTCTCTGGACGATTTGCGGATCCCGACTGACCCGGCTGTGGTCGACCCGGGCGGGACACCGCTGCCACCGAAGGCCGACGACGCGCTGCCGCAGGTGCCGCAATCCGAGACCGGGTTGCCGCTGACGGCGTGGGCGAGGACTCGGGTCACCCCGGCGCGACGCCCGGACGGCTCGGTGGTCTACGTCAAGGCCGACCATGTGGTGGCCGGCCTGGAACCCGACACCCCGACCGAACCCGCACCGCAGGCCGAACCTGCCGCCAGCGTTGCGACCGACGACGACACCACTCCGTCGGCGGCCGAGGTGGGGCCTGCGACCCGGTTCACCCACCCGGGAACGGTGCTGGTGCCGTCTGGGGCCAAAGCCCGCGCCCACGCAAACATCGCCGCACTCGAGGTCCTCACCGACACCGCCCGCACCGGACGCCCGGCGACCGCGGCCGAGCACGAGGTCCTGGCGCGGTGGTCGGGCTGGGGTGCGGCGGCCGACATCTTCGACGAGTCCAAGTCGGAGTGGACGACCGAACGCGAGCAGCTGCGCGCCCTGCTGGATTCCGAGCAGTGGCGCCAAGCGAAGGCCTCCACCCTCAACGCCCACTACACCGATCCCGCGATCGCCCAAGCGATGTGGTCGGCGATGACACGCGCCGGGTTCGACGACGGACTGGTACTCGAACCAGGGTGCGGCAGCGGCACGTTCATCGGTCTGGCACCGCCCGGCGCGCAGATGGTGGGCGTGGAGCTCGACCCGACGACCGCTCAGATCGCCCATCTGCTCTACCCCGACGCCCAAGTGCGGTTGGAAGGCTTCGAGACCACCCGCGTCCCGGACGGCTCGTTCGCCGCGGTGATCGGCAATGTGCCGTTCGGCGGGTTCACGGTGCACGACCCGATCCACAATCCGGCCCGCCACCGTATCCACAACCACTTCCTGCTCAAGTCGCTCAACCTCACCGCCCCCGGCGGATACGTCATGGCGATCACCACCGCCGGGACGCTGGATGCGGCCTCGGACAAAGCCCGCCGAGACATGCACGCCGTCGCCGACCTCGTCGGCGCGGTGCGGTTGCCGTCGACGGCATTCGAACGGGTCGCCGGCACCCAGGTCGTCACCGACGTCCTGGTGTTCCGCCGCCGCGAACCCGACGCCGCCGCACCCGCGGACGCCGAGTGGCTGCATTCCGACCTCACCGCGCTCACCGACCGGGCCGGCGAGACCACCGAGCTTGGGGTGAACCGCTATTTCACCACCCACCCGGAGCATGTGCTGGGCACGATGCGTGTCGATCGCGGGCTTTACCGCGACGGGATGCTCGTCGTGGCCGCCGAACCCGGTACCGATGTTGCCGCCGACCTCGACGACCGGCTGACCGGCATCGTGGATGCCGCCCTGCAACGCGGTGACGGGCTGTTCCTCGCCGACGACACCGCCACGGCCGGGATGGAGTTCACCGCCGGCGCCCTCGACACCGACGCCCTCTACGGCCAGGACATACCGATCGGGCACGTCAGCTATGACGAGACCACCGGAGTGTTCTCGCGGCGCGGGATCGGTGGCGATGAGCCGATCAAGGTGCCCGCAACCCGCGCCACCGAGACCCGGCACCTGTTGCGGTTGCGTGACCTGTTCGCGGCCACGATCGCCGCCCAACGCACCCAGAGCAGCCGCGCCGAGCGTGACGCACTGCGCGCGGACCTCAACGAGGTCTACGACGCCTACCTGAACACCTACGGCCCGGTGAACCGGGCGAAGCTGGTGGGTGGCAAGGAACGCACCGCCGAGCACGCCGCCACCCGCTACGCCGAACTCGAAGCCAAGTGGCGGGCCGCGCACCGCGACGCCGACGGCGCCGACTATCCCGGCCCGTTGCCTGAGGATGTGGCGGCCGAGCTCGATGAGAAGGCATGGCAGGTCAGCGCACCCTCGCGACGCCAAACCCATCTCGAGGCGGTCCGTGCCGATCCGGGAATGGCTGGTGTGCTGGCGTTGGAGCGCTACGACGAGGAGACCGGCACCGTGAGCAAGACCGCGGTGTTCTCCCGCGACGTCGTCGTGGCGCCGGTCCCGGTCTCGCGCGCCGACACCCCGGCCGAAGCGGTCGCGATCAGTCTCGGGGAACGCGGCCGGGTCGATCTCGACCGGGTCGCCGAACTGCTCGACCAGCCCGCCAAGCAGGCACGCGAGTCGATCCGCGGTCTGGTCTACGCCGACCCGGACATGCCTGAGGACCTGGTGCCCGCGCCCACAGCGTTGTCGGGCAACGTGCGCGCCAAACACGCCCGCGCCGCCGAAGCTGCCCGCACCGATCCCGGGAACCGGGACTGGGTGGAACTAACACAAGCACTGGCGCAGGTGATTCCGGCCGATAAGCAGCCTTCCCAGATCGGGTCGGTCAAACTCGGGCCGACCTGGATCGAGCCGCGTGACTACGAGGCGTTCGTGCGCGAGACGTTCGGCGCCGACAGCGTGCGGGTGTCACGCGCTGCGGGTAGTTGGGGGGTCGAAGTGCCGCCGTATGAGCGTAATAGCGCGCTGATGCGGACCGAGTACGGCGCCGACAATGCCGACCTCGACAAAGCGCTCGATGCGGTTGACCTCACCGAGATGCTGCTCAACCAACGCTCGATCGTGGTCAAGAATTCGGGGCGGGCGCAGGAGGAAGGTGCACCGGAGGTCGATGCCCAAGCCACCATCCTCGCCCAGGTCCAAGCGGAGAAGATCACCACCGAGTTCCGGTCGTGGCTGTGGTCGGATGATGAGCGTCGCGACCGCCTCGTTGCCGAGTGGAATCGCCGTTTCAACACCTGGGTGCGGCCCGAACACGACGGGTCCCGGCTGGTGCTGCCCGGGTTGTCCCCGGTGTTTGAGCCGCATCCCTATCAACGTGATGCGGTGGCACGCATTCTCGCCGAGCCGACGGTGCTGCTCGACCACGTCGTCGGCGCCGGCAAGACCGGCACGATGTTCATGTCGGCGATGGAGCTCAAACGCCGCGGCCTGGTCACTCAGCCGTGGATCGTGGTGCCCACCCACCTGATCGAGCAGTTCGGCCGCGAAGTGAAGATGTGGTATCCCGCGGCCAACGTGCTCGTGGGACGCAAGGGCATGTCGGCCGAGGACCGCCGCGTGTTCGCCGCGCAGACCGCGACCAGCGACTGGGACATGGTCATCATCCCGGCGTCGGTGTTCGAGGCCATCCGGGTCCACCCGCAACGCCGTGTCGACTACATCGCGAACCAGTTGGCCGACCTAGACGCCGAAATGTCCGCGGGCGCAGGCGAGATGACGCATGCGACGGTCAAGAAGATCGAACGGGCGAAGAAGCAGCTGCAGAAGCGGCTCGACGCCGCGACCGATCAGGCCAAGAAGGACCATGGGGTGTTGTTCGAAGACACCGGCGCGGACTATCTGTTCGTCGACGAGGCCCACGAGTACAAGAACAAGGGCCGCCAGTGCGCGATCGACTCCCTGTCACTGACCGGGTCGAACAAGGCCGAGGACCTGTCGATGAAGTTGGACTACCTGCGTGAACGTCGCCAGCATCAGGCGGCCGCGGCCGGGCGGGTCATCACCCCGGGCGCTGAGCGGGTCGCGACGTTCGCCACCGGCACCCCGATCGCGAACTCGCTGGCCGAGTCGTGGGTGATGCAGCAGTACCTGCGCCCGGATGTGCTTGAGGTGGCTGGGGTCCGCTCGATCACCGACTGGGCGGCGTCGTTCACCGCGACCCGTTCGGAGACGATTCCCAACGCCACCGGCACCAAACTGCGGGTGGTCTCCAAGGTGTCGGCGTTCTCCAACCCCAAGGAAATGTTCGCCATGGCCGCCCAGTACACCGATGTCGTTGTCCGTGAAAAGGTCCCGGCGAACCTGCCCGTCCATGACGGGCGGCAGATCGTCACCAGCACACCCGGTCAGGAGCGGCGCGATTTCATCGCCGACCTGGATTATCGGGCCGACCATCTCGACCCGCGGCGCGCCGACGTCGACAACGTGCTCAAGATCCTCAACGACGGCCGCAACGTTGCTCTCGACCCGGTGCTGGCCAACCTCGAACCGGATCCGGGAAACACCCGCGCTGATGCGGTGGCCGAACAGGTCGCCCGCATTTACCACGCGACCGCCGAGAACGAGTACCTCACCGAGGAAGGGGAGCGGTCCCCGATCCGCGGGGCGTTGCAGCTGGTGTTCTGCGATCGCGGCACCCCGCGTCCCGACGGACCGTCGGTGTACTCCAACCTCAAAGACCTTCTCGTCGAGCAGTATCAGGTGCCCGCGGAGAAGATCGCGTTCATCCACGACGCGAAATCGCCGTCGCAGAAACTGGCGTTGCAGGCCGACTGCCGAGCCGGGCGGATCGCGGTGCTGGTCGGGTCGACCTCGAAGATGGGTACCGGAATGAATGTCCAAGGCCGGCTCATTGGTCTGCACCACATGGACGTGCCGTGGCGGCCCGCCGATCTCGAGCAACGCGAGGGGCGGATCATCCGGCAAGGCAACCAGAATCCGCGGATCGAGATTCTGAACTACGTCACCGCCGGCACCACGGACACCGTCATGTGGTCGAAGGTCGAATCCAAGGCGGCGTTCATCGAGCAGGCCAAACGCGGGCAGCTCGACGACGTCGCCGAGGTCGACGACATCGCCGACGACTCCCTGTCTGAGGCCGCTGCGGCGACCAAAGCCGCCGCGACCGGCGACGAACGGTTCCTCGAAATGGCCACCCTGGAGGACGAGGTGAAAAGCCTGTCCGCCTTGGCCAGCGCCCACGCGGACTCCCGCTCCCACGCCCGACGGGTTGTGGCCGCCGCCGACCATGCCATCCCACGATTGGAAACCAGCATCGACAAACTCGACGCTCTACTGGTCGGACACCAGGAGTGGATCGACGCCGGCAAGCAGTTCGTCGTCACCGGGGACCGGCCCCGGCCTCAGCGTCCGGAACGGTCCGAGGCGTTGTTGTCGCGGGTCACCGCGGTCTATCACGAGCTCAAAGGTGCGGGCATGAAGCAGTCGATGCCGATCGCGTCGATACCGTCGGGGCTCCAGGCGCACGCCTCACGCGAGTTCGCCCAGGACAAGATCCACGTGTGGCTCGATTGCCCGGGGCGACCGGGGTTCACTGTGGACGCCCCCCAGGTGTTCACCTCAGCCGAGCGGCGCACCGCGACCGCGTCCGGTCTCGCCACCCGTCTGGAGAACCTGTACACCGGGCTCGACGACACCCGTGCCCAACTGGTCGCCGATATCGCCAGCTACCGCCGCGAAGTCGAGGTCAACGCCCCACGTATCGACGCACCGTTCACCCGCGCGGATGAGTTGCAGACCAAACAGGTTCGGCTGCGCCAACTGCGGATGGAGATCGAACAGGCCCAGCAATCCGAGGAAGCGGTCGCCGCCCGCCAAGCTGCCGAGGAACGGATGCGCAGCGCTGGTCGCGAACCCGGCTGGAGTCTGGAACTCAACCCGACACCGGTCATGGTCGAAGAAGCCGGACTCGATCATGCCGCCGACTATGTCGCCGTGATGAAGCGCTCCCACCAACGCCAAGCGGAGCTCTATCAGGCCGAGAAAGACACCACCACAGCAGAACCGGGAATCGGAACACTGCTCGCCGACACCCGACCCCCACCAGAGGCAGAATGCACAGAGAACACCGGATCGCAGCCGCCGCCACACGACCCACTCGGTGACGGCAACGGCACACAACCCCACCGCGACCCCGACCTGGACCTATGAGTACAGCAGTGCCATTCACCGCGTTCAGACAGAGGCGTTGGCGGGTGCGAACTCGCTGCCGCACCCCCAATGCGGCTCTCGACCCGGCGGGCAAGCAGATCGAGCAGGCCGCCTCGGACCTGACTCGACAACGGGCAACCGCTCACAAAACCGGCCACGTCAAGATCACCTGGCCCCCGGGAGCACAAGCCCACCCCGCGGGGGTGACCCACCAGACAGGCGTGGCTCGCCACGCGCGACCAGCGTCGCCAGCCACGCCTGTCCCGGGTTCGTGATAGAAGCGAACCGCCAAACCCGCCCACCCATCACCAGCAACCGATACCGAACAGGACGTGACTTCATGCCTCTGCAAACAGCTCGACTCTCCACCACCGTCAAGACCATCGTCGCCGGACTCCTCATCACCGCCGGCCTCGCCACTGGTCTCGGCCTCGGTAGTGGGCAAGCGCACGCGAAGATCGACGACGGCCGATACAAGTACCAGCTGGTCATGTACGGCGTCATCCCCTACCCGGAATCCAACGCGCGAGTGATCGGCAACCGTCTCTTCCAAGACATCTACGGCGTCGGACCGTGGAATGCCACCAACAGCCACATCACCCAGACCCGCAACGGCGGCATCGTCTCGATCGCCGGTGACCCAGTCGCGCACTGGTACTCCCGCATCGAACTACGCAAGACACCCCACGGCTACAAAGGTGTTCTGTTCGCCGGCGGCGTCCCCACCGGCGACGTCTACCTACGTAGAGTCCGCTGACCACACAAAGGGTCGCGCAGGAAATGCCTGTGCGACCCTTCGTCGTTCGGGCGATCGGACGGACCGGCGCTGTCGGGCGAGCGGTGCTGGCCAGTCCTCCGGCACCGGCCGCCCGGATTGTCGAGACGTCGCGGCGGGGGTGGTGGTGATCGAACTCAGCCACGCCGACACCGTGTGAGTCCCTGACAACGAGGCGGTCAACCAGCGTCCCAACGAGGAGTCCCGGGCACCAGAATGAGGCGCTCCCGAACGTTCAGTTTTCGAGGAACGCCCCATCTGGGGGGGTGGCTCAGTTCAGATGGACGAGATAGACCTTGGCCCCCGGCATCGTGTACTCGATCCAGTTACCTCCATCGATGTCCCACGACCAGCCCCGGTCGAGCCGCGACGCTGAATGCTGGGTCACAGTCGGATAGCCACCGTCTGCGAAGCCGGTCACAACCGCAACGTGATCGACCACCCCGTCCGCACCGTCGTTCCAGTCGTAGGCGATCACATCGCCAAGCTCGGCGCCCCCTGCTGTGTTGTCACTCCAGGCAACCTCTCGAACGGTTGCGAGACTGCTGCTCGCCGCGTACTTCACGAAGTGGTCCGCACTGGCCGCCGCCTTTGTGGGGCCCGGGTTCATCAGCTTGTCCGACGCGAGCTTCGACGTGTCGGTGCTCTTCGGCTCCCAGTCCGAGGTCGGCTCGATCCCGCCTGCCCACCAAGCCGAGGACGCAAAGTATGTGCATTCCGAGCCGGAGAGGGCAAGCACCGACAGGGGCACGTCCCACATGTCCTTCGCGAAGTCGACGATTTCCATGCGGGTAACCGGACTAACGTCGGCGTGAGCCGGCGTCTGCACACCTAGTAGCGCTGCAGCCGATACGGCTGCAGCGATCACAACATGACTGAGTCGTGGGAAGCGCATAACTATCTCCATTTTTCGGGTCGCGAACCACGCTGGGCAGATAGCGACGGATCGCCACTGCCCAGCGGGCTCGTGCTGACAACATCCCCGTGTGGTGGCCGAAAACTCGGTGTGCTCCCAGCGATTGCAGTCGTCTAGGCCGAGAAGTGCGGTCGTCCGCTCGGGTGTAGACATTCTGCGTGAACTCAACGCAGAAGGGAAGAGGCGACCGAGTCCAAGATCGCGGCACGCCGTTTGTGTGCATGAGGGGTTGCGTCGGAGGCAACTCCGAGTAGCATCACGTGGCATCCAGCCAAGCTGGATAGTCCGGTTCGCCGGACACGCATAACCCCTAGCGGGTGTGCTGACAACAGCCCCATGATGGCCGCGTCGCCGGCCCAGGGCACAGATGGCCCCTCGGTTGCAGCCGGGGGGCCTCGTCGGCTCAGGGCACTCACCGCTTCCGGTCGGCCAAAGAGTTCCTTGCCAACTGCCGACGCTCCTTGCGCGTCAGTGACTGCGGTGAGACGTCCACGACAGGTGGGTCCGCGTATATGATCTTTCCAAGTCGGTAGCGCTCTGCTCGGACCGCGGCGACCGCGTCCGTCTTGTCCAGTGCAAGTAACAGTCGCTCGCAGGAATCGAGCGCACGGAGGATCTCTTCGTCGGTCATCAATTCGTTGTGGTGCAAATCATTCCGGAACTTGCGCAGCTCGACGCCTAACCCACGCGCCTCCTCCGGTAACGCCCGCCGGATTTGAGCGCGTACGTTGCGAGGAATGTCATCATCGGTAAGCATCCGCAAGCACACCTGTGGATCACGGGTGTTGTAGCGTTTCCCGGCTTCGGCGCCCCTCACAAACAGTTCCGCGGCCGGTGACACTTCGCCGGATCGCCCAGCTCGCGGCCGCCGTGCTGTACGTCGCGCATCAACATCACGCAGTATCTCATTCCACGCGGCGCCCACAGTTCTGACGAAGAACTCGTCAAGCGCGGGGGCCAGGTAGTCGCGTTCACAGCTGAAAAGCACAGCTGGCCAGGAGAACTCCACGTGCTCAACCCCCGTCCGTAGAACTGACCTCACCAAATCCGGCGTGTAGGGCTCCGACTCGGAGGAGTGAAGGATCTCGAACCGCAGATCCCGCACCGCCCGCATGGTCGTAGAGTGGTGGACTTGTGACGAACCCGCTCCCTCCCGACCAAGAGGCGGTCTGGACCATACTCCAACGCCTTGAGCCTATCTGGGATCGGCTACAGCGTTCCGACTTCGAGTTGGAACCGGGTAGTGCGGTCTACTACGACAACCAACAGTTGAGTGGCTTCTACCAGATCAGTCATCACGTCGATCGAGCTATCCAGACGTCCATCGGACACTGGCGTGCGATTATGCAGGCTCTCTTCGAGGATGGGCGCGGCTGGCTATTCAGCCACTATGCGATGGCGAGGCCCGCGATCGAGAACGCGGCGTGCGCATACTGGCTGCTGAAGCCTGACTCTCGACGCGAACGCATTCACAACCTACTGCTGCTGGCATGGGACAATGACGATCAGAACCGGAAGGCATTCAACGCTGCCCAGCAACCGGACGGCGCGCAGGAATGCCGCGCTAAGCAGGCAGTCATCGAAGAACTCGCGAAGCACAACGGCACCCCCTTCCCTGTCAAGAATCAGGGAGTTAAGTACATCCAGATGGTTCAGAGCGTCCCACAGCACCCTGCGATGAGCTCAGTCGAGTCCGCATGGCGAATTACCTCCGGTATGGCACACGGGAAGTGGTGGGCCTTCGAGCACCTATCAGCAGCGACACCTCATACTGACCTCGGCGGCGGCGTCAGACAAGCCGACTTCTCTCTCGATTTCGAACAACTGAAAGTTGTTGCAGGAATTGGCGTATACACGCTGGAACAGGCGGTTTCACTGTATGACCGACGCCGACGAAGCCCTCTAGACGTTCAGACGATGTAGGCACCTACTTGGCGCGCTGTTCGATGCGTCGGAGGAGCTACCTCGCAAGATGCTGCGAGGACGAGGACTGCTGGTCATCACCAGAATGGGTTGGTCAATCGTCGACTCCGTAATCGCTAAAGCGATCATGCTGTGGTGTCGTCGACGTCAGTTCTGGAGCTGCGCCGGGTCGCGACTTGGCCATCGCAGTCACCCGGCTATCGACATCGTTGCCAGGCGCGATGCGAATGGAGTTTTCGGCTGCGCGATGTTCGGCTGGAAGCGTGTCGCGGCGGGCTACTTCGGCTCGGGCGTGAGAGATGGCCGCGGCTGCAGCGTCGCGGTCGTCGATGGCTTTCTGGTGGAGCTGGCGGGTTCGGGCGTCGGCCTGCTCGGCGGCAGCCAGTTCGCTTGCGAGCGTGGCAACGTCGGCGGCGCGGGCGGTCAGTTCGTCCCATCGATGTTCGGGGACGCCGACGTCCCGACGGGTCTGTTCGTGGGCGGCGGCGAGGTGCTGGTGCTGACGCTCGGCCGCGGCGACCGCCTCGACAAGGCGCTGGTGGTGCTGGTCGTGCTCGGCGCGTGCTTTGCGTCCGCGCCCGGCCGGCGGCAGTCCCGCCACGGCGGCGCGCGCCTCTGTGATGCGGGCTGCGGCGGCAGCGAGAGCGCGTCCGGCGGTGCGGGCTGTGGCGATGCGGTCGACGGTGTCGGCGAGTTCGGCGTGGTCGGCCCGCACCCGCAGCGTCCGCTCGGGCGCTGGTCGGCTGGTCCTCAGATCGTCGACGGCGAGGGTGTGGCGGCGGGTGAGGGTGCGCAGGTGCGCGGTGAGCTGATCGTCGCTCATGACGCGGAGCGGGTCCTCGTGGA